>JBHHYS010000085.1:0-10264 GCA_046757645.1 Terriglobia bacterium | reverse complement strand
TGGCTTCAGCACGCCGGCCTCGTAAACAGCGCGCATGGTGCGCTTAGCAAGCACCTGCGGGTGCCCCGCTGTTCGCGGGGTAAACTCCGCACCTCTTGCGGACTCCTCTTTGGTTTGACGGCCACTCAACTCTGGTCGCTGACGGCGGGTCGCCGTCGCCTATCCAGGGCGGCATTGGCGAGCTTATCGGCGGGGCGGGTGAGCTTGCGGGAGACGGCTTCGACGCCAAAGTAGTCGAGGGTTGAAATGAGTTGCCGGGCTTCATTGTGCAGCGGCTTGAGGTCGGCACTGCGGACTCGATATTTGCCCTGCAGTTGGCGGGCAAGCAGCTCCGAGTCGGTGCGCACCTTGAGCGCCCGCCAACCCTGCTGGCGGGCGTAGGCCAGCGCGGCTAACAGAGCGCGGTACTCGGCAACATTGTTGGTGGCACGGCCCAGCCGGCGGGCGAGTTGCGCCAGCACCTTGCCGCGCGCATCTTCAAAGACAACTGCGTAGGCGGCGGGGCCGGGATTCCCCCGGGCAGCGCCGTCAATGGTGGCGACGATGCAGCGCGGCGGCATAGGACGCTCGGGGGAACCGAACAGCGATTCGCGCGGCGGGTTCACCCTGGAGGTTTTCCCTGAAGTGGGGCGCGGCACCGGTAGGTCGCTAACTGCTCGCCGGCACCGGCTGCTGGACGCCCGGCGGGACGGCGGGGACGTAGTAGAGGATGCGGTGGCAGGATTCGCAGTAGTGGATCTGGTCGTTGCGCTTGACCTCGGTGTAGGTCTGGGGGCGGATGTGGATCAGGCAGACCTGGCAGACTTCGTCGCGGGCCTGGGCGAGCGCCTGGCCGGCGTGGGCGTGGGCGATGCGGTCGTAGACGGTGAGAGTTTCTTCGGCCACCTGGCCGCGCAGAGCGTCGCGCTGCCCGGTGAGCTCGGCGGCCTCCTTTTCGCGTACGGTCTGCTCCTGGTCGAACCGCCGGAGGCTGGCGGCGACCCGCTGCTCCAGGCCGGCGAGTTCCTCCTCCGCCGCCTTGATCTGCTTCTCCAGCTCTTCGGCGGCAATCATGGCTTCCAGCACCCGGTCTTCGGCCCGCGCCTTCTGCTCCTGGTCCAAGTCAATCTCCTGCTGGAGCGTCCGGTAGGCCTCGTTGGACTTGACCTGATAGATTTGTTCCTTGTGCTTGCGGATTTTTTCCTCGAACTGTTGAACGTCCAACTCCAGCTTCTTGCGGGCTTTCAAGCTTTCGGTGTGGTGGGTGCGAAGCCGGGCGAGCGATTCGCGGGCGCGGGCGAGTTCCTGTTCGGTTTCGGCGCGACGCTGGGGGAAGAGTTCAATCTGGTGGGTGAGCTCCAGCAGGCGGAGGTCCACCTGCTGCAATTCAATCAGTCGCTGCAGGTCGGGCAACATGCTCCCGTCCGGCTGCGGTGGGATTCGACATCACTGTTGTGCTTCTCCCCGAAGCCACAGCTCATTTTAGCAAGTCCGCCGACGGGGTGTCAAACCAGCCTCTGCGCTTCTTCGATCTCGGAAGTGGCAACTCGCGCCGGGGTGCTAGAATCTGATTAGGGTAGAGAGGAGGGGCGAGGCCAAGGTGCTGATCCGTGTCCCGAAAGGCTGGGAGACTCCCGAGCGGGAAGTCACGCCCGAGGGCGTCTATCGGAGCCGGCGGCGGTTTTTGCAGGGCGCCGCGGTGGGCGTGACGGGCTTCGGCTTGGCGGTACTCGGGCTGAGCCGGGCCGTAAATCCGTTCGCCTCCGAGCCACCGGGAATCGACAATTTGCCGCCGCTGCCGGCCGAGCGCAACTCCAAATACGCCCCCGAGCGGCCAATCACCTCCGAGCGCATTGTGGGCGGCTACAACAACTTCTACGAATTCACCCTGGACAAGGGCCGGGTGGCGGAGTTGGCGGAGCGGTTCCGGTCGCGGCCGTGGGAGATTGAAGTCGCCGGCGCGGTGGAACAGCCGCGGCGCGTGGACGTGGACGAGCTGATCCGGCAAATGCCGCTCGAAGAGCGGGTCTATCGCTTGCGCTGCGTGGAGGCCTGGTCGGTGGTGGTGCCTTGGATCGGCTTTCCCCTGGCGAGGTTCATCGCCTGGGCCCGGCCCACGAGCGCGGCCCGCTACCTGCGCATGGTCAGCTTCGACCGGCCTGCGGAGGCTCCCGGACAGAAGAGCATGAGCCAACTCCCCTGGCCGTACTTCGAAGCCCTGACCCTGGCGGAGGCGAGGAACGAAGTGGCCCTGCTGGTCGTGGGCAGCTACGGGCACCGGCTGCCGAACCAGAACGGCGCCCCGATTCGCTTGATCGTGCCCTGGAAGTACGGCTTCAAGTCCATCAAGTCGATCGTGCGCTTCGAGTTCACCCGGCGGCGGCCCCGGAATTTCTGGAACGTGGTAGCGCCGCGAGAGTACGACTTCTCCGCCAACGTCAACCCGGGGGTCCCCCACCCGCGCTGGTCGCAAGCCACCGAGCGGGACGTGGCCACTGGCAAGCGGATTCCCACCCGGCTCTACAACGGCTACGAGAAATACGTCGCCCACCTCTACGCGTAGTCGGTTGGCGGCGAAGTTGGCGACGTCAGCCGGTGGGGGTCGTAGCAGAAGGGCTAGCGGCGGCCTCGCCCCTTGAAGCGCTCGCGGGATTCCACTTCGCTCCGCCACCAGGTGCGGGCGCGTCGGATGGCCGCCTGGTTTCGCAGCGGTGACTGACCGTACTTCCACCCAAAGTCTTTCCCGGTGAGGCGGGCCAGGGCTTGGATGGCGATGTCGCCAACGTAGGGCGTGCGCCCCGGGGAGAGAAAGGGAGCGGGAGGCAAGCGTCGGCCGTCACCGAGCTTCCGCAAGAGCCCCTGCACGGTGGCGTCATGGGTGCGAGGGTCAGCCAGCTCGCCGACCACGTAGACATACCGGGCGGTCTTGAGCGGCGGCAAGTAGCCCTCCTCGAGCTGCCGCAGCAACTCTTCCACCAAAGGACTCACCTTCAAACGCCCCGCCAGCCGGCCCACATCGATGCGCACCCCGCGCTTGGGCAGCAAGCGCCGGGCCAGCTCCTGGATGCTGGCCGTGGTGTTCTGGATGATCAGCCGCTCCATCAGGGCGCGCGCTTGTCCCGGCGGCATCCCGTCAAAACTCTCCGCGAAGGAGACGCGGGGCTCGCCGGGCTCGAGTTCCAGCTCGATCGCAGTCAGACGATTGACCAGGCCGGCGCGCACCTCCACCCGGCGCTCCGGTTGAGGCGGCCAGGGAGCTTTCGCCGCCCGCAGTTGATAAAAGCCTGGGGGCAAATCCCGCAGGCAAAAGCTTCCGTGCGCATCCGTGGTGGCGCGCGCCACCGGCTCCGGTTCGGCCCCGCCGGGGTCGACCCCAGGAGTGAGCGCTAACTCAGCCTCGGCGACGAAGGCAAAGGTTTCGTCCACCACCATGCCGCACACCCATCCGGTCGTGGTCTGCGCGCCCGGTGTGGCCGCGCTTTCCTGAGCGGGCAGCCCGAAGGGCGCCAAGCCTGCCACGACAAATGCCGCCAGCCAGAGCGCGGCTCGCCTGCCACGGCGGCGGGTGGCTCCAGGGAGCGCATTGGAGGGCTGGGGCTTCATCACCTAGGTCAAGAATAATAATACCAGCGTGGAGAGCGTGGTGGAAAGCAGGAAGGTCATCAGGCAGTAGCCCATGATGTCGCGGATGGAGAGGTCGGCGATCGCCAGGATGGGCAGCGCCCAGAAGGGTTGCAGCATGTTGGCCGTTTGGTCGCCAAAGGCCACCGCCATAGCCGTCACCGACGGTGAGACCCCCAGCGCCAGCGCCGCTGGCACCAGAAACGGCCCCTGCACCACCCAGTGGCCGCCGCCGGAAGGGATGAAGAAGTTGATCAGCATCGCGGAGAGAAAGGAAAAGAAAGGGAAAGTCGCCTCACTCGAAAACGACACGAACCACTGAGAGATCACCCCGGCCAGCCCCGACTCCTGCATCATTCCCATGATGCCGCCGTAGAGCGGGTACTGCAGGGCGAGCGGGCCGGCCACCCGCGCGGCGCGATTGAAGGCGCGCACGTAGTCAATCGGGCGGCCGTGCAGCGCCATCCCCAGCACCAGAAAGAGCAGGATGACCACGTTCAGGTCGAGGGCGAAAGCGTTCCGGGCGAAGTGGCGGGCCAGAAAGACGACCCCAAGCAATACCAAGACGTAGAGCACCAGGCGGCTGTTCTCCAGCCGCTGTGCCGGTGTGGGATGAGCCGCCACCCCCGGGCTCTCGGCCTCGGAGTCAGCCCGCTGCGCCCCGGCCAGGGCGCGCACCTGGGCGCCACGGGGCATCATCAGGCGGAACATCAGAGGCAGGCTGATGAGCATGGCGGCCACCAGCACCAGGTTCATCGGCGAGAACAGCGTCTCGCCGAGCCCCGAGGTGTCACCGGTGAGCCGCTCGATGAAGTTCATCTCGCTGCCCGTGGTGGCTGAGACCAGCGCAATCGAGCTCGAAAGCCCCGAGCCCCAGATGACGAAGCCCGAGTAGGCCCCCGCCACCAAAAAGCCGAAGTCGCAGCCCGGCAGCTTGCGGCCCATCTCTTTGGCCAGTAGCGCCGCGGCCACCAGCGCGAAGCCCCAGTGGAGAAGTGACGCCAGGGCAGCGGCCAGCGTCAACACCACGATGGCGCTCGCCTGGGAGCGGGGAATCGAAGCAATCCATTCGAGCAGGCGGCGCACCGGGCGCGAGCTCGCCAGCGCGTAGCCGGTCAGCAGGATCAGAATCATCCGCATGGCAAAGGGGAGAATGCGCCACAGGCCGTCGTACCACTGCGTCACCAGCTTCACCGGCCCGGTTGGCGTCAGCCCCAGCGCCAGCAGGTAGCCGAGCACCGTCAGTAACACGCAAAACAGGAACGGGTCGGGCATCCACCGCTCCACAATGCGCACAAAAAAATTCGCCAGCCGGTTCAGCATTCGCTATACCCGAACCCCCCAGAGCTTGTGGTACCACACCGCCCCCGGGGAGGGGGGTTCAGTCATCTGCTTCACTGCCAAAGAGTTAGTCGGTGACATTGTCAGTAAATATCGCTCACCCGCTTGATTCCACACGAGTTAGCGAACGACATTCCCCGCTTCCAACCCGAATCCTTCTTGGCCTCGAGTTTTGGCTTTTCGTTCAACCCCCCTCGCCTCCCCACCGCTTTCGGCTCTACGAATCGCCCCCAACTCTCCGTACATGCTCGAGCCTCTCTTGTCTACGGTTTTTGCGGTTTTTGCGGTTTCTGCGGAAGAATTTTTTTCTTCTTTGCTTTCAGCTTGTCCGCGAACCAACCGACGAGGAAGGCTGTCCGCGATCCCGAAGCTTCGGGATTCGGGGCCCAAACGCTTTCCTCACCGCGGCCCGCTATTTCCTTTTCAGGTTCTCTTCGAAGAAGTCGAACATCTTACGGGTGGAGTGGAGCCAGACTTTGGAGCGCACCCAGCCGTGCTTTGACTGCGGATAGACCATGAGGTCGAACTCTTTGCCGGCGGCCACCAGCGCATCAATCAGTTGCACGGCGTCCTGGAAGTGCACGTTGTCGTCCACCAGGCCGTGAATGATCTGCAAACGATTCTTCAGCCCGGCGACGTGATGAATGGGCGAACTGCGCCGATAGGCTTCGGGCTCCTCCTGGGGGGTGCGCAGCCGCTGCTGGGTGTAATGGCGGTTGTAGTTTTCCCAATCCGTTACCGGCGCCCAGGCCGATCCCGCCTTGAAGGTATCCGGGGAGAGAAACATCGCCATCAAGGTCATAAAGCCACCGTAGCTGACCCCCCAGACGCCGGCGCGGTCGGTGTCCACCCAGCCCAGGCTCTTGAGATAGGCCATGGCGGCCAATTCATCCTGCAGGTCTTTGCCGCCCAGATGCAGGTAGACATCGGTGCGCCACTTGCGCCCGTAGCCGGAGCTGCCCCGGTAGTCGACGTCAATCACCGCGTAGCCGTGTTGCGCCAGGAATTGATTGAACTGAAAGCGCGGGGCGAAGTAGCCGCCCCAGCGGTTCAACACCGCCTGCGCGTAGCCCGCCCCGTGAACGAAGTTGACCACGGGAACTTTCTCTCCCGGCCGCCGGATGGGTTTGCCCGGAGGCTTGGGTGGCGAGCCGAGCGGAGGTGTTGCCTCTCCCTCCCGGATGTCCCCGGCAATTTCTGTGGGAGAAAAAAGCAGCGCCCGCACGGTTTTGCCTCCCCTGCGTGTCCCGAGTCCCGACAAAGTCGGGATCGAGGGGAGCTTCCTCAAACGGCCGTCCCCGGCAGGAAATTCGACGATCCTGGGCTGCGGCCAGTCGTACTCCTCGAATGCGGCCCGGGGTGAGCGGGTGAGCCGTTGCCAGGGCATGCCCTGGGCGTTCACTCGCAGGAAGAGGTCCCAGGGCTGGGAAAAACTGGAAAACAGCAAGGCCAGTTGACGCTCGTCGGGGGAAACCCGGGCGGCGTTGTAGCCTTCGCTGTCTGTCAGCCGGTAGGGCTCGCCGCCTTCCCCGCTCACCCAGTAGAGGTGGCGCACGCTCGGGTCTTCCTTGTTGGCGGTGAAGTAGACCCGGCGACCCTCGCGGGAAAAGCGCGGGCGGACGTCGAGCGGAAAGCCACGCGTCTCCACCTCCCACGTCCCGCGGGTCAGCTGGCGCGGCCGGGCTGGCCGGGCACTACGAGTGTTGGCGCGAATCAAGTAAAGGTGGTTCCACCCATCCTGCTCGCTGAGAAAAAGGATCTCCTCGCCGTCCGGGCTCCACTCCACCGGCGCGCAAAGGCTGCACATCCATTTGTCATCGCTCTCGCGGTAGATCGTCCGCACCCACTCGTACTTCTCCTCTTTTTTCTCTGCGCCCGCTGCGGTTTTCTTTTCCGGTGTCTCCTCTGTCTCCTTCGCTTTTTTCACCGCTTTCGCCACATCCACCACATCCAGATGCCGCTGCTTCCAGTTCTCTTCCACCCGGTTGATGACGATGCGGGTGGAGTCGGGCGACCACTTCCAGTCGTAGTAGTACTGCCGCTGGGATTGGGTGAGCCACACCACCGCACCGCCCGCGGCCGGCACCACCCCCAAACGAACCTTGGGGGTCTCGTCGGGGGCAAAGGTGCGGCGCTGCTTCCGGGTGCGCACTTCTCTGCCGGAGTAGTTGGGGATGAGCCGGGTGGGCTCGCCGGTGCGGTCAATCTGCAGGAACGCCACCCGGGCGCCGTCGGGCGACCACTCGAACACCCGCAGGCCGCTCTGGGGGTAGGGCAAGGTACCGTTGAGGATGTCATCCGAGGCGCCGCTGGTCAGTTGGACGGTCTGCCCGGTGCGGAGGTCGAGCACCCAGAGCTCGCGCTGCCGGGAAAAGGCCAGCCGGTGGGAGTCGGGAGAAAACCGTGGCCGCGCCTCCCCCTCTTTGGTTTTGGTTAACCGCAGCGGCTCGTCCCGAGTGGAGTCGAGGGGCTGGCCCCCGCTGGCCCGCACCACGTAGAGCTCCCCGCGAAAAGCAAACACAATCTTCTTGGAATCCTTGGCCCACTCGAACGACTGCAAGCCGCCCTCGGGAGGCAGGTACTTCTTCAACTTCGGGTCTTTGTGCGCGGGGGTTCGGGTCCACTCGTCGCGGGGCTGCTCCAGGTCAGTGAGGCGAAGGCGCTGGTTGCGCTCCACGTCATAGACCCAGAGGTCGCGAAAGGGCATTCCCTCCTCATTCCAGAGGAAGCCCAGCTGGCGGCTGTTCTCCGACCACTTCGCCCGCAGCGGTGCCGTGCCTTCCAGCCGCGGGTAGCGATACAGCCGCTCCAGGGTCAGCTTCTTCTTGGCCGCTGCCTGTGCCTCAATCGGAGAAACGCCCAGCGCGAGGAACAGACCACAGGCAACCACAATCACCAGAGTACGTCTTGCGCCCATCATTGCTCTCCCTGGCCTTGTTTCACCAGTTTTTCTGGGACTCGGCCCAAAGCTTGTGCAAAAATTCAAGAACCGCTTCGATTTTCTCCGCTTCCTTGGCAAGCAAGTCACACTGGCACATAGGAGCCTGTTGGGGAAAGCCACAGCGCTTTTCCACCGGCGCGGTAGTAAAGCAAAGAGCGCAGAAGCGCTGTGCGTTCTCACACACCAAGAAAGTCTTACCGTTCGTGAATAGCCCGTATCGAGCGTGTTGCTCCCTCATAGAGAGATGCAATTGGGCGAGCCCATCTCCGAGTTGGTGCCGTAGGAAGCCTCCTTTCGTAATGCTTTGATTCCTGTCCTTGATGTAACCGTCCTTGGATTGCCCTGCAGGCTGCGGGGGCAGATTGAACTCTCCCTTTTCGGGCGCAGAGGGCTTCTTTATCTCGCCGACAATAGGCGCCCGCGGATCGGCCCATATGATGTCTGGTCGGATGCGCCGGGTAGAAAGCACTGCTTGAAGGCCAGACTGTTCCAGCAGCCGGTGAGTCAGCGGTTGCAGGTCGTCCTCAGGCATTGTTCGGTTGTAGTTCGCCTGGTACTCTTCGATTGCCTGCCGAATGTCGTCGCTCATTTTTCTCATCTCCCTGGCGCAGGTTTTTTCCTGGGATTGTTTGTGAGTGGGCACTTGAGCCTCAGGGGCTAAAGGCCCAGATTGGTTTGATGACTTTTCGGCACGGCTCCCTTCGACTCCGCTCCGAAAAACCGTGCCCGACCAGAACCGCACAGCACCGCTCGCGGGCGGACAAGAATGTCCGCCCCACCAGGAATGAAACTCCCAGCGGTGGAAGCCGCTGCGCTGAACTGGTCGCCGGGAATTGGCCACTGGCCTGCCCCGACGAAGCCCTCCCGAATCTTCGGGAGGGCGAAGTCGGGGTCGCTACAGTTTCAGGCAGCGACAAGGTTTCGTTAGGAGCGTGTTGTTCGTCACCTCGCCACTTCATGCTTTTGGAGCAGCGCCACCGTCTCTTTGCGGTAGAAGTGCGCCTCCCAGAAGACCCGAGGCTCCCACGCCAGCCGCCACGCCTCCCGGGTGTAGTCAATCAGCTCGCGCACGTCCGCGTCAATCCAGACGTGGAAGTGGATGCTGTAGTCCATCTCCATCAGCTTGCGCATCGCCTGCTCGAACTTGGGCTCTCCGGGCTTGCGGTCATGCACCTTTTCCACCCAGTCGGCAAAATGGGCGCGGCGGTCGAAGCGCTCCGGGTGCTCGTACTCTTCCACCAGGTGGGCCAGAGGGGTGCGCTGCCGGTGGCGGTCGAAGCTATAGCGCTTGTCCGGCACCCGCAGCAGCAACGCACCCCCGGGGGCCAGCGCCTCGTACCAGGCGCGCAGGCCGGCCAGGGGAAACGGCAGGTGCTCCAGCACGTGGCTGGCGATGATGAAGTCTAGGCTCGCCGGGGCCGCCGGCAACTGGATCGCATCCGCCACCAGGTCGGGTTCGACGAGCGTCATTTTCCGCTGCGAGGAATACTGTTCGTCCAGTCCCGCCTGGGGGAACCGGTCGACGTACCAGACCCGCGCCGCCCGCGGCAGGGGAAACCGCCGCCACAGTGCCCCGATTTCCATCCCCCGGCCGTGCAGGTAGCGCCGCAGGTAGCAGTTCTCCATCCACCGCAGCGGCGCTCCTTTGCCCATCGCCGGACTTGACCCCAGGGGCCAAAGCCCCAGATTTCTTTACTCCCTTTTCGGCACGGCTTCCTTCGACTCCGCCCCGGGTCTCCGCTTCGCTCCGAAAAACCGTGCCCCTCCAAAACCGCAGAACACCGCTCGCGGGCCTGCCCCGACGAAGCCCTCCCGAATCTTCGGGAGGGCGAAGTCGGGGGCGCTACAATTTCAGCCAGCACCACTCTTTAGTCAGGGGGGTTTTGTTCATCACCTCCCCGCGGTCCTTGGTGACGCGAATGTTGTTGGAGTGGTTGTAGCCGTAGCCGCCGGCAGGGTTATACAGCCCGGGCTCGTTCGAGAACATCATATTCTCTTCCAGGACCGTATCGTCGCCGAGACTAATCCACGGCGCCTGGTGACCTTCCATGCCTTCGCCGTGCGCAGGCCGGTGATAGACGTAGCTCTCGAACCCGGCGGCGCGGGCGAGCTTCAGCACACCTTCGGCCACCTCGTTGCACTTCACACCTGCTTTGGAGAGCTCGGCCTGCTTGTGGGTCATGGCGGTGTGCACCTCCCACATCTTTTTCCCCAGCTCCGGCAGAGGTTCGATGTGGCAGGCGCGGTAGCCTTCGCCCCCGTAGCCGCCAATGCGGATGAGCGCCGCAATCTGGATGGCGTCGCCCTTCTCGATGCGCTTGAAGAAGAACTGGTTCGGGTGCGGGTAGGCGGTGGCGGGGCCGGTGCGGCAGCCGAAGCCGA
>JBHHYS010000084.1:0-10512 GCA_046757645.1 Terriglobia bacterium | reverse complement strand
GGACGAGAACAGGAGTGCCTAGGGGCCCTGATTTCCGGGTGCGCTCCCGAAGGAAGGACCCAGATACCTCCAGCGCTTCCTCTCCCGCCAGAAGAGGGAAGAGCTCTCGCAATGACCGCAACTGTGCAGCTCCCTCTTCCCCCAGGGCCCGACTTACTGGGCTTTTTCCCGTCTCCTGCAACACCCCAATCGGTTGGCCGCCAGGGCTTGCGGATAGAACCCAAAGGGGGAACCCGTCTCGATGGCCCAAGGCTGCGAAACGAACCCTCCGCAGAAGATTAGTAATCTGTTTGAAAGACGGGGGTTAGCTCAAACGCGCGGTGTCTCCGACGGGGCGTATTTAGGGCGAAACTGGCGCTATTCGACAGGGGTTAAGCTAAGCCGGTCGATCCAGACGGTGCCGGCGATCTGGTTGTCGAACTTGCGGCTCGGCGGCCGGGCCACCCGGATGATCAGCAGACGCGTGTCGCGCCCCGTTTCGAACTCAAGGTGCTGCGGCGACCAGCTCGAGCTCCCCACCAGGTTCTCCGTCAAGAGGAAAAGACTCTTCGGATCGTAGGCATCGTAGACCTCAAACCGCGGCCCACTGGCGGTGGTGATTTCCTGGGCCCGCATGTAACCCATAAATCGGTAATGGGTATCGGGCTTGACCGGGACGTATTGCAGGACGTGATGGTAGTTGACGTTATGCTGGCCGTCGAAGCGAAACTTGAGAGAGCGGGTGCCATCGAAGAAGGTCAAGCTGTCAACGCTCACCACCACACCCTCTATGGGGGTTACGCGCCAGCCGAGCCCGCCGTTCAAGATCACGCTTTCGAAGCCACCGTTGAAAATGAGGCTGGGGTCAAAGCGTCGCTGGCGGATTCGGGTCGGGTTGCGCTCGGCCAGCGTCGCCCAAGCCGCCGTTAGCCCATCCACCCGTTGGTTCCGGATCAAGCCATCCAGATAAGGGAACGCCGCCCTTGGTTCAAAGGGAAGTTGGTGCTCGAGGATGCGCGCCCAGGTTTGTTCGGCTTCCTCGATGCGTTGCTTTTGGGTTAGGTACTCGAGGTACTGAAAGAGGATATCCATCTGTGGTGGAATCATCTCCTCGAGGATGAGATCGGCATCCGCGCCGGCTCGCCAGGCGAGATCGAAGGCTTGACGCCGCAATCCGGGGTCTCCGAGCAACACCTTCTGGAAGGCCTGCAGGGCTTCCCGGATCTTTCCTTCGCGGATATAGAAATTCCCCAGCTGCCAATTGATCTTGGGGGAGTTCGGAAATAGCTGCTGTGCCCGCTCATAGGCAAGCCTGGCATCTTCGAGCTGCCCCGCCAGCTCGTATGCGCCCCCGAGTTCCGCCCAGTACCGCGCCCGCCGGGGGCTCAGCTGGGTGGCTTTCTCATGAAGGCGAATGACTTCGTTGAGATCCGCCCCTTCCGGAGAGCGCTCGAGGACACGCGCAAGCGCGGCGTAGTACATAGGGTTGCCGGGATCCCACTCAATCGCTTTGCGAACTCCTTCTGGAGGTGGCTGGCGGAAGTACCATTGGGCAATGGACCGGGTCGCCACCAGGTAGATGGAGTACAGCAACCCGAGGGACAAAAAAATCCGTGCAGCAACGTTGAGCCAACGCTTGGCCGTCATCGTGGGTAAGTCTCTTGACTTAGCCCCTACCTTGGCCGGTGGGTCTTGGGCAATCGGGGCGTCAGCGATATTAGGATACGTAGAGCTTTACTTCAATCCTCCCGCCGCGTCAAAACGTCCTCCTGTGGGAATGCCGATGCCTGGAAACGCGCTGACTGGCTAATCTCCCGGTGGTGGTGCTGAAACCAGTCAAGCGTCTGGCGCAAACCGCAGGGGGTGTTGGTGCGGGGTTGGTGGCCCAGGCGTTCGCGGGCTTTTTCGATTGAGGCGCGACGCCGCTCCAGTTTATCCCAACGGCGGCGCTCCACCCGGCGAATCCCGGCGGCGTTGCCCGTTAAGGAGTTCACCTGCTCGGCGAGGACTTTCACCTTGGTCTCCACGCCCGAGGCCAGGTTGATGGCTTCGCCCACCGCCGTGGGCAGCACCCCGCAACGCAGCAGACCGGCGACGATGTCGCCCACATAGGTGAAGTCCCGGGTCTCCTCGCCCGTGCCGGTGATGGGCAGGGGCTGGCCCTGCAGCGCCCAATAGAAGAAGTTGGGGATGACGTTGCGGTAGCGGCCGGGGATTTCCCCCGGGCCGTAGACGTTGAAGAGGCGGGCGCGCACCACGGGCAGTTGATGGTAGTGGTAAAAGAAGTTGCCGTAGAGCTCGCCCAGCAGCTTGGTGATCTGGTAGGGCGTGTCCAAGTGCAGGGAAACGAAATCCTCTCGCAGGGGCAACGGCGCTTGCGATCCGTAGACGGAGCAGCCCGAGGAGGCGTACACCAAGCGCCGCACATCGCTGTCCCGCGCCTGTTCCAAGACTCTGAGGGTCCCCAGCCCGTTGACCTGCAAGTCGCGCTCGGGGTGTTCCACTGAATTCTGATTGGCGAAGAAGGCCGCCAAGTGGAAGACGAACGCGGGCTGCCAGGCGAAGGCCGGCGGCAACACGTCGGGGTCGAGGATGCTGCCTTGAAGAAAGGTGAGTCGCTCGGAGGCGGGGAGGTTCCAGCGGGCGGCGGCGGAAAGGTCGTCCACCACCACCACCCGGGCGGCGTCGGCGGCGAGGAGTCTCCGGCAGAGGTTGGACCCGATGCAGCCGGCACCCCCGGTGACCACGACCACTTGGCCGCGGTAGGCTTCCGCAATCTCGGCGTCGCTGCTCTGGGGGCCGAGCGGCTCAGGCATCGTTCCAGCCCACCTCGCTCAGGTTAACCTCGAGTGGTTGGCGCTGGTTCAGTGACTCCACCACGCGCAGCGTGGCCAGCGAGCTGGCGAGGATTTCCCGCAGAGGAATGGGCATTGGCTGCCCGGTGGCGGCCGCGCTCAAGAAAGCTTTTATCTCGTCCTCATAGCCCATATCCTGCTGCAGCAGCCAGAGGCGCTGAGTGCGGTGGCGGCGATGCAGATGCGCGGTGCGGAAGTTATTGATTTCTGCCGCCGCCTGCTCCCCGAACACCTCCACCCGCTCCCGGGCCACTCCGGGATCTCCCACGGTGGTGTAGGTGATGGTGCCGGTGGAGCCGTCTGCAAATTGCACGGTCACCTGGAGGTTCTCGTCCGCGCCCAGCGGGCCGGCCAGGTTGCGGGCCGCGGCCGTGTGTACCCGGACGGGGGGCGCACCGGCCAGGTACTGCAGGAGATCAATGAAGTGGCACATCTCACTGCGAATGCGTCCGCCGCCTTCCACGGGATCATAAATCCAGTGCTGGGGGGGCAGGGCGGCGGCGTTCACCCGGTAGGTCATCACCAGCGGCCCCTGGCGCGCGCCGAAGAATTTCCGCACCCGCCGGGCAAAGGGAGAGAAGCGGCGGTTGAAGCCCACCAGCAGGTGCCCGGCTCGCTCTGCGGCGGCTGCTGTGACCACCTGCCGCAGCCCATCATCGTCCAGGGCCAGCGGCTTTTCCACGAAGACACACTTGCCCGCCCCCAAGGCAGTGGCGGCCAATGAGGGATGCAGGTCGTGGCGGGTGGCGATGACCACGCAAGTCGTCCGCGGGTCGGCCACCACGGCTTCCGCGTCGCAACTGGCTTCCGCAAATCCGAACTTGCGGGCCACGTGGCGGGCGCTGGGAGCGGTGGCAGTAGCCACCGTCAGCAGCCGCACCCTCGGCCGCCGGAAGTGCGGGAGCAAATAGGTTTGGGCAAACTTGCCCGCCCCGATGAATCCCAGGCGAATCTCTTCTTCGATTTTGGAGGTGTGGGCAGGCGCCCCGGGAGGGGCGGCGGGCTCCGGCGGTGCGGGTCGCGGGGGTGGAGGTTCCAGTGGTTTTTCCAGATTGTAGGCGAAGAGGATGCCCAGAGAGCGAGCCGCGGCGTCTTCGAGCAAGCGGTAGGCGTCGTGGGCGCGGTCGATGGGAAAGGAGTGGGTGAGGAGCGAGTCCACCCGCACCCGGTTTCGCGCCAGTTGCAGGAGAAATTCTTCCAGATGGCGTCCGGCGGTCCAGCGCACGTAACTGTAGGGGTAGTCCCGGCTGCGCTCGATGAACTCCGGGTCGTAGCTGCCCGGGCCGAACGCCCGCGACAGCGATAGGGTTAGCTCCTTTTCGTAATAGAGCTTCCGGGGGACCTCGATGGGGAAAGCGCCGACGACGACCACCCGGCCCCGCTCCCGGACGATACGCCCGGCCTGCTCCACCGGTTCAGCCGACCGGGTAGTGGCGGTCAGAACCACGGCATCCACGCCGCGGCCGCCGGTGAAGTCGCGGGCCGTCGCCTCCAGCAGGTTCATTTCGCAGGCGTCCCCCGCGCCCAGCTCCTGGGCCCGCCCAACGCGCTCGGGGTCGAGATCGGCGGCGAGCACGTGGCAGCCCGCGGCCTCCAGCAACTGCACAACCAGTAACCCCACCAGACCCAGGCCGATCACAGCCACGCGTTCGCCCAGCGTAACGTTGGCCTGGCGCAGGCTCTCCAGGGCGATTGCGCCCAGGGGAGCCACGGCGGCGTGCTCGAGGGGAACGTTGTCCGGCACCCGCGCGCAGAGGGTTTTGGGGACGAAGACCACCTCTGCGTGCGCGCCATGACCCTCCCCGGCGCAGGCCACCCGGTCGCCGACTTTGAACTCGCCCGCTTCCCGGCCGACTTCCAGGACAATGCCCGCCGAGCAGTAACCCACGGTCTGGGGCGCATCCAGCCGGTCCATGACCTTGCGGTAAGTAGTCAGCCAGCCCTCCTGGCGGGCGCTGCGCAGCACCTGGCGCCACTGCTCGGGGCGCTGCCGGGCCTTTTCCAGCAGGCTGGCGCGGGCCAGCTCCCGTTGGGCGCGCTCGGTCCCGGGGCTGATCAGGGAGAAGGCGTTGCGCACCAGCACGCCCGCGGGACGCAGCGCCGGCACGGGAACCTCCTCGACCTGCAAGTCGCCGCTGCGATAGCTTTGAATCAGTTGCTTCATCGCTGTGCCTGAAGAAAGAGGACTCACTCCACGCAGTGGCTCAGTATAAGCCAGGGCCGCCCGGCACTCAGCCCCGTTCTTTCCCTATTCTTCCTTTGGGAGTTCCTTCCGCCTCCTCGCGGGGAGAAAGAACCGGGTCAGGGGGAATTTCCTCTCGAGGCGGGCAGGCGCTCGAGGGGAAACTCCAGCAAGGCGGCGACGATGCGCTGGCTGGCCTGGCCGTCGCCATAGGGATTGCGGCTGCCGGTCATCTTGGCGCGTTCCTCCGGGTCGTCGAGCAACCGGGCTGCCGCCGAGACCACCGCTTCCGGTTGGGTGCCCACTACGCGGGCTGAACCGGCGGCCACGCCTTCGGGCCGCTCGGTTACCTGCCGCAGGACCAGCACCGGCACGCCCAAGGCCGGGGCTTCTTCCTGCAAGCCCCCGGAATCGGTGAGGATCAGCGCGCTGCGCTTCATCAGGTGGACGAAGGGTTCGTAGTCGAGCGGCTCGAGCAAGGTGATGTTGGCACAGTCGCCCAGCGCCTCCCGGGCAGGCTGTTGCACATTGGGATTGAGGTGCACGGGAAAAACGATTTGCACCTGGGCGGGATAGCGCCGCGCCAGGGCGCGAATGGCCCGGCAGAGGTCGCGCAGGGGAGCGCCAAAATTTTCTCGCCGGTGGGCGGTCACCAGGACCAAGCGGCGACCGTCGAGGGGCAGCCGGGCCAGGGGGCCGCGGGAAAAATCGTACGGGCGGGCGGCGATTTCCAGTAGAGCGTCAATGACGGTGTTGCCGGTGACGCGAATGCGCTCGGCGGGGACCCCCTCGGCCAAGAGGTTTTCTCGGGCGCCTTGGGTGGGGGCGAAGTCGAGAGTGGCCAGGATGTCGGCGAGGCGGCGATTGATCTCTTCGGGATAGGGCTGCCAGGAGTCGCCGCTGCGCAAGCCGGCTTCCACATGCCCCACCGAGGCACGGGCGTAGTAGGCCGCCAGGCTGGCCGCCAGCGTGGTGGTGGTGTCGCCTTGGACAACCACCCAATCGGGTCTCTCTTTCGCCAGGATGCCTTCGAGTTCGGTGAGCATCCGCGCGGTCAGGCAGGAGAGTGATTGATTGGGCTGCATCACCGCCAGGTTGTAGTCGGGCTGGAGGTCAAAGAGGGTGAGCACCGGCTCGAGGAGTTCGCGATGCTGCCCGGTGATGCACAGGCGCGCGGTGAACTTCTGCGGCCGCCCCCGAAGGGCTTTGATAACCGGAGCCAGCTTGATGGCTTCCGGGCGCGTCCCCAAGATGGAGAGGACTTTCAAGGGCATAGGGGTTAGGGGGTGATGACCTCCAGGGCTTGTTCGTATTTTTTGAAGGGAGGAATGATGTAGGCGCCCGCGGCAACCGTCCGGGCCCAGGCGAAGAGCTCCCGGGCCAGGGCGAAGCCTTCGTCGCGCCCCTGGCTGCCGGCCGCCTCCAGCCTTTTCAGCACCTGCTCGGGGACCACGATGCCGGGGACTTCGTTGTTGAGGCGCACCGCCAGCTTGTGGCTGCTCAGCGGCCAGACGCCGATGAGAACCGGGACGGGGGGCGGCCCACCCAGTCGCTGGAGAAAACGCTCCCAGATCTCAGGGTCGAAGATGGGCTGGGTCATGGCGAAGTGAGCGCCGGCGTCCATCTTCTGCTCGAAGCGGCGGAGTTCATCGTCGAGCTCGTCGGCCGTAGGGTTGACCGCCACTCCGATGGCGAAGTTGGTGGCGCCGCCCAGGGTTTTGCCGGCCCAGTCGGAGCCCTGGTTAAGGCGGGCGAGGATGTGCACCAAGCCCACCGCGTCCACCTCGTAGATGCCACTGACTTCCGGGTGGTCCCCCAGGGCGGGGGGATCGCCGGTGATGGCCAGGATGTTGCGCACCCCGCCCACCGACCAGGCGCCGAGCAACATTGCTTGCAGCCCGATGACACTCAGGTCCCGGGTGGTCAGGTGGGGGATGGTTTCCATGCCGGCGCGCTCGATGGCCTCGGCCAGCATAATGGCATCCATTCCCACGCGGGCCAGGGTGCCGCTGTTGATGTCCACTGCGTCCACGCACCCGGACGCCCGGAAGCGCTGCACTGCCTCCAGGATGCGGTCCAGGTTCACCCCTTTTGGGGGATCGATCTCCACCGAAACCACAAACCGGCCCGCCTTGAGTTTGGCGTAGAAGGACGACTGCGGCTCGCCGGCGACGGCCGGTGGGGTGGGAGCGGGCTGCGGGACGGCGACCGCACGGCCGCCAGCCCCCGCGCGCTCCACGCGCGGCGACAGCTCCTTGACCGCCTCCGCGATGGCGCGAATGTGCTCCGGGGTCGTGCCGCAACAGCCCCCGATGACGCTGGCGCGCAGGGCGGCCGCCTCCCGGGCGAACTCAGCGAAATAGGCGGGGCTGGCCTTGGGATACACCACGCGGTCGCCCACCCGCTGCGGGAACCCCACGTTGGGTTGCACGGAGAGGCGCGCTCCGTTCGCCTGGCTCATCAACCGCAGCACGGTGAGAGCGTCTTGGGGACCGATGTTGCAGTTGGCGCCCGCCACGTCCACGTCCAGGTCGAGCAGTCGCCGCGTGGTGGCGAGCGCATCGTCGCCCGCCAGACTCTTTCCTTCCTCGGTGTAAGCCAGTTGGGCAATCACCGGAAGCTGCGAGAAGCTCCGCAGCGCCTCGATGGCCCAGATGAGCTCCTGCAGGCGGGGAAAAGTCTCCAGGACGAAGAGGTCCACGCCGCGCTCCTCCAGGGCGGCCGCCTGCTCCTGGAAGACCCGGTGAGCGGTTTCCGCCGCATCGGGCTCTGAGACCCACCAGGCGCGCCCCAGGGGCCCGATGGAGCCGGCGATGAGCACGTCGGCACCGGAAGCTTCCCGCGCTTCCCGGGCAATCTTGACCGCCCTCTGGTTGATGGCGGCCAGGCGCTCGCCCAGTCCCAGGTTGGTGAGCTTCAAACGGTTGGCGCCAAAGGTATTGGTTTCGATGAGGCGCGCGCCCGCATCGATGTAGGCCAGGTGAATGCGCAGGATGAGCTCGGGCTGCAGGAGGTTGGTTTCCTCGACGCAGCGCACCGGGCCCAGGTGCTCATAGATCTGCGACCCCATCGCCCCGTCGCAGACTAGGATCCGCTCCGCTATCAAATGCCTGAAGTCCGAGCTTTTCATCCTTTCTCCGCGCCCTAGCGGCACGTCCTGGGTGTTCCTGCGGAAGGTGAGCGACAGTCTGGAGAAAAAAATCGGCTCACTAGCCGACCTACCGAAGAATGGCGAAGCCGCTGGGACTGACCGGCCCCTGTTCGGCCACGGCGATGGGAACCAAGGTCGCCGTCGCCGCCCCAAACGTTGTCGCGAAGATGGTGGCGCCCAGGTAACGGCAACCACAGTCGTCGGGTGTTATGGATCTCGGTTTCTGGCCAGCGGGATTCCCGTCCTGCTCGAGACGCGTCCGAACTTCCACGCTTTGGCCGGGGAGCACTTGCACAGTGCGGTTCAGTGAGCGCACCTCGATGGTGCCTTCGTGAGCGGCCACCAGGGTGCGCTCCTCGTCCAGCCGCGCCACCTCCCACACCGCCTTGGCCGGCGTGCGGGGAGTGATTTCCAGGCCATTGCTGTACACCTGGACACTGTTGCTGTCCCGTGTGTGTAGAGACAAGCGGCCCGTGACCAACCCAACCTCCAGGCGGGTGCCGACGCGCTGCAACTCGGCATCGGTCTTCGCGCTCAGGTGAATTTGGTCGCCTGGGGGGAGCAAAATGCGCGCCCAGCCCTCGGGGCCGGTGGAGATGCGATCGCCGCTGAAGAGGGTGGCGTCGGCGGGCAGCGCCACTCCGTTCAGGGTGGCGGGGGGAGCAGAAAGGATTCGTCCCAGCACGATAGCGCGGGGGCGGGGAGCCGCCCGAAGAGGGGAGGAGGCCAGGCTAGTAACCAGGCCAAAAAACAGCAGGGCGATGGCCAGACCCTTGGGACGATTCTTCACCGCGTAGCCTTAGTGCCCTCGCCAGTTTCTCTCTGCTCGATTATCGAAAAAATGCAACCTTCCTGTCAAGCGACTTCGCCCGCAGGCGGAGCCACCGCCGCGTCGGCGCCCGGAGTTTGTCTCCCTGCCGCCCGCCATGCGTGCTTTCCTTTTTGCGTAGGAAGGGTGATACGTAGCCGGCCGGAAAAGCGCGCCCCTTCTCTGTTGCAATGGCGCGCACACACAAGGTGAAAGGGAGAGCCGCCGGGATGTTTGCTCGCGGGCAAGAAGGAGTGGCGAACGCGCTCAGGGCTGGTTGAATCTGCTGCTTCCCAAAAGAGGAACCCAGAAGCGGAAGATTGGGAGACTTGCTTCAGAGAATCTTGCAGCTGGATTGCGTCGCTGGCTAAGCCGCTGTGATGTCAGGGACTAGGGGCGGAGGATCGGACACAAATTGGCAAGCGATTTGCAAAGCCAAGTCGGAACCGAGTCACCCAAAAGGCAGACGCGGAGGGTCCGAAAAACAATCTGCTGAAAAGGGGCGTGGCGGTTAGTAGGCGGCCGGCCAGACTGACATCGAGTCTGCCCAACCGGATTCTACGCCTCACGGGTCGGCGGTCCATTTTTCGGAGGGATGTCCATGAAAAAGCTGGTCGTTGTCTTTCTTCTCTTTCTGCCCTTAGCTGCGCAGGGTGCGGATCAAGACATCTATCCGCTGCCGCCCGGCGAGCACAAGTTTTGGGACAAGACGAACATCGCCTTGCACTCGCTCAACGCAGCGATTCAGATTGGCGAAGTTTGGAGCACAGAGCGGGCGCGGCGCCACTGCCGGGAGCGCGGGATGCCTTGCGGCGATATAAGTCCGCTCGGAAACAGTCGCGAGGGCCGCGTGCTCAAAGGCGTGTTCGCCTTTATCCTCCCTCTGGGACTTTCCTATGTTTTGCATGACGAGGGGTATCACAAAATCGAGCGCATCATGCCGACCGTTTTTGCTCTACCCTCCGGCATTGCCGTCGGCTGGAACCTCAGGTTTTAGAGGGATGGTGTCTTAGAAACTCTAGCAACCCCCGCCAGTGGTAGCCGAACCGTAAAAATGGTTCCGTTCCTAATGTCAGAGCGTACAGAGATTGTCCCGCGGTGATTTTCAATGATCTCCTTGGCCAGGCTCAACCCCAAACCCACATGCGATCTTTTTGTGGTGAAATAGCAAGAGAAGATCTTATCTTGAATATCCGGAGAGATTCCGGGACCTGTATCATGTACATCAATTCTGATCCTATTTGGGGAATCGTCGAAGAAAACTGCTACAACGACAATACTTGCCTCGCGAGCCGCCTCGGAAGCATTCAGTAGCAGGTTGTATAGCGCCCGCCAGAGGCGCATTTCGTTTCCGGAGACATAGAGTGAGCCCGCCGTAGGAAACAGGCACCAAACTTTGGTTTTCGAATCCGCAGTGACCCTTTCCGCGGCCTGCTTCAGCACTGACAGAATGTCGACGGGCCGGTTACAGCTAGACTCGTCGCTAACCAGGAGCGTGTCCTCGATCAAGGATTCAACGCGGTCAATCTGCTGAACG
>JBHHYS010000083.1:0-10538 GCA_046757645.1 Terriglobia bacterium | reverse complement strand
GTTCCAGCCAGCGGAAGCGCTCGCGGCTCATTTCCTCGGGAAGGATGGCCACCGCTTGGCAGCCCAGCAGCGCGCTGTCGAAGGCACCGCCCCGGCAATAGTTGCCGGTGGAAGGCCACACCGCGCGTTGGGTGGTGGGGTCGAACTCGCCCCTGACCAACCGGGGCACCAGGCAGCCGAAAGCCGCTCCCACCTTGTGCGCGCCGGTGGGAAAGTGCTTGCCGACCAGGCCCACGATCCGCGCCGGCACACCCGTCAGCTCGGAAGGCATCTCGATGGCGTTGACTTCGCCGAACCCTCCCGTCCGGGGGTCGTTCTTCCAGGTGATGCGGAACAAATTGAGCGGATCGACGACCTGCAGGTCCGTCGCCCGCAGGGCGGCACGGACAGCCGGATCGATGCTCTGTGGATCGCGCAACTCGGCGAACGTGGGGAGCAAGATCCGCCTCTCCCGGCATCTCTCCACCGCACGCCGGCGGATCTCTTCTCTGTTCATCTTGGCCATGCCGCTACTCATTCCTCCTGTCCTCGGCGCCCGAAACCATCAATCCCCCAAGAAACCGGTGCCCCATTTCAACGCTCCAAAGCGGTGCCACAGGGCCGGTGTCAACTCACGGGCGCGGGCGGCCAACTCACCAGGATTGAGAGTCGTGTGACGGAAATCTTCGAGAAGCACACGCCCGCGCGCGATGGTGTGGCGCACCGGAGCTTCACTGCCACCATACACCAAGTGGCCGAAAAGATTCTCCGGCCCGATCGGGGTCGGTGGCAGAGCATCGATTACGATCACGTCCGCCGGGGCATCCGGTGCGAGCTCGCCCAGCAAGGGCTCATCGAAGAAACGCCGCGCGACCCGGGCGTTGTTGAACAGCAGATCGGGCAACACCTCGAACCCCGAGCCGGGGTCGCGGCGTCCCGCCCGGTGGGCCAGAAAGGCTGCGCGCAGCGCGCGCAGCATCGCCGCCGACATGCCGTCTGTCCCCAGCCCCACCAGGCAGCCACGGCCCTCCGCGTCCGCCGCATCGAGATGGCCGACACCGTTGTTCGCATTCGACTCGGGATTGTGTATCAACGCCGCATGGTGCCGGGCAAGGTTGGCATAATCGTCCGGTCCCAGATGGATGCCATGGGCAATCAGGCTGCGCTCATCGAGCAACCGGAAGCGTTCGAGCCGCTCGACCGGTCCCAGACCGAACGCCTGCCGCGAGGCTTCGACATCAATCGGATCCTCCGCGACATGGAGGTGGCAACCCGCCTCCTCCGGCCGGCGCTCGGCCACTTCGGCCAAGGTCTGGTCGCGCAGCGTGAAGCTGGCGTGCAGGCCGAAGACACCGCGGATGCGGGGGTGGGGACGCTGCTGGCGGATGAATCTCAGGTTTTCCTCAATCCCGGCACGGGCTTGGTCATGTCCGTTGCGGTCCGTCACCTCATAGCACAAAACCGCCGAGAGCCCGGCCGCCTCCACCGCGTCGGCGATCAGGTCAAGACTGCCCGCCAGGCAAGACGGGGAAGCGTGGTGGTCGAACACCGTCGTGCACCCCCAGCGGATGCAGTCCGCAACCGACAGCTGCGCGGACAGGTGCACCGTCGCGGGGTCGAGGGCGCGGTCGAGCCGCCACCACAAGCGGTCGAGGACGTCGGTGAACGTCCTCAGGGTCACTCCCGGATCGAGCCCGCGAGCCAGGGCGGAGTAAAAGTGGTGGTGGAGGTTGATCAGCCCCGGGAGGATCACACCCCCGTGCGCATCGAGGAAGTCCGCGCCCCGGAATGCACGCCGCAATTCGTCCTCCGAGCCCACCGCCAGGATGCGCTCTCCCTGCCAAACCACCGCCCCGCCGGGGATGACGCGCGGCTTTACCGCACAGGACGGCGAGAAACCGGCAACGACCACGCCGTTTCCCACCAGGACGGCTTTACTCATCACACCGCCTCAAGAAAAGCTCCCAGTCAGACAAGGGGTTTGCAATCGTGAACCCGATCCCCCGCCGGCGCCCGATTTTTGTCCGGCCGTCCAGACCGACCGGAGAGGGGATCGGGATTGACCATGTTCGGCTTGCGGGAGTGGAAGATTGATTCCCACACAGTTTTCATTCGCCAGAGCAGCGCGCTGTCGAAACTCACTTCCTCGCCACCCGTGAGGTGCCCTCCTTGCACTTCGAACGGGTCCCAACGCAGCTCAACCCGGAAACCCTCACCGCGCACCACCGCGCGGTTGCGCTCCGGTTCGGGCTCGAACCACATTTCCACACCGCGCAGACGCGCATGGAGCGTGTTGTCCTCGAGGCAGAAGCCGTCAAGGGACGGGGAGGATCTGAACTCATCCGGGGTCAGAAATACCTGCTCCTTGACCCTGAACGGGGCGCCTTCCTCCGGACAGTAAACTTCGCAGTTGGAGCAGTCGTTGCATGCCCCGTGCGCCACCGCCAGCTGATGCGTTTTCCGAATCGTGAACCCTTGCCCCTGGGCGCGCTCCAGCGTGCCCCGGGGGCCCAGGCGGAGGTGTTCGGTGGCCACCGCAACCGGCTTCACATCGTAGGCGAAGATGGCGTCGTTCGGGCAGGCCGGGATGCACAAATCGCAGTTGATGCAATCGTGCAAATCCAGGATGCTGTCGATGCGGCGCGGCTCTTTCCTGTTGGAGCGGGCGTGATAACGAACGTCGTTGGCCAGGGCCGGGACGATGTCGCGCCCGTTGCGGCGTCCCGCCACCCGGGTCGCCTGCAACAGGATCGCTTCGGCGTCGAGGCCGGCGGTGGCCGCGGCCTCCCGCAATGCTTGCGGGAGGTGGTCGGGCTGTTCATTGGCGATAGCGGTGAGGCGTGCCCCTTCTCGATCCCAGACCGCCGCGCCCCCCTTGACCGACCGCAGGGTTTCCGCCACCGCAGCGGCGCCGTGTCCGCGTGCAGCAAGCACGTAGGCCTCACGGCTCCGAACCCCGCAGCGCCGCATCTCTTCCGCCAAACCGTTCAGGTAACGCGGCAGGCGACCGTAACTGCCCTGGCGGAGGAGATCGGTGCAGGTGGTGACCGGCACCATCCCGCAGGCCACGGCGGCGGGGAAATTCTTCTTGTCAATGCCCGCCGAGAACGACACCGGAAACTCGAATCCCAGGTCCTCGCGAAAGCGCTGCATCAGATTCATCGAGATCACGTGCAGGGGCTGGCCGGAAAGGTACATGTAGGGATCGGTCTGGGTGGGGAAGAACTTCGGGTTGTTGGCCACCACCAGGGTATTGGTGAACTTGGCTCCGATGGTCGAGCCGCGGTTCTCGGCCACCGGGCGGAGGCGGCGGAGCATCTCGAGCCCGTCGTCATACTGCAGGTCTTGCTCGAAGGCTTGGCGGCGCAGCTCCAGGTGGCGGTAGCCGAGTTGGTCAATGAGGAGTTCCTTGACCGCCTCGAAACCCAACAGGGTGGGGTTCAACTTGATGATGGTGTGGAAGCCGAGCCCCTCGAGCAGGTAGCGGGCGATCGCTTCGATTTGGTGGGCCGGGCAACCGTGAAACGTCGACACCGTGACGCAGTCGGAGATCGAAGGCGGCAGCTCGAGGTCGCGAAACTCGGCCAGATCGCCCCTCAGTTGGCGGCGCAACTCCTCAAAGTGCGGCGCCGGGTGCTGGAGCGACCGCAGGAACCCGGTCACTTTGTCGGATCGGATTCCCTCCAGGTCGTAGCCGACGCTGATGTCGTACACCGTGTGGATACCGTTCTCGAAACCGGAGGCGTGGGAAAAGGCACCAAATCCGTGGGTCGCCTTGAGGATCTCCACCAGGTAGACCGCCTTGGCGTACTCCAGGAGCGACTCGGACACCCTGAGTTCTTGAGACCATTCCACGTTGTAGCCCACGTTGGGGATGTGGATACACGGGCGCGGAATCTTCAGGCGATCGTTGATCTGCACCGTCTTGAGCTCGATGATGCGACCCCCGGCCAGCCAGGAGAGCACGATGTTCGGGGCCAGTTGGGTGTGGGGACCCGCGGCCGGACCCACGGGGGTCGAGGCCCGGCGGGAAAAGTGCAGGGCGCTGAAGTCAAACTCCTTGGCCGGAATGAACCACTTGCGCACCGGGAGGTCAAAGATCGACTGGCTCACCTCGACCTCGCGCCGCATCCGGCGCAGCAGATCCGGGAACGAGACTGGAGTCAGCCTGGCCATCAAACCGTATCCTAAGTTCCTTCGGGTTGAGCTTGGACTGATTCGAGCTTCGAGGTCCGCTGCTGAACCCATTCCCCCCTCGAGCCCGGGACTGGACTCAGCCGTGCCTCAAGGCTCTCCGGCGGGATTTCGGCACCGAGGGTGCCGCCGCCGGCGCATCGTCCATAGGAAGGCGGAAACGCCGGACCCCATCATAGGCGTACAAGGCGGCCGCCACCGCCCCGGCGGTGGGGACGAGGCCGATTTCACCCACCCCCTTGGCGCCGTAGCCGCCGACCTCGTCGGGGACCTCAACCAGGATGACGTCGATCGGGGGAGTTTCCTTGGCTTTGAGGATGCCGAGGTCGCGGAGAAGAAGGGAATCCGGATGACCCCCGGTGCACGGGAAGTCTTCAGACAAAGCGTAGCCCAAACCCATATGCACCGAGCCTTCGATCTGCCCCGCGCACCCCAGCGGGTTGATGGCGCGCCCCACGTCGTGAGCGGCTACGACGCGATCAAGCCGGCCGTCTTCCCCGAGAATCACCACCTGAGTGGCGTAACTGAAGGTCATGTGCGTCTTGGGGTTCTCCACCTGAGTGCCCGGCTTGGTTGTGAAGTCGCAGACGTATTCGCCCCGGTAGTCGCGGCCCGCAAGGGCTTCGAGGGAGTGCCGCTTGAGGTCGGCGGCAAGCTGGCGGGCCGCCGCCTGGCCCGCCGTCGCGCTCAGGGCGGTCGCTCGCGACGCCGTCGTCATTCCGCACAGCACAGCGAGATCGCTTACGGCGCGAACCGACATGATCTCCGGAGCCAGACCCGTCTCTTCACCCACCACCTGGCGGAGGATGGTGAACAATCCCTGGCCCATCTCCGTGTAACCGGTGAGAATCTCCAGGCGGCCGCCGGCGAGGACCCGAATCAACAGCCGGCCGCTGTCCTCCATCCCGTTGCCGATGCCGGTGTTCTTGATGCCGCAGGCGATCCCGGCGTACTTGGCGCCCTTATAGACATCCTTCACCGCTTCCAGGGTCTGGCGGATGCCGCAGCTCGAGGTCATGATCTGCCCGGTGGCAAAGGGGTCGCCGGGGCCAAGGATGTTCCGTTCCCGGATGTCGTAGCCATCGATCCCGACCTTTTCCGCGAGCAGGTCAAGAATACCCTCGATGGCAAACGCAGCTTGGGGCGCGCCGAAACCGCGCATGGCGCCACACGGCGGGTTATTGGTGTAAACCGTTTTCGCCTCCACGTCCACGTTGGGCACCCGGTAGGGCCCGCAGGAGTGACCGGCGGCGCGCTCAAGCACCTTCATCCCCACGGACGCATAGGCGCCGGTGTCGCCGACGATGCGTGCCCGCACCGCCTGCAACCTTCCCTCAGCATCTGCGCCGACCGTGTAGTGCAGGGTAATGGGATGCCGCTTCGGGTGCATCCGCGTCGACTGCTCGCGGGTGAGTACGGTGCTCACCGGCCGGCGCAGGAGGTGCGCCGCCAAGGCAGTGTGCGCCTGGATGGAAAGGTCCTCCTTGCCACCGAAGGCGCCGCCGTTCGGGGTCAATTCCACCTCAACCTCTCCGGGGGTGAGACCGAGCACGGCGGCGATCTGTTGCTGATCGTCGTGCACGCCCTGGCCCTGCGAATAAACCTTGAGGCCGTTGCCCTCCGGCAGCGCGAGGGAGGCCTCGGGCTCGAGATACGCGTGTTCGACCCGCTGGGTGAGGAACGTCTGCTCGATCACATACTGCGAAGCGGCCAGCGCCGTGTCCACCTCGCCTCGGGAAAACCCGCACACCTCAAGCAGGTTGCCTGAGTCGTGCAACTGGGGCGCGCCCGGTTCCAGCGCGGCGATGGGGTGCGTGACCGGCTCGAGCACCTCGTACTCCACCTTCACCTTCTCCGCTGCCGTCCGGGCGCGGAAGAGAGTGTCGGCCACAACCAGGGCGAGCACGTCCCCCACACACCGAGTAGTTTCTCCCGGCGCCACAAAAACCGGCCAATCGTGAACGATGAGGCCCACGTGACGCCGCCCCGGCACGTCTTCCGCCGTCAAGACCCGAACGACCCCGGGCATCGCCCGCGCCGGTGCGGTATTGATGCGCAGGACTTTCGCTCGCGGATGCGCGCTCAGCACCACGGCGCCGTGGAGCATGTCATTGACGCGCAGGTCGGCTACGTAGGGCTTCTCGCCCCACGCGTGTTCGGGGCCGCGGTAGCGGGCGGAAGGATGGCCCACACCGTGGGGTCCATTCTTTTGACTCAACACCGACGTGCGGCTCAATCCAAAGGGCTCGCCGAAGAAATAGGGACGGCGAGGCTCGCTGTGCCCAAAGTGGCCGCCGTGGTTCCATGCCTCGCCCGCCGTCTGGATGGCGTCGATAATCCGGGTGTAGCCGGTGCACCGGCAAAGGTGGCCCGAAAGCGCTTTGGCAACCGCGTGGCGGTCGTGGGCGCACCCCTGCTCAAGCAGCGAGGACGCCCGCACCACGATGCCGGGAATGCAATAGCCGCATTGGATCGCCCCGTCCTGGACGAAAGCCTGCGCCAGCACCCGGCGCTGCTCTTCCGGGATGCCTTCGAGCGTGACCACCTCGCGGCCCTCGATTTGCTCGGGCTGGCGCAGGCAGGAGAGCACCGGCCGCCCATCAACCAGGATGGCGCAGCAGCCACAGTATCCCTGCGGCGCGCATCCGTCCTTTGGGGAAGTGATACCGCATTCCTCTCGCAGGACCTCCAGGAAATGCATCCCGGGCTCGTAGGGCACTGTGGTCCTTTTTTTGTTCAGGAGGAACGTGACGTTCGGCATTCTCGGCGTTTCCTTGGCTTTAGCAAACATCATACCAGCTTCGACTCCGCGGCCGCAAGGCACAGGCGGAAGTCTCTCTCCAACCTGCACCGCACACGACACCGAATCCCCTCCAAGAAGGCGGTGAACAGAGATGAACTTTGCTTCAATGAATCCAGCTCGACCCAAGAACAACCAACTTCCGCCCACAGTGGGAAGAGCGAGTCGTCAACAAAGCGTAATCGGTCCGGCCGCTGTGGATCCCTAGGAGCCAGCCCCACGGTTATGAAAGGTTATGAAAGTACTGAACGAAGAACTCTCTAGGAACGAATCAGCTGGTAGCAGAACTGGTTCTGAAAAATGAGGGTTCCGCAAGTGGTGCCCGGGGTGGGGCTCGAACCCACACTCCCGAAGGATCGGGAAAGGGATTTTAAGTCCCTCGCGTCTGCCGATTCCGCCACCCGGGCGCGATGAAACCCATCCGCTGGCCGAACCCGGCCTCAAACCCGCTCCTCCAGTGTAGCGCAAATCCTGGCGGGTGGCTGTCGTTCCGCAAATCGAATCACGAATGACGAATGAGGCGGCTTGCAGAAAAAATTCAAACCGGCTCTCTGCCCCGCAACCGCCCGACTGCGCTCCTTCCACCCTGTACCAAAACTGTCCCGACGGCCAGTAGAACCTGGGGGGCGGAGGAGAGGATAAATGCAAGTAAGGAGTGTGGCCCCGCGGCGAGAATTCCGTCTTGGCTCTTCTCTTTGAGCCGCGGGAGCCGCCCGAGGAGCGGCAATGAGTTTTGCGGGTTTCCAGTTTCCCCGAGAGGTGGAATCTGGGAAGCGCGGAGCCGCCTGGCGCGATCCAGCCGCGGAGTGCAGCGCGGCCAACAGGCTGCAGGGTCTGCACTGGAACAGAATACAGTTACCTGGGTGGCGGCAAGCTGCTGTCGGCGCAGGGAGAAAAGCCGCCGCCACCCGGGTTTACTGCGGATTGAGAAAATGACCACCAACATCGAAAAACTTCGCCACCAGCAATGGCGGCGCGATCTGGTCTGGCGCGCGGTGGAGCTAGCCGTGGCCCTGGGTGCGTGGGCGCTGCTCACCTGGGCGCTGGTTACCGCCATCGGGCACGGAAGCTGAACCCGCCTCCTTGACTCAGCCCTTCGCGGGAGAGGCGCCGCGCTCGCCGCCGCTTTGTAGTACTTTTGTAGCGGCCGGAATAAGACCTCCGGACTATTGCCGCCGCCGGATTACTTCCCTAGAGTAGTTTTCGCTTACAGGGAGAGGATTGTCTTATGCTGGTCGAAAGCTCAGAGGGGAAGCGCAGAAGCTCTCGCATTCTCTGGCGAACCCCAGTGATTGTCATCTGGCCAGCTCAGAAGGGGCTGAAAGTGCGGGAGTATGCCGAGACCGAAGTGGTGAACGCTCACGGAGCTTTGCTGCGCCTCGATACCCCGCTGCATCCGGGCAAGCTAGTCGAACTGCTCGATCCTCGCAGCAACGAATCCAAAACTGCCCGCATCGTCTGGAGCCACAAGGAGACGGACAACACCGCCCGCGCCGGGGTGGAGCTCAGAAGCCCCAGCGAGACCTTCTGGGGAATCTACATCCCAATTCAAGCCGCAGTCACGGGTGCCTCCTAAAGCCCGCTGGAAGTCCTCTGGGCGTGGGAGGCGACGACCGTTTCCCCTTTTTTGAGGCCTGCCACCGCTACGGCGCTCGGCTCGAACCCCGCCCGCCAACCACGCCCCCCCCCAGCCCGCAGCCGGTGATTGACAGAATCGGAATCCAGAGGGTAGACTGTTTGGTTTGGTGCCGCGCTTGGTCCGCGCCGGTGCTTGAGCTGGTCATCCTCGCATTATCCCCGGCTGCTGCTAAGTCGGACGGTAAGGTCTGAGTTCAAGTAGCTATTTCGCCGAGCAGAACGGATGGAAAATAGCCAATCGCGTAGGGGTTCCTGGCTGGTGGCGGCCAGCTTCGCCTTCAGCCTGCTGGTTCTGACCGTCTCCACACTCTACATTTTCGGGGCACGGGTGTGGTGGTTTCCTGATCCGATTACTTCCCTGGGAGCGGCCATCGACAAGCAGTTTGACCGCACACTGATCATCACCGGGATCGTTTTCTTCCTCGCGCAGTTGGGTCTGGCCTACGTCATCCTGCGCTACCGCGACCGCGGCGCCCGGGCCCACTACTCCCACGGCAACAACACTCTGGAGATTGTGTGGACCGCCATCACCGCGATTATGTTTCTCGCCCTGGGCATCACCGCCGAACGCGCCTGGGCCTCGCTTCATTTCCAAGGAGCGGCCCCCGGCGCCCTCCAGGTGGAAGTAACCGGCCAGCAGTTCGTCTGGAACTTCCGCTATCCGGGCCCGGACGGGCAGTTTGGCCGCACCGAGCCGACCTTGATCAACGACGCCGCCGGTAATCCTCTGGGGCTCGACGATCGGGACCCGGCGGCCGAAGACGACATCGTCACCGCCAGCATGGCCGTTCCGGTCAACCGGGAGGTGGAACTCATTCTGCGCACCAAGGACGTCACCCACAGCTTTTTCGTGCGCGAGTTGCGCTTCAAGCAAGACACCGTTCCCGGCATGGTCATCCGGCTGCATTTCACCGCCAATGAAGAAGGGATATATGAAATTGCCTGCGCGGAACTGTGCGGCCTGGGCCACCATCGGATGCGCGCCGAACTCAAGGTCTTATCGGAGGCCGAGTTTGAAGAGTGGCTGCGGGAAGAGATGGTTTTCTAAGGATTCCTAGCGTACCCGGAGGAGAGACCCGATGGCGACCGAAGCCCACCTGGTAGTGCACGAGGCACCCAAGGGCTTTATCCGAAAATACGTCTTCAGCCTCGACCATAAGGTCATCGGGATTCAGTACATCCTGCTCGCCCTGGTGTCGGTGTTCATCGGCATTTTCCTCTCCCTGCTGATGCGGCTCCACCTGGTCTGGCCGAACCTCAAGCTGCCCGTCTTCGACATCATGACCCCCGAGCAGTACCTCGCTCTGATGACCATCCACGGCACCATCATGGTTTTCTTCGTGCTCACCACCGCCCCCCAGAGCGGCTTCGGCAACTACTTCCTGCCCATTCAGATTGGCGCCCCCGATATGGCCTTCCCCACCCTGAATATGTTGTCGTTCTGGTTCACCTTCGTGGCCTTGGTGGTGCTGCTGGCCGCCTTCTTCGTCAGCGGCGGCGCCCCCATCAGCGGCTGGACCGCCTACGTGCCCTTGAGCGCCCTGGGAGAGGTGGCCGGGCCGGGGCTCGGCCTGGGGCAAAGCTTATGGATCCTCAGCATCGCCATTTTCTCCGGCGCCTCGCTGATGGGTGCGTTGAACTTCATCACCACCACGCTCGACATGCGCACCCGGGGGATGTCGCTGTTTCGCATGCCCTTGACCGTCTGGGCCTGGTTCGTCACCGCCATCCTGGCGCTGCTCGCCTTCGCCGTCCTGCTGGCCGCCGGCATCCTCTTGCTGCTCGACCGCCACGCCGGCACCAGCTTTTTTATTCCCGGGGGGTTGGTGGTCAGCGATCAGCTCATCCCGAACAAGGGAGGTTCGCCGCTGCTCTGGCAGCACCTGTTCTGGTTCTTCGGCCACCCCGAGGTCTACATCGCCATCCT
>JBHHYS010000082.1:0-10583 GCA_046757645.1 Terriglobia bacterium | reverse complement strand
TCAGCACCACGAATTCGTCGCCCCCGTAGCGGGCCACCACGTCGGAGCGGCGCACATTCTGCTGCAGGACGCGGCCCACCCGCTGCAACACGGTGTCGCCTTCCAAGTGGCCAAAGTAGTCGTTGACGAACTTGAATTTATCCAGGTCGAGTAGCACCAGCGAAAAACTGCGCGCCATGCGGGTGGCCCGGCGCCATTCCGCAGTCAGCGCTTCCATAAAGAAGCGGTGGGTCTTGACCCCGGTGAGGCCGTCGGTGATCGCCTGCTCCTGCGCTTTCTGAAAGACGAAGGCGTTGTGCAGGGCGCTGGCGACCTGGTCGGCCAGGGTGCGCAACAGCAGCACGTCCTCCTCGCGGAAGGTATGGGGCTTGCGCGACTCCACGTTGAGCACCCCCAGCAACTGGTCGGCGTAGACGATGGGGAGCGCCACCAAGGACTGGGCATCGGCCAGCACCGGGGAGCAGGCACTGGGGTCGGGCAACCCGGTTATGTCCTCCACTTGATGCATCTGGCCGCTCATCGCGACCCCTCCCACACAGCCTTCGCCGAGCTTGAAGCGCCGGTTGAGGCCTTCGCTGCCCTGGCTGCCCCCGGCTTGAATCACCACCTCCCGGGCAGCGTAATCAAGCACTCCGAACCCGATGTGGTCGTACGGGAGGCTGGCATGCACCTCGGCGGCGATCGTGGCCAGCATCTCATCCGGGTTCAGGGTGGAAATCGCCTTGCTGGAGACATTGTTCAGCAGGGCCAGTTGTTGGCCCCGCCGCTGCTCTTCGCTGAACAGTCGGGCGTTCTCGATGGCCACCGCGGTCTGCGCCGCCAGGATGGTCAGCACTTCCACGTGTTCCTGATCAAAGGCGTTCGTTCGAGTGTAGCTGACGATGCCGATGACCCCCACCGCCTCGCCGTGCAAGAGGATGGGCACGGCGCAGAAGGTCTTGGCGCTGCGGCCGGGTTCCACCCCAAGCTGAGCCGCCACCCGCGGGAATTCTTCCCGAATGAGCAGCGGCCGTTTGTGGCGTAAGACGTACTCGGTGAGGCCGTTGCGGGCGCGGCGGTGGCGTTTGGGCAGGAAGGAGCCCTCTTTCACTTCCAGCTCGAAAGAAACCTCCTCTTTGAGCGGGTCGTAGAGGGCGATGTAGAAGTTGCTGACGTCGAGCACCCTCTGCATCTCGGCGTAAATGCGTTCCAAGATCTCGTCCACGCTCAGGGCCGAACTCAAGGCACGTCCGATTTCATTCAGCACGCGCAACTCTTCGGTGCGCCGCGCGCTCTGCTGCAGCAAATGGTAGTTCTCTACGGCCATGCCAATCTGCCCGCCCACCCCCAGCAAGAGACGCAACTCCGCGGGGATGAAGTGCCGCGAATCGGTCGAAGCCAGAAGCAGCACCCCGCGGTCTCCGGTCCGAGCCCGCAGGCTCGCCCCCGCTAGCAGGCGCACGCCCTCGCTGCGGGCCAAACGCGCCAGTCGCAGGAACGGCTGCTCATGGGCGAAGGCGGTGGCCGCCGCTGGCTTGTCCAAATCCGAGAGCACCACCAACCCGCCCAGCCGGGTGACCGTGCGGTGGAGATAGGGGATCAAGTCCAACCGCTCCAGCTCGTGCAGGAAGTCTCCCCCCTCGCCCCGATGGATGCAGCTCAGTTGCCCATCCTCGCTCAGGGTCAGCGCGATGGTTCCGGAAGAAACCCGAAGGGCGCCCAGGACCCGCTCCAGTGTCTGTCCGAGCATGTCTTGCACGGTGGTGGCGTGCTGAGCGGTGCTGGTGATGAGGTTGAGCCCGGCAAGGCTGAGCATGTGGCGCTCCGTGGTGCGCTTCTCTTCCTCGTAGAGCACGATGAGCATGCTCACACCCATCAGGAGTTCGGGGAGGTTGACCCCCCACATCAAGTAGGCGGGAAGGGTCTGCCGGAGGAGCTGGCTGAGGGGAGCGCTCAGAAAGACCAAGCCCCAGAGAAGGAACGCTGCCACCAACAGAGTTCCTCCTATCATCTCCCGCCGACGGCTCTCCCCCCAGAAGAGAATCGCGGTAGCCACCGCCACAGCGCCGCTGCCCACATGGACCGCCAGCGGGCTGAAGAACTCGAATCCGCCCAGCGCGAACTGCAAAAGCAAGCTGAGCAACAGCACCGGGGTCAGGAGCACCGTGGCTGCCGGGGTCGCCGCTCCCCGCGAAAACACCCGGGCCGAATCCAGGAACAGCAGCATCCCCACCCCCAGCAAGACCGAATCCACGCCCTGGCCCAGCAGCTGGCCTCCTCCTTGCATCACCCACAGGAGGTGAACCACGTACTCCAACGCCAGCAGGATCCAGGCAAGCGTCCAGTAGAGTAGGTAGCGCTCGCGCTTGCGCCGGTAGACGTAGAGGAAAACGACGGCCAGAAGGCTGCGCCCGATCAGGGGCGTCAACACGTATTGCGTGTCGATGAGAGTGACCACTGCGGCCTCGTCCAGGTTCCAGTGGCCCGTTGCGCCCCCTCACCGAGCCTGCGAGTTCCGGTTCTGGAACCGGTCCTGAACCCGGTTAACTGCCGTCTATACTAGCGGTTTTGCGCCGTGGGGCGCAAGTTGGCACTGGGCAGAACTTCGCGTATGATGGGCCGGAACGGCCATGGCCGACGTGCGTGTTCGCTTTGCTCCCTCCCCCACCGGCTATCTGCACGTGGGCGGCGCCCGAACCGCCCTGTTCAACTGGTTGTTTGCTCGCCAGCAGGGCGGGGTGTTCATTCTTCGCATCGAAGACACCGACCTGGACCGCTCCCGGCCCGAACTGGTCGACGCGGTTCTCGATGGCCTGCGCTGGCTGGGGCTCGACTGGGACGAAGGGCCCTACTTCCAGTCCCAGCACCTGGCGAGCTACCCTGGCCTGGCCGAGCGTCTTCTCCCCGCGGGTCACGCTTATCCCTGCTTCTGCACCCCCGAGGAACTCGCCGAGCGCCGCCGCGCCGCGGAAAGCAGCGGCAAGCCGTGGAAATATGACGGCCGCTGCCGGCGCTTGCCCGCCGCAGAAGTCGCCGCGCGTCGCCACCTCTCGCCCGCGCTGCGCTTTCGTGTTCCAGAGACCGGCCAGACCAGCTTCGACGACGTTGTCTACGGCCGGGTCAGCGTTGCCCACGACGAGATCGAGGACTTCGTGCTGCTGCGTAGTGATGGCCTCCCCACGTACCACCTGGGGGTGGTGGCTGATGATTTGGATATGCGCATCAGCCACGTCATCCGCGGCGCCGACCACCTCTCCAACACCCCGAAGCAGATCCTGCTCTATCAGGCGCTCGGCGCCTCCCCGCCTGTGTTCGCCCACCTCCCCCTGATCCTCGGCCCCGACCGCACCCGCCTCTCCAAACGCCACGGAGCCACCTCGGTCACCTCCTATCGCGACGCGGGCTTCCTCCCCGAAGCCTTCCGCAACTTCTTGGCCCTGCTGGGCTGGTCCCCCGGGGATGACACCGAATTGATGCTCACCGAGGAGCTCATCCAGCGGTTTCGGCTGGAGCAGGTTAGCCGCACGAACGCCGTCTTCGACCGCACTAAGCTGGAGTGGTTTAACGGCGAATACCTGCGCAACCAGCCGCTGGAAAAAATTCTCCCCCACGTCGAAGCCGAACTCCGCCGCTCTGGTCTCTGGCAGGAAGAGTGGTCGGGCGCGGGCCGGGAATGGTTCGCGCGCGGGGTCGATTTGCTCCGGCCCCGGGCCCGGCTGTTGACCGACTTCTCCACTTGGGCGCGCGCCTTTTTCAGCGACGAGTTTGACTACGTCCCCGACGCGGTCAAGAAATTCCTGCAGGACGAGCGCCTGGGAGAGCTCCTGCCCAAGCTGCAGGACGAATTGGCCGCCATCAAAGACTGGTCGCACGACGAAATCGAAAAAGCGGTGCGCGGTGCGGCGGCCCGCGCCGGGGTCAAAGCCGCTCTGCTCATCAACGCTGCCCGCGTCGCCCTCACCGGGCAAGCGGTAGCGCCGCCGCTTTTCGCCAGCATGGAGCTGCTCGGGCAGCAGAAAGTGGTTACCCGCTTGCAGCGCCTGGTGGACTCTCTACCTACGTTGAGTGGCTCGGCGCCCCGCGGATAAGGGCCAATGAGGCGAGCCAAAGGGCGCCGGGGCAAGGGCACTTCGCGCGAAGCGAAAAAGAAGCCCGGCGCCAAGAAAAAGATCCACCGCAGGGCACTGTCGAAGCCCTACGAGTTTCTCGATCATCCCGCCGACGTGGGGTTTGTGGCGCGGGGAAAATCCCTCGCCGAGCTGTTCGCCGCTGCCGCCTTGGCCATGTGCGCCTATGGCTGGGAACTGGACACGGTGCGGGCGCGGCAGGCAATTGAAATCCGGGTGCGAGCGGCCACGGTGGAAGACTTGCTCTATTCCTGGCTGAGCGAGGTGCTGTTTCTCTCCGACGCCGAGGGTTGGGTGTTCAAGCAGTTTACCGTCAGCCGCGTGGAAGCGATCCCCAACGCTCATGCCAAGAGTGAAGCAATACAGCAAGCACTCTGGGAAGTCCGTGGTATGGGCCGCGGCGAACGCTTCGACCGCCGCCACCACCGGGCCCGGACTTATATCAAGGCGGTCACCTACCACCAACTCGGCGTCGAGCCACGCAACGGGAAGTGGCAGGCCACCGTTTACCTGGACGTCTAGTGCCGTTCCAACTAATTCGGCCGGATGGAATCGACCAGAAATTCTGACAGTATCGGCTGAAAACTGAAATGAAAGACTCGCCGGCTAGGCACAATAAGTTGGAACGGCACTAGCCCAGCAGGAACCTCGAAGAAGGATGGGCCGCTCGCCTAGCGCACCGGCGCCGGCTCTGCTTCGCCCCGGGCCCAGAGGCCGCGGTTCATCGCCTGGGCTTCTTCCTCCAGCCGAATGAACTCCTCCCGCCGGGGATGAGGAAAACGACGGTAGGCGCGGGCATAGCCGCGGCGGATGACTTCGGCGTTGAGCAAGCTCCCATCTTCTAGGTAAATGTAGCCCAGAGTGCGGCCGTAGCGGTCGCTGCGCTCGGGGCTATATTCGAGCCGCACGCGCTTTCCCTCGACCCGCGCGCGCACGAAGTCGGTCGCTTCGACAGCGAAGGGATCGGGCTCGCCGGGCAGGCGGGCCCGGGGGGAGTAACCCATCTCGGGAGCATCCACTCCGATCAGTCGAACGTGGCCGCCCGCTTCGAGCCAGGGAGAGGGGTTCGGGTCAAGAACGATGGTGTCAGCGTCGATAACATACACCACCGTGTACCAACCGCCCTCGGGCTCCGGTGTGGGTTGAAAGCGCTCCCGAAGAAACTGCGTGTTCCGGGCGAGCAGGAAAAAGACAACAACGAGGAACAGCGCTGCCAGCGACAGCCGTCGGGTAAATCGAGGGCGCATGGTTCAGCGTTATTCTAATGCCGTCCCACCTTTTACCGGCACAAATGGTCGGACGGTCCTGGCTCGGGTAGGGTAAGGCCTTGCTTGCCCTGAGCGGGTCGAAGGGCGCTTTGCCCGGGCCCCGCCCGCTGAAAAGCGCGGGGCAGGCAGGGGACAAGCCCCTGCCCTACCCGCTCTTGCTCGCAGCCGCAGTGCGGGAGCTTGCCCAGAAAAGCCGACCGCGCGAAAAGCCCCGGGCAGGCGAGGAATGGTGTCACCTGCCGGCGCCAAGATGCATTCCTCGCCGCTACCTGGCGGCTGAGGGCATTGTTGGTGGCATTTGACCCCAGCCCCCCTACTCGTTTTCTTCGCCGGAGGGCTGCAGAGGCAAGAAGAGCAGGTCGTCCAGTCTGTCGAGAAAGCGGCGCAGGTGCAGCGGCTTGGGGAGGCAGTGAAAGCGTTGTTCATCCAGAAAGGCCTGCAGCTCGGCGGTGGGCGCCTCCGCCGCCACAAACAGCAGCCGCATGCCATCGCGCACCCGTGCGGCCACCTGGGCGTAGAGCTGGGTGGCATCGAGCTGCGGCATCCGCAGGTCGGCAATCACCAGGTCGTACTGGTGGCGATGCAGATAATCGAGGGCTTCGGGGCCGGTGGCGGCGCAGTCCACTCGGCAGCGACCCGATTCCACCACCCGCTTGACCGCAGTGAGGAAAGTGGCGTCCGAATCGACGGCAAGAACCCGAAGTGCGGGCGACACGCGCTGCGGTGCGGAGCCCATGGCACCAACCAAGATAGTGAAAAAAGAGGGCACGCCACAAGCCTTCCCGCCAGAGGCCGCCGGGGAAATCCGGTTGACACCCCAAACCCCTGCCCCTAGGATGGACTCCCTATGAGTCCCGAAATCAGCGCCAATGATCTCCGCCGCTACGCCATCCAAAACCGCGCGGGAATCACCTACCGGGTGCGCCGCGCTGGCCAAGTCTGCGTGGTGAACACCAACGGCATTGTCACCGTTCCTGGCCTCCGCGGCCGGCCCCCGTACAACGCCGATGAGATGCTGGCGCAGGCGGATGAGTTCGAACTCAAACGCGGCGAGGAGGAGCCACGCACCCTCAGCCGCGAACAAATGCTCGAACTGCTCAAGCCCCCGGCCGGAAAACCTGCCTCCCCGGCCCAAAAATAGTCTCCCGGCGCTCCTTCTCTTTCCCTCCCCGCACAACTTTTCTTCCGCACCCGGGTTAGTGCTTAGTGAGAGAGGATGGAGCAAAAGGAGAACTGACCATGCGAGTGAAATTCCGCTGGATGTTGATTCCCGCCCTCGGCGTCGGCCTGGCGTTCGGCACCGCCTGGGGCTTAGACCCGGCCGGGCCCGCCACCGACCTCGACCCGGGCCGCGGGCCAGGAACGAGGCTGATGCGGATGATGGATGACCCCGGCATGGCCGAACAACTGGGCTTGAGTGAGGAACAGGCCAGCCGGTTGCAGGCCCTGGCGCTCGACGCCGCCAAGGCGGATGTGCGCACGCGCTCGGAACTGATGCTCAAGCGGCTGGAGTTGGAAGAGCTGCTGCGGGCCGATGAGCCCGACCGCGCCGCGGTGGAGCAGAAGCTCGGCGAACTCTCTGACGCCCAGCACGCCCGGATGAAGCAGCGCATCAACCACCGCTTGGCCGTGCAGGCGCTGCTCACCCCCGAACAACGCGCCAAGATGCGCAAGCTGCGCAGGCTGCGGCGTCGTCACCGGCGCGGGTTTCGCCGGCAGCGCTGGGAAGGGCGGCCGCCGATGCGGGAGCCGCGGGGACAGGGGCTGGGTTTCGGCCCTGACTCCGGTTCCGGCCCGGATTTTGCGCCCGAGTCACCGCCTCACCCGTAGGCAAGGCTATTTCAAAAGGAACAATTCGCGCAGATTATCCCGGCCTACGAAGGTGCGGGAGGAGCGGAAGGCGGCGAAGAGATTGAGCAGGGCCCGGTGGGCGTAAGTCCGCCGGAGGCGCAGCGGCAGCGAGCCCGGCAGCAGCTCCAGGGTGTGGCCGTCCAGAACACGGTAGCGGAGGAAGGGGCCGTCTTCGCGCCGCTGGTGAAACAACACCAGCAGGGCGCCACCCGGCTGGAGTAGAGCGTAGAGACGCGCGGCCAACGGCTCCACCAACTCATCCGGCAAGTAGTCGAACAAGTCCCACGCCAAGACGCTCCGGAAGTGCTGGTCGGGATAGTGGAGCAAACCCGGCAGAAAGCGCTGGCTCAGAGGCGGCGCCTCAGCGGAGGTTTCCTCCACCGCCCGGCTGAGCGGCGAGAAGAAGTCCTCGGTGTAAACCTTGCACCCCATGCCGGTGAAGAAGGCTACGGTGGCCTGCCAGACGCAGCCGAGGTCGAGCACGGCGGGGTGGTGGGCTTCAGCCAGGACGGGAACAAGCTGCTGCAGGGCCAGCGAGCCCCGCAGGTTGGGTGATGGGACGGGCGCCCCCAGTTCGCTGGGGTGACCGTGCAACCTGGTTGTCAGCCGGCGCCAGGTTCCCACGAGACTGTCTATTGCAATTCGTCTTTGGCGGCAGCGGGCACGGGTGCCGGTGTGATGCCGAAAGACTCCTCGGCCGCCGGCGCCGCCCGGGGTTTCTGCTGGTCCGGTTTCTGGATATCGATACTGCCTTTGAAGTAGGCACCGTCTTCGATGACGATGCGGGCGGCCACCAGGTCGCCCACCACGTTGCCGCTCTTGGCGATTTGCAGGCGGTCAGAGGCCCGCAGGCTGCCGCGCACCGTGCCTTCGATGACGATCTCGCGAGCGCGGATGTCGGCTTGCACGCGTCCCCGAGGCCCCACGGTGAGACTGTTCTTGCCCAGGTCGATGCTGCCTTCGAATTCGCCGTCCAAAGTGAGCTCCTCATTGCCGACAAGCTCGCCTTTGACGCTCAGCGTCTGCCCCAGGCGCGCCCCGATTTTCTGCGGGCGAACAATGGGCTGTTCGTCCGGCGGGCGCAGGTCGCGAACCGCGCCCGGCGAGGGATTATCGCGCGCCAGCGACGAAAGATTTTCCTCCCCTGGTTTTTTCGTGCGCCACATCGCTGCTCCTTGCTTTTCCTTCAGACGGGCCTTCCCCCATCGATTGCCAGCCCCGGAACTATAGCGCAGTTTCCGAGGGGGAGGCAAACCACTCCCGCATCGCGGGGCGGGGGCAGGTCGCGCAACTCCCACCAGGTGTAAAGGCTTTTCACCACCTCCAGGAGCAAGAGCGCACGCCCCTGGCGCTGCTGCCACCAGTTGGCGGGATTGAAGTTGGCGTCGGGGGCGGCACTGACCAACACCTGAATGCCCTGCCGGCGGAAGAGCGTGCGAAAGATGCGGCGGACCCGGCGGGTGTGGTAGTTCGAAGTAACCACGATGATCTTGCGGAAATTGTGTTCGGTGAGCACCCGGCGCAGCTCCTGGGCTTCTTTGAGCGTGGATTGGGTATTATGGCGGGCAACGATCAGATGTTCGGCGGGCACCCCCAGGTTGGTGGCTTCGCGCTGCATCAACTCCGCTTCACTGAAGTAGCTGCGGATGCTGGCCCCGCTGAGCACCACCCGGGGGGCATAGCCTGCCTGGTAGAGCTTGACGGCGTGGCGCACGCGGTCGCCCATGACGGTATCGCCGCCCAGCACCACGATGGCCTGGGCTTTCTCCAACGGCTCGTCCACCACCCACCAGTCCCCCAGGGCGCGCAGCAAGGGGCCGCGGAGAACATACACCACTAGGAGTACGATGCTCAGCAAGAGGAGCACCAACAGCCAGAGGAGCACGCTGCCGTGCTCCGGTTGACGCCGCTGTGGGGAGAGAGTCATGTTGGGCGGCACACTCGCACCCGGCGCACCGTCGCCCGGGGGGCGGGCGGGATCGCCGGCGCCACGCTGACGAAATAAACTTCCTTGGGGATGGAGGGACAGGGTTTGTGGGCCAGCAAAGGCATCAGCTCGATGTGCTAGTGAAACTCCTCCTCTTGCAACTCCCAGGAGCCGATGCGCTCGGGGGTGGGAATGGGGTTGGGCTTGCGCCATTCCATCGAATTGCGAGCGCCCTCACCCGCAGCCAGGGACTAGGCCGCCACCTTCCGGTCACGCACCTTTCGCCCGGGCAACACTCACGGTAGCGATGCAGATCAAGAACAGCCAAACACTGATTTGCCAGAAGTGATGGGGTACGATTTGCGTCTGCAGCGCGAACGTAACCCCCACGCCGTTCGCGACGAGTAACTTGTAGAAAATCGCCACCACGGTGCTCACCCAACCTCCCCAATAGGTCACCCGAACTATTCGTTCGGTCGGCATCATTCCCTCCTGCCTGAAAGGTTTTGCCCCACGGCGCCGGTGCGAAAACGGGGCGCGCCGACATCGGCCCGTAGTCTATGAGGGGTTCGGGAACGGGTCAAGCGTGCGGGGTTACCGGGTATAGCGGACCGGGGTCGGACCTTCCTCGAGCAGATGACGGTCCCAGATGGCCCCCTGGCGGCTGTAGTAAGCCAGCTCGAAGTCCTGGGTCAGTTCGAGCGCATCGGTGGGACAGGCGTCCTCGCAACAGCCGCAGAACATACAGCGGGACAAATCGTAGGTGAAACTAGTCAGTACCTTGCGCCGGCTTTTCTCGTCGCGTTGCCAGCCGACCACGATCAGGTTCTCAGGACAGGCCAGGGCGCAGAGGTTACAGGAGATGCACAGCGTCTCGCCCGTTTCCGGGTGGTTATTCAAGCGCGGTGCCCCCCGGTAGCGCTCCGCCACCATGGGGCGCTCCTGGGGGTACTGCTCGGTGTAGGTCTGGCCGGGGCGGAGATAGGAGAAGGTGCGGGCCAGGCCTTTGAGCAGGTCAAGCAGCAGCAGCCGCTTGAGGCGATTGTTCCAGTCCATCACCCGGGTGCGAACCTCAACTCTTACCTTACGGGATTTGCGCCTTCGGCGTCAAGTGCGGCCAGCCTCCTACGCCCTTCGGGCTTCGGCAGTCAGGGCCCTCGCCCTGCGCAGCTCGTTCGCAGCAGACTTCACTTGTCATGCGGAACGGAGTGAAGCATCTCAAAAAAGCAGATTCCTTGCCCCGATGGAATCGGGACTCGGAATGGCAGGGAACGGCAGGGCGCGCCCCCCACCAGCAAGAATCGCTGTGTTAGAATCAATTGAATCCGCTTCGACCGCAGAGCCTCGCGGAGGGGTGCCGGAGCGGATGAACGGGCCCGCCTCGAAAGCGGGTAGGCCGTGACGAACGGCCTCGTGGGTTCGAATCCCACC
>JBHHYS010000081.1:0-10636 GCA_046757645.1 Terriglobia bacterium | reverse complement strand
CGCTCGGTGACGCTGACCAGCATGATGTTCATCACCCCCACGCCCCCGATCATCAACCCCACCGAGGCGACGACAGTAGTCACCAGCGCCACCACCCCCAGCACGTCATTGAACCGACGGATGATGGATTCGGCGGTAGCGTAGCCGAAGTTGTCGGGTTTGTCGTAAGGAACGCGGCGGGTGCGGCGCAGGGTCATCCGCGTCTGGTCAATCGCCCGCGGGAGCTTCCCGGGATAGGCTTCGATGCGGATGCCGTGGCTCTTATCGAGGGGATAGACCTTGCGGAAGGTCCAATAGGGAATGGTCACCCGCCGGTCTTCGTCCCCGCCCGGCCCGAACCCCCCCTTGAGCTTCTCGTACACGCCAAGCACCCGAAAACTGTGGCCGTTGACAATGACTTCTTTGTCAATCGGGTCGAGCTGTCCGAATAACCCCTTGGCGATGTCTTCGCCGATGACGACCACTTCCACCCGATGCAGGTCTTCAGCCGCGGTGAAGGGCCGGCCGTGCTTGACCACCGCGTTAGCGTAGACGGAGAAGAACTCGGCGGTGGCGCCGCGGAAGTCCAACCCGGCGATCTCTTCGCTCTTGTAGCGGACGTGGTCTACGTCTTGGCTGCTGTAGATGGAGACGGTGGCGTTGGCGCAGGCGCTGCAGGCCTCCTGCACCGCCAGGAAGTCTTCGTAGCTCAACGGCTTACGCATCCGCTCTTCTTTGGTCAGCCGGCTGAAACGCGGGCCCTGAAAGGGCAAATGAGAAAAAAAGGCGGTGTTGGTCCCGTAGCCCTGGATGGCCTGCTTGAGGTTGCGGTCGAAACCCATCAGGAGGGCGACCACCACAACTAAGGTCACCACGGCGATGATGATGCCCAAGACGGTGAGGGCGGAGCGCCCCTTGTGGCCGCGCAGGGTATCGAGCGCCATCCACAGATTTTCCCCGTACTCCCGCCGCCAAGCCCGCTGCACTTTTTCTCCCAGAGTCATTGCCCACCCCTATTCGGCCCGCAGGGCGATCACCGGGTCATAGCGCGCCGCTTTCTGCGCCGGGTAGACGCCAAAGAACAACCCCACCGCCGTGGAGACGCCCACGGCCAGCACGATGGCACTCAGGGGGGTGCGCATGGGGAGAGAGGTGGTGGCGGCCACCGCCTGGGTCAGCGCCAGCGCCAAGAGCACCCCGCTGACGCCGCCCACCCCCGCCAGCACCGACGCCTCCACCAGAAACTGCAGCAGGATGTCGCGCCGGCGGGCTCCGAGCGACTTGCGAATGCCGATCTCCCGGGTGCGCTCGGTCACCGAGGCCAGCATGATGTTCATAATCACGATCCCGCCCACCACCAAAAACACCGAGACAATCCCCACCACCGCCTGTGACAGGGTCCCGAAAATCTGGTTCCAGAGGTCGGTCACCGATCGACTCTCGATGAGGCCGAAGGTGTCCTTCTCGTCGTACTTCTGGTGGCGGCGCACCCGCAGCAGCACCCGCGCCTGGTCCTTCGCCTGCTCCCGCACCGCCGGGGAGCTGTACTTCACCCCCACGGTCAGCCCGCTGTCGTCCGGCGGGCCCGGCCCCCAGATCTTGAGGTAGGTGGTAAGCGGAACGTTGACGAAGTTGTCCCGGCTCTGGCCGAACACGGTGCCCACTTTCTTCGCTACCCCAACAATTTCGAAGGGCAGCCCGGCAATCGACAGCCTCTTGCCCAGGGGATCCACCTGGGGAAAGAGCCGCTCGGTGACATCGGTGCCCACGAAGGCCACCAGCGCCCGGCGCTGGTAGTCGCCCACGGTAATGTAGCGGCCGGCGGCCACCTCCTCCCGGAAGATGTCCACCATATTGGGGGTGACGCCGCGCACCCCCACGTCCTCCAGACTCTCGTTGCCGGCACGCACGTCGGTCCGCCGGCCGTCCAGCGCCCCCACCTCCTCGGCCAGGGTCAAGCGCTCGCGCAGGTACTCGTAGTCCTCCAGGGTGAGCTTCTTATTGCGGCGGCGGGCTTCCAGGAAGTCTTTGGCGTTGGTGATCAGGCCATAGCGGGTGATGTAGAAGGTGTGGGCGCCGAAGTTGGCCAACCGCTCGGCGATGTAGGCGTTCATTCCTTCCACGAACGACACCACCACAATCAGAGCGGCCACGGCGATGATCACTCCCAGCAGAGTGAGGAAGGAGCGCAGCTTGTGCGCCCGCAGGGTTTGCAACGCAATGGTTACCGGCTCACGAAAGAGAAACCGCCGCTTGGTCACCCTACCCCTCCCCTCTTGAGTAAGAACGAATCTGAGCCCCGGAAAGTTTCGGCTTTCTCGGCCCCCTCCCCGCTGGGGTTAGACGGGCGGCGGGGGAAAAAGTACCGCCCCGTCCTAGCTCCAGATCAACGCCCAGCCGCTCTTCACCACCAGCCACACCACCCAGGTGGCCACCACCCAGGTGAGTGCTTTCGACCAGGACACCTTCCGCGCCGCGGCCGACAGCCCGCTGGCCAGCAGCAACAGCACCCAGATACTGAACAAGTCGATCGACCGTCCCAGGCTGAGCAGCCACGCCGGAGCGGTGGTGGGGTCGAGGAAGGCGCCCAGGTTTGAGGCTAAGGGATTCTCCAGGTCGAACTGGGCCGGCTCTTTCAGAAACATCACCGCGCCGGCCAGGAGGGTGGCGAGCGCAAAGGGAAGCATCGAGTAGCAGGTGACCCCGAACACCGGCCGGAAGGAGAGCTGCGCCCCCAGCAATACGTTAAAGACAAACAGGAAGGCGCCGGCCACCACCAGGGTGATGACCACCCAGGAGAGCCCGCCGAAAACGTAGCCGAATGTCGGGGCCCAGCGCAGCTGCTGCTGAATGATTTGCTCCCGTTGCTCGGCCGACATCTGCTGGGTGCGCGGGCTCGACTCGATCTTCTCGCGCATAAAGCCCTCCCAGCCCACGTGCTGCGTGAAGGCGAAAATGAAGCCGACGCTCAGCACGATGAGCAGAACCAGCGGTACCCACCAGCGCGGCCGGGCCACAACGTCGGCGAACGCCGGCTTGGGGTCAAACAGGACGCCGATCAAACGGTCGAACTCGCTCATCTCCCGGGGGACCACCGCTTCTTCACTCATCGCGCCGCCTTTCTCCCGGACGGGGCTCTATCGGCCCCCGACGAACCGCGCTGGAGAAAATCGCGAGAAGATAAGAGCGTCTTTTGGAGCGATTTCGCATCCAATTCGGGTCGTCTATTGACGATACCGCTCCGCCTAGCTTATCATCAAATCGGAGGGAGGTGGAGGTCGCGCGCTTATGTTGGCCCAAACTTCGCGGTCTGCGGCTTTCCCGAGCGGCTCCCGAGGAAAACTTCTGACCTACGCCCGCGGCTGGCTGGCGGTTGCCGGGCTGGCAATCCTCTCCGCCTCCAGTGTCGGTTCCGCTCCCCCCGACCCCGGCGGTGGGGGGCCGAGACAGGCGCAAATCCCTCCCGAAGCCCGCCAATCGCCAAAATTTGTCCCGAATGAACTGTTGGTGAAATTCCGACCCGGCATCCCCCCATCCTGGATGGGCATCTCCCATGCGGCGGTGAAGGCGGAGGTGGTAAAAACCTTTGCCGTGGTGAAAAACCTTCAACTCGTCCGCCTCCCCGCGGGGATGGAGGTCGAAGAGGCGATCGCCCGATACCAGCAGCACCCCGAGGTCCTCTACGCGGAGCCCAACTATATGCTCCACGCGGATGTAACCCCCAATGATCCCCGCTTCAACGAGATGTGGGGCTTGCACAACACCGCGCAGGCGGGTGGCACCGCGGATGCGGATATCGATGCCCCGGAAGCCTGGGACCTCTCCACCGGGAGCACCAACGTGGTGGTGGCGGTCATCGACACCGGCATTGACTTCAACCACGAGGACCTGGCGGCCAACATGTTCCGCAACCAGGCCGATTGCAACAACAACGGCAGCGACGACGACGGCAACGGCTTCATCGACGACTGCTTCGGTATCGATGCGGTCAACGACGACTCCAACCCCATGGACGACAACAACCACGGCAGCCACGTGGCGGGCACCATCGGAGCGGTGGGAAACAACGGCTTGGGGGTGACGGGGGTCAACTGGACGGTCAAGCTCATGGCCTGCAAGTTCCTGAGCGCCCAAGGGGGTGGCCCCACCTCGGATGCCATCGAATGCCTGAACTATCTGGCGATGATGAAAGACCGGGGGGTGAACATCGTCGCCACCAACAATAGTTGGGGCGGCCCCGGCTTCTCCCAGGCCCTGCGCGACGCCATCGACGCCCACCGACAACGGGGCATTCTCTTCATTGCGGCCGCGGGCAACGATGGCGACGACACCGACGAGACTCCCCATTATCCCTCCAGCTTCTTTCTGCCCAACGTGATTGCGGTGGCGGCGACCACCCAACTCGATTCCCGGACCTTCTTCTCCAACTTTGGCCGACGGAGTGTTCACCTGGGCGCCCCCGGCAATGCAATCCTGAGCACGACTCGAAACAGCAACTACGGCCTTCTGAGTGGAACTTCGATGGCCACCCCCCATGTGACCGGGGTGGCCGCGTTGCTGAAGGCCGAAAACCCCGCCCGCGACTGGAAGGCCATCAAGAACCTGATCTTGGCGGGGGGCGACACTGTCGCCTCGATGGCCGATCGCACCGTCACCGGGAAGCGGCTCAACGCCCACGGGGCCATGACCTGTGTGAACTCGACCCTCCTCTCTCGCCTCCGACCCATCAACGACATCATCGCCCCCCCACTGGGAACGCCGGTGACTCTGGCCGCCCTGCACATCAATTGTGCCCTGCCGAACGGCAACGTCCAGGTGAGCGTGAATCCGGGCGGACAAACCATCACCCTGCTCGACGCCGGGCTGGGCCCGGACCAAGCCGCGGGCGACGGCATCTACTCGGGCCAGTGGACCCCGCCAACTTTGGGCACCCATACGCTCACCTTCCCCGGCGGCGACGTGGTGACCGCGAAGGTGCTCCGGAGCTACAACGCCCCGTCCACCCCCGCGTTCAACTACAGAAATATCACCGGAACGAATCTCAACTTCGGCGACGACTCCTCAGCCCGCATTCTCTCGCCGTTTCCCATCCTCTTTGGGGGCGAGAGCTTCACCGACCTTTTTGTCAGCGCCAACGGGAACATTAATTTTATCGGGCTGCCTCCCTTTGACAATCCCAATCAACCCCTGTCCACTTCACTGATGGACACCGTGGTAGCGCCCTTCTGGGACGACCTGTTCCCGGTATTGGGCAAGGCGAAAAACGTTTTCTGGGAGGCGACCGGAAGCGCCCCCAACCGGGAGCTGGTGGTGGAGTGGCGGAACGTCAAGACGTTCGACTGCAGCGGCGCAGGCACGGGCCAGCTCACAGTGAAATTCCAGGTGGTCTTCTTTGAGGGCAGCAGCGACATTCTCTTCAATTATGCCGATACCCTGGTCGGGGGTGCCTGCACGGCCCACGACCAAGGGGCTTCGGCGACGGTGGGCGTCCAGGTGGCCTCTACGGTGGCCAACCAGTTTAGCTTCAACACTCCGAACCTGAGCGATAACACCGCCCTCCTCTGGCAACTCCCGGTCAACAACCCCGCGCCCACCCTGACTTCCCTCTTGCCTGCCAGCGCCCTGGCGGGCGGGCCCGACTTCACCTTGACCCTGATGGGCTCCGGCTTCGTCTCCAGCTCGGTGGTGCGTTGGAAGGGCTCGAACCGCCCCACCAGCTTCGTGAACAGCAACCAGGTGACCGCCACCGTCTCCGCCAGCGACATCCTCAGCCCCGGCACGGCGAACGTGACGGTATTCAATCCCACCCCCGGTGGCGGGCAATCAGCCCCGCTGACCTTCACCATCAACACCGGAACCAACCCCGCGCCCACCCTGACTTCTCTCTCCCCCTCCAGCGCCTTCGCCGGCGACCCCGGCTTCACCCTGACGGTGACCGGCTCCGGCTTTGTCGCTGGCTCGGGGGTGCGCTGGAACGGCGCCGACCGGCCCACCACCTTCCTCAGCAACACCCAGTTGACCGCCCCCATCTCCGCCAGCGACATCGCCAGCGCCGGCAGCGCCACGGTTACCGTCTTCAACCCCGCCCCCGGCGGCGGTACCTCCAGCCCCCTGACCTTCACCATCAACGCCCCCCTGACCAGTGCCTTTAAGGGGAAAGTCCGTGACAAGAATCTCTTAGCCGTCGCCGACGCCACCGTGAGCGCCTTTCAGGGCGGGGTGCTGATGTTCTCCACCACCAGCGGGTCGGATGGAAAGTATCTGCTCTCGGTGGCCGCGGGGACTTATGACCTGGTGGCCTCCAAACCGGGCTTTTTCGACAAAACCAGGGTGGCGCAGTCCGTTGCCGCGAACCAGACGCAGGGCAAGACCCGTTTCAAGCTGCGGCGCCACAGCTTCTTCGTGGGGACGGTGCAGGATGCGAGTGGCAACCCGCTGGCGGGGGCCCTGGTCGAGGCGGTCAAGAGGGGGGTGGTGAAGTTCTCCACCACCACGGCGGCCGACGGCAGCTACAGCCTGCTGGTCATCGCCAAGACCTACAAACTGCGCGCCTCCATGCCGGGTTTCCAAACCCGGAACAAGAAGAGACGGACGGTCAGCGAGGGCGGCACCACCACAGTCAACTTCAACCTGACGCCCTAATAGCCGGCCGAGGCCCCGCCAATGCCTGCCGGCGGCGGGAGCCTTCTACGTATCCGCTCCTCCCTCCAGTAGCCACTCACTCGCCTCGCCCACCGATAGGGCATCCCTGGTCGTATCCTGATTTGAGGAGAGGGGGCAAAAACACAGCGGAATTTCCCTGGCCTCCCCCCGGCAGGTGCCCCCGCCGAAAGCCGCCCCTCGGCTACGCTCGGGGCAGGCTGGGGGCTCGGCGGCGTAATCGCTTTTCCCGCTGCGCCCGGTGGCCCGCCCTGAGCTTGCTTGCCCCGAGCAACGCCGAGGGGAGCGAAGTCGAAGGGTCGAAGGACACCGGCGACCGGGGAACCTCCGCCTCTCCGGTCGGCTATCGCAACGCTCGGTGCGCCGCCCGGAAGGCTAGCGGGTGCGCTGGTCGGATTCGATTTGGCCGTCGCGGAGGTGGATGCTGCGCTGGGCGTGGGCGGCGATGTCGCGCTCGTGGGTGACCAGGATGATGGTGTTGCCCTGGTCGACCAGGCGGTCAAACACCGCCATGATTTCCGCCGAGGTCTGGGTATCCAAGTTGCCGGTGGGCTCATCGGCCAGAATCAGCGAGGGATTGTTGACCAAGGCCCGCGCGATGGCCACCCGCTGGCGTTCGCCGCCAGAGAGCTCGTTGGGGCGGTGGTTGCTGCGCTCCACCATGTCCACCGCGGCCAGGGCCGCCGCCGCCCGCTCCCGGCGCTCCCCGACCGGAGTGCCGTTATAGATAAGGGGCAACTCCACGTTGTGCAGAGCGGTGGCCCGGGGCAGCAGGTTGAAGGTCTGAAAGACGAAGCCCACCTCTTTGTTGCGGATGAAGGCCAACTGGTCGTCGTCCAGCTCGCTCACCAACTGCCCGTTCAACCAGTACTGCCCCTCGCTGGGGGTGTCCAGGCACCCCAGCAAGTTCATCAGGGTGGACTTGCCTGAGCCCGAGGGGCCCATGATGGCCACGTACTGGTTGCGGGGGACTTTCAGGCTCACCCCCCGCAAAGCCTTCACGGCGGCGGCTTCCCCCATCTGATAGGTTTTCCAGAGATTCTCCGTCTTGATCAGGAGGTGATTGCCAGGAGCCATGCCGGGTTAGTCCTCTTTCTCTTCGCCGGGCTTCTCCACTCGCACCCGCGCCAGGTGGCGCAGCTCCCGCAGAACCTTGTAGCTGCCGGTTACGATCTGCTCGCCTTCCTTCAAGCCGTCGGTGATTTCGATGTCGGTGACCCCGGTGATCCCGCTCTTCACCTCGCGGAAATGCGCCTGGCCCTCCTCGATCACGAACACACCCTGCAGCTCCTCCTTGTCCTTCTCCTTCTCCGGATTGGCCGCGACCGAAGCCGCCTCCGCCGTCTTCTCCCCGCGGGCGGTGCGTTCGGCCGCTTCGATGTCCCCCCGACGCCGCAGGGTGAGCGCCTGGATGGGCACGCTCAAAACTTTTTCCCGGGTGGCGGTGGTGATTCGGGCTGTGGTGGAAAGCCCGGGGCGAACAATCGTCGGCGGGTCGGAGAGGGTGACCACCACCTTGAAGTCCTTGGCCTCCTGGGTGCCGGTCTGCAATTCGGCCGTGCTGCGCCCGGTGGAGCGCACCAGAGCGGTGGTGCCGATCTCGGTCACCTTCCCATGGAAGGTGCGGTTGGGGTAGGCGTCCACGGTGACTTCGGCCGGCTGGCCCAGGCGCACATTGACGATGTCGGTTTCGTCCACCTTGACCTCCGCGGTCACTTCCGACATATCCGCCACCGTCATCAGAAAGCTGCCCGGGGCGTTCTGGATGCCCGGCACCATCTGCTCGCCCACGTGCACGGGGAGGTTGGTGACCACGCCGTCAATCGGGGAGGTGTAGATGGTTTTCTGCAACACGTCGGCGAGGCGGGTGAGCTGCGCCCGGGCCTGCTGCAGGTTCGAGTGCGCCCGGTCGAGTTCGGCCTCCGCCTGCGAGACGCGGGCCTGCGCCAACTCCACCGCCGCCTTGGCACTTTCGAACTCCGCCTTGCGGGTGTCGTACTCCTGCTCAGAAATCAACTGGTCCACGTACAATCCCTGCGCCCGCTCCCAGTTCAGCAGGGCGCGGTTGAAGTCGGCGCGGTTGCGCTGCAACTCCGCCTGCGCGGTCCTCAGGCTGGCTTCCGCGGCCTCCACCGCCGCCTCCCCGGACCTCACCAGAGCGCGCTGCCCCTCCACGCTGGCCGCCGGCTGCACCGCCTCCAGCCGCAGCAACACCTGGCCCTTCCGCACCCGGTCGCCTTCCTCCACCCGGATTTCCACGATCTTGCCGAAGGACTGGGAGTTGATGTTGACGTAGTTCCGGGGGCGAACCTCCCCCGAGGCGGTGACCACCGCTTTCAGATCCTGGCGCACCACCTTGCCGGCCTGCACCGCCACCTCGCGCCCCCGGCGCCCCTTCCAGAGCACGGTGCCTACCACCAGCACCACCAAGACCCCGACCACAATCAGGGCGGTCACCCGGGCGGAACCTCGCGAACGCTTCATAGCCATTGGTGCCACAGACTCCTTCCTATCTTTAGTTACGTACTCAGGGGGAAAAAGTTCGCGGAAAAGAGAGGCCTACGCGTTCGACCCTCCTTCGAGCCCCCTCGGCTTATGACAGTCCACACCACCTGCCGGCAACCGAACCTCTGATCTTAACCGAGAAACTCGCTCAAGGCAATCCGCGCCTTCGCGCCCGGCGGCGCGCCCCACCGCCTTAAAGATAAAGAACCCGGAACCTTCCACTCGCTGCCCTGTATCCAGAAAAAGGGGCCGGCGCCAACCTGTTTTGGGGAAACACCGCTGGGCCCCAGCCCGCCGACCCGAACGATTCGGGTTGACGCCGGCACGCCCGCAACCCTAGAATGGACGCCGGTAGAATCCCGGCTGGGGGAGCGCATGGAGCTGAGAAAAGGCTTCCCGTCCTTCCTTTCCCTCTTGCTCACCGGGGGTTTGCTGCTGGCAGGCAGTGGGTCTGCCGGGGCCGCGCCCCGCCAGCAAGAGGATGAAAACCGGAAGAAGCAGCGCCCCCTCGGCGAAGGTCTGCCCCGGCGGGAGCTGAGCAAGAAGGAGCGGGAGCGCCGGGAAAAGGCGCTGCGCAAAGAGCTGGAAAGCCATTACAAGAAGTGGCTGCAGGAAGACGTCGTCTACATCATCACCCCGGAAGAGCGGAAGGTTTTCAAGCGGCTGAACACGGAAGAGGAGCGGGAGCAGTTCGTCGAGCAGTTCTGGCTGCGGCGCGACCCCACCCCCGACACCATCGAGAACGAGTACCGGGAAGAGCATTACCGCCGCATCGCCTACGTCAACGAGCGTTTTGGCTCCGGGAAGCCCGGCTGGAAAACCGACCGGGGCCGAATTTACATTACCTGGGGGCCGCCGGACGAAATCGAGTCGCGCCCCAGCGGCGGCACCTACTTCCGACCCGAGGAGGAAGGCGGCGGAAGCACGGCTACCTATCCGTTTGAGCGCTGGCGCTACCGCTACCTGGAAGGGGTGGGACAAGATATAATTCTGGAATTCATCGACCCCACCTTGTCCGGGGAATACCGCATGACGATGGACCCTTCGGAAAAGGACGCCCTGCTCCACGTCCCCGGCGCCGGCTTGAGTCGTCTGGAGGAGTTGGGCCTGGCCTCCAAGACACAACGCTTTCAGCGGACCGACGGCACCCACCTGCCCACCACCTACCGGGACATGGGAGGACCCACCAGTGACGCGTTCGACCGTATGGAGATCTACTCCTCCGTGATGCGGCCGCCGCCGGTCAAGTTCAAGGACCTGGAGGAGTTGGTCACCACCCGCATCAGCTTCAACCTGTTGCCGTTCGAATTCCGCACCGACTTCCTGCGCATCACCGCCGAAACCATTCTGGTGCCCGTCACTATCGCCCTCCAGAAGAAAAACTTGACCTTCCAGATGGACGATGGCATTCACCGCGGGGTGGTCAACGTCTTCGGTCGCATCACCACCTTGACCGGGCGCATCGTGCAGACCTTTGAGGACGTGATTCAGC
>JBHHYS010000080.1:0-10866 GCA_046757645.1 Terriglobia bacterium | reverse complement strand
ACACGGTGAACAAGCGGAGCGCTACCGCGCAGTCCGCACCCATCACCGTCCACAAGCCCACCGCTCTGAGAGTTCTGTCTGAAGGTCCAGATCCAGCCGGAAGGCCTTGCAGTGTTCCCTGCTTGGCCAATCCGGGAGATGGTACTTGCAACGCTACAACCCAAAGCTGTTCTTATAGCTCGTTTCTTCACAGGCGAACCTACAGCGTGCTGGATCAGTTCAGCCCACCTAACGAGTTCAGGAACGTCGGCATAACAGCAGCTACAGTTACCGAATCTGTTCCGTTCACCACGAGTTGCCCCGGAGGTGTTAGCATCCAAACAGGGTCTTTTTCCGAGAGCGTGTTTAGTGACGAATTCTGGTTCTTTCATACATGTTGCTTGCAAGGCGGGCCGGGCTGTAGCGCCCAGACAAATCCTGTGCAGACGATTTTTGTGAACGGTCTCCCGGTGCGCCAGGTGACCATCAACTGGACGTGCTCGGGAGTAACTCTGAATCCGTAGGTGTTGGTATGCGTGTGAGGATATCAACCTGCTTAGTTTTAGTGGCATGTCTGGTATGTCTCGACGCGGCAGGAGAAAGTTCCGAGCAAGGCGTGTTGTTGAACTTGCCCATCTTTCCTGTGCGCTTGGTACGGGAGAACATTGCCTTGACCGAAGCGTTGGCAGAAGTGGGCGTACGAGTGCGCGAGGGCTACGTCCTCTTTGGCATCGAGGTGCACCTCAAAGAGGGCAAAGAGCCCACCGTTAGGCTAGAGCTCGAGCCTGGGAGCACCCTGGGGGACGCGCTTCGCCAAATCTTCCGGCAGCTCCCCAATTACAGATTCGAAATCGCGGGCGAGCGCCTGATCAACATCTACCCGGTGGGAGCTAAAGAGGATCCTGACGACATCCTCAATGTGCACGTGGCGCGCTTCGATGTGGTTGATGAGCAGCCCAGCAGTCTCCTCTCTCGCCCTAAAGATTTTATTCCGGAGCTGAAGGATCGCTTGACTCCCGAAAGAACCGGTCCACCGCGGCCTAGCGGATACTTCGGGGTTGTTCCCACCGGAACGGGGCCAACGGTTACGGTACATCTCCGGAATGTCACCGTGCGCCAGATTCTGAATGCGGTTACCGAAGCAATGGAGGAATTCCCTCCTGATTACATGCCAGTGGGCTGGGTCTACTCGTTTGAGGGCGACCCGGCTTCGCCCATTGGCGGAGAGCACAGCTGGATGTTCCATTGGAGCGTACCGAGCAGCTGGAAAGAAGAGGCAGCGAAATCCCGTAACAACCCGATCCCCTAGCCGAATCAAACTACCTTTTCGAAACACAGCAGATCCTGGCCACACCCGGGGACAGCGAGCAGCTGACGGTGATCGGCACCTGGAACACGGGGCAGGAGACTGACATCACTGGCCTTGCCGACTTTTCCAGTTCCCATCCCAATGTGATCAGCGTGCAGAACGGGGGCACAGAGCACGGGCTGGCCACCTGTAATGCGGTGGGCAGGGCCACCCTGAAGGGGGAGGCCGTGCTGCCCCAAGGGGGCGAGGTCGACCCCATCTTAGACACCATCTGCGTGAAGCTCCTCTTTGAGGCCTTCAGCCCCGGCGAGGTCAACCCCACGGTGAGTGTTAGCTGCGACAAACAGCATTTGGCGTTGGGGCCGACCGCGCCCGCCACTACCAAGATCGGAAACTGCAGCACCAGTGTAGTTCCGGCGGGTGGCACCTTCTCTTGGAGCGTAAACACCAATGCTGTCACCCTGAGTCCTTTCGGCAGTACAGCCGAGTACACGGTGGCGAACCCCAGCGCCAGCCAAGGAGATACGATTATCACGGTCACTTACACGGTGAACAAGCGGAGCGCTACCGCGCAGTCCGCACCCATCACCGTCCACAAACCCACCAGCCTATTTGTTGAATCCGACACAACGAACCCGACGGGAAAAACCTGTGACGTTAAATGCTTGGATGGCTCGCCTGGATGTAGCTACCAGTCGTATCTGCGCACTCGCGTTTATGTCGTGCAGGATCAATTCAACCAGCTCTTCACAAACGTGGGCATAGATACCGTGGACGCACGCGAGTCTTTCTCGGGGTTTACATCCACGTGTGGCGCGAGCGAGCCTGCTCCAGGATCAGACACGGGCAGCAGGTTCCGTGACGATTTCGATTTCTGCTCTTCCGCCTGCTTGCCCGGTGGAGGTGGGTGCACCAACTCAGCAACACAGACCATAACTGTCAATGGGTTATCCGTACGGACGGTCAGCGTGAACTGGACATGCACCGGCGTTACCCTCAGTCCGTAGGAGGAATCATGGTGAGGCGGGGGTTGATAACTGTCTCCATGCTCGGGGTGATAGCTCTGTGGCACAGTCCCAGCGGCGTAGCCAGAAATCACCCCGATGCAAGTCCACTTGCATTCAAGGTCTCTTCATATCAAGTGCACAATGCGACGATTATCGAGGCGTTGCGGCAATTGAAGCTAGCAGTTCGGGAGGAGTCCCTAATCTTTACAGTCGAAGCCGTACCTTTCCGCGAAAAGCCGGAGAACAACTTGACACTTGTTCTGCAGGACTCCACCGTCGGGGGAATCTTAGACGATATTGTGGCCCAAGACCCCCGCTACAGCTACGAACTGGTTGATTCCAACGCCATACATGTCTTCCCTCGTAACGCCAAGACCGATCCGAACGATCTTCTCAATGTAAAGGTGAAACACTTTGAAGTCTCGGCAGCTCCCTACGACCTCTTGCTGAAGTATCCCCAGTACCACATACCCGAGTTGCAGGTGGAACTCATCCGCCGCTCGAAGGCGGGGGGAGTGGTAGGTCATATGATGGGAGGCGTTGATGTCCCAAAAGTAACTCTCAGCCTCCGAGATGTTACAGTGCGGGATGTGCTCAATGCGATTGCCCAACAGACGCTGGAATTCGCGGGATCGCAGCACGCCGCCACAGGTTGGATCTACACGTTTCGCATCGGCGAGTCAGTGCCCCTAGGTGGGCATCCCCGCTGGGACCTTTTCTGAGGGCTCTACCTTAGAAGTAGAGGACACGGGTCCGGCTACCAGAAGGGGACGAGCTTGCGCCAGAAGGATTTTTTGCGCCGAGAGGGTTCTTTGGCGGCGGCTGACTGGTTGCCGTCCTTGCGGTTGGGGTCGTCCGAGGCGGCGTTGTCTCCCGGGTTGCTCGCCCCCGAGGCCGGTTTGACCTGGGTGCCCGCCGGCAGGTCCTCGACGGTCTGCACCGTCACCGTGCTCTCCGTTCGACCCGCCCGGAAGACTGGCGGGGGCAACTTGGGTTGTTCTTTGGGTGGTTCCAAGGGGGGCGGGCCCAGGCGGGGCGCCGCCGTCGACATTTTGGGGCGGCCGCTGAAGACTCCGAACAGATGTCCAAGCAAGCTTCTCTTTTCTTCTTCTTCGGTGACCACGGGCTGAACTGCCTGGGCGCGGGCGAGCAGCACCGGGTCGGGTTCGGGAATGGGCTGGCCGAGGCGGGCGAGTTGGGCCCGGGCATCGCCGAGGTAGTCGCTGAGGGGATGTTCCCGAATGAGGCGGGCATAATACTCAGCGGCGCGCGCGGGGTCACCCGGCCAAAGGTAGGGCACCGAGTGCTCGAAACTTTGGGCGAGCATCCACAGGGCGTGGTCGCGCTTGCTGTAGTTCGGGTAGCGCTCCACCAGGTCGGCCAAACGGGAGGCGGAGGCGCGCCAGGACTCCCGCATGTAGTAGAAGCGTCCGATGCGGAATTCGCCTTCCCCCAGCACTTCCTGCACCTGGATCAGTTTCTTCTCGCCCTCAGCGGCGTACTCGCTGTCGGGGTAGTTGCGCAGCAGACGCTGGAACTCCTCTTCGGCGCGGCGGGCGTACGTGCGGTCGCGGTCGGGCTTTTCTAGGCGCTGGTAATGGCACAGGGCGGCGCGATACTGCGCGTAGGGCACCTGGGGGAGGTTGGGGAAGAAGGTGACGAAGTCCTTGTATTCGATCTCGGCGTGGGTAAGGGAGGCGGTGGTGCCCTCCGCGTAGTAGGAATCGGCGATGGCCAGCTTGGCGTCGGCCAGGTAATCGCTGTCGGGATAGGTATTGATCAGGGTTTGGAGGGTGAGGCGGGCGACGTTGAACCGCTTCTTCTGGATGTCTTCGACCGACCGCTCGTAGAGAATCTTGTCGGGCTCCTGGGAGTCGGAGAGGTCAACCGGGGACTGCTTGTGGCGGTGGCAGCCGCTCACCCCGGCGACCCCTGCCAGCAGTGCCCCTACGAGGACAATCCGGGTCGCTTTGTGCTTCATGGTGCTCTCGGCTTCGCTTAGACTTTTTCAGCCGTAGCCAGTGTCACGGCTCTCCGCAGTTGCTCGAAGCTCGCCCGGGGATTCGGAGTATGGAAGATAGAAGTGCCTGCTACCACGATATCCGCTCCGGAGCGAACCAGCTCCCCCATATTTTCTACCCCAATTCCCCCGTCCACTTCAAGTCGAAAAATCTTGCCGTGGCGGGCGCGCCACTCGCACAGTTGGCGGATCTTGGGCAAGGCCTGGGAGAGGAATTTCTGCCCGCCAAAACCGGGGTTCACCGACATCACCAGCACGAAGTCCACCTGGGGCAAGACCTCGCTGAGCGTGGCCACCGGGGTGGCGGGGTTGAGGGCCACGCCCGCCTGGGCGCCAGCGGCGCGAATGGCCGCCAGGGTGCGGTCGAGGTGCGGCGTGGCCTCCTGATGGACGGAAATCATATCGGCGCCGGCCTCAGCAAAGGCCTCCACGTAGCGGTCGGGCTCAGAAATCATCAGATGGCAGTCGAGCAGCAGGTCCGTGGCGCGGCGCAGGGAGCGCACCACCGGCACGCCGATGGTGATGTTGGGGACGAAATGGCCGTCCATCACGTCCAGGTGGAGCAGTTGGCAGCCCGCCGCTTTCAGGGCGTCGATCTGCTCGCCCAAGCGGGCGAAGTCGGCCGCCAGAATCGACGGGGCTACTTCCGGCAGCCCGCCGGCCTGTTCTCGGTGCAATTCACTCCCCCCTCAGCCCCCGCCATTCTAGCACATTCGCCCCGCCGGTATTCCAGTGGGCTCCTCAACCCCTGTCTAGTCCAGGGGTTCAAAGCGTTCGCCGGTGCGGAGGTGCATGCCGTTGATGAAGTCGGTGGCCTGGAGGCGCTTGCGGTCCGCCGGCTGGACTTCCTCCAGGCGCAGCCAAGTGCCGCCCCCGCAGGCGACATTGAGGGCATGCTTTTCCACCAGCAGGGTGCCGGGCGCGGGCGCCTGCACCACGCCCGGGGGCGCCTCCACCGCCCGGGCCCACCACAGATGCAGCTGCTTGCCACGAAAGCCGGTGTAGGCGCCCGGCCAGGGCACGAGGCCGCGGATGCGGTTGTAGATGTCGCGCGCCGGCAGCGTCCACTCCACCCGCCCGTGCGCGCGTTTGAGCAGCGGGGCCTTGGTGGCCCGGGAGGGGTCCTGCGGCTGGGGGGTGAGCGAGCCTTGCTCGAGCCGCTTGAGGGTTTCGACCATCAGGGCGGCGCCCTGCTCGCCCAGGCGTTGGCCCAGGGTCACGGCGGTGTCTTGCTCGCGGATGGGCTCTGGGCGTTGGAGGAGGATGGGGCCGGTATCGAGTCCGGGGTCGAGCTGTATGGTGGTGACCCCGGTGGTGGTTTCCCCGCGGATCAAGGCCCACTGCACCGGGGCCGCCCCGCGATACTTGGGCAGCAGCGAGGCGTGCAGGTTGATCCAACCGTAGCGGGGAATGGTGAGCAACTCACCGGGGATGATCTGCCCGTAGCCGACAATCACCACCACGTCGGGCTGGTAGCGGGCGAGGAGCGCTCGCCCCGCCTCGCCTTTGAGCGCTTCCGGCTGCTCGACCCGCAGGCCCAGCTCGAGCGCGGCGCGCTTCACCGGTGGGGGCGCTGGCTTCAAGCCTCGTCCCTTGGGCCGGTCGGGCTGGGTGACCACTGCGGCCAGGGCGAAGCGCTCCCGGGCGAGCGCCCGCAAGGTGGGCACGGCAAGTTCAGGCGTCCCGCAAAAAAGCAGTTTCATCAGAGCTTTTTGCCGCAGAGAACGCAGAGAAGTTTGTGCTCCGCGACCCGTGACCGGCAACTCGTAACTCGTGGCTCGTGAATATCAGTGTGCATCCGTGGTTTTGGGTTCTCTACCACTCACCGGCGCGGACGCGCTTGCGGATTTTGCGGCGGATGAGGTCGCGCTTGAGGAGCGAGAGGTGCTGGATGAAGAGGCGTCCGTGGAGGTGGTCGATCTCGTGGCAGAGGGCGCGGGCCAGCAGCCCTTCGCCGGTGCGGGTGTAGCTCCGGCCGGTGGCGTCCTGGGCGCGGATGGTGACCCGCTGGGGCCGTCGCACCTCGGCGTGGAAGCCGGGCAGGCTCAGGCAGCCCTCCTCTTCGTTTTGCCGTCCCTCGGTGAAGAGGATTTCCGGGTTGACCAGCACCAGCCCGGCGGCAGGGTCCTGGCCGGAGGTGATGTTGATGACCGCCAGTTGCTGGGAGATGCCGATTTGCGGCGCCGCCAAGCCGATGCCGTTCGCGGCGTACATGGACGCAAACATATCTTCGACGAGTTGCGCTAGGCTGGCGTCGAACTCGCTCACCCGGGCCGCCTCCCGCTCCAGCACCGCCGCCCCGTATTTGACAATCGGATAAATCATTCTTTAACCACGGATTCACACAGATGCACACGGGTAAACCCGCCTCGCGGACTACGGGTCGCGGGTGCGGAGCACCTCTTCCGGACGCGAGCTTGTGCTGAGGAGTTTGACTCGGTGTGCATCCGTGGTTTCAGAAGTCGCGCAGTTGCTTCTGGAAGGCGTCGTAGTTGCGCCGGGCTTCCTCCAGGGTGTCGCCGCCGAACTTCTCCCGCACCGCCCCGGCCAGCACCAGCGCCACCATCGCTTCCCCGATCACCCCCGCCGCGGGCACCACGCACACGTCGGAGCGCTCGTAGGCGGCCTTCACCGTCTCTTTGGACTCGAGATCCACCGACGGCAAGGGCCGGCGCAGAGTAGAAATGGGTTTGAAGTAGCCGCGCACGACGACGTCTTCGCCGATGGTGATCCCACCCTCGAGCCCCCCGGCGTGGTTCGAGGCGCGGGTGAAGCGCCGCGCGGCGTGGTCGTAGCCGATCTCGTCGTGCACCTCGGAGCCGAACGCCGCGGCGTTCGCTACTCCGGTGCCGATTTCCACCGCCTTCACCGCCTGGATGGACATCACCGCTTGCGCCAGGCGGGCGTCGAGCCGCTCGTCCCAGTGGGCATGCGAGCCGAGCCCGGGGGGCACGGGGTGCGCCACCACTTCGAAGATGCCGCCCAGTGAGTCGCGTTCGGCAACGGCGTGGTCAATCCGCTTCTTCATCTCGGTCGCGAGTTGGTTGTCCACGCAGCGGATTTCGGCATCGGTGTCTTCGCAGGCGGCGACAATCTCCTCCCAGGTGGCGGCGCGCTCGAGCTTCGCGTCGCCAATGGCCAGTGTGTGGCTGAGCACTTCGATACCGAAGTGGCGCAGAAAGAGTTTCGCCACGGCGCCGGCGGCGACGCGTGCCGCGGTTTCGCGGGCGCTGGCCCGCTCCAGGATGTAACGAGCGTCGTGGAGGTTGAACTTGAGCGCGCCGGCTAGGTCGGCGTGACCGGGGCGGGGTTGGGTGAGGCGGCGCTGCTTTTCGGTGAGTGCTGGGTTGGCTTCCACCGGGAGGGCATCTTCCCAGTGGGTCCAGTCGCGGTTTTCGATCTGGAGGGTAATGGGCGCGCCAATGGTCTTGCCGTGACGCACGCCGGAAAGGATTTGGACTTGATCGCGCTCAATCTTCATCCGCCCACCACGCCCGTAGCCCGCTTGGCGGCGGCGGAGCTCGCGGTTGATGAAAGCGACCTCAATCGGGACGCCCAGCGGCAGCCCCGCCACCCAGGCAGTGAGGCACTGCCCGTGCGACTCCCCGGCTGTCTGGAAGCGCAGCATCAGAGGGCGATTCTAGCCGACCGCCGGGAGGAGCGTCAAAGTCTCGATCAGAAGAGCCCAGAGCATATCTATGCTAACGGGTTCTGCCTTTAAGCTTTCCTTCGTATCAATCTGACCCGCAGCTGGCGCCAGAGAGCGTCTTGCAAGTTCCGCTCATCTGTTGTTCTCTGTTTGGCAGCCCGTCCCTGGTCCGCTACAAGGGCCAGCCGGTCAAGCGCCCCGGGCGCTTGGCATTGACCTTGTAGACCCAGGCGCGCATCCCTCGCCATTTTATTCTGGTAGCGCAGGATGGCCGTAGGCCTTCCTGCGACCCATTCGTAAAAACCCACGGGTACCCTACCCCTCGACTCCACTCGGGGCAAGCGGGAACCCGCGCTACCGGTTCGTTCGGGTTCAGCCGTTGCCGGCGGGGCGCTGTTGCGCCCGCCAAATGTTTCCTGTGAAACATAGGTGGAAGTGGGGCCAAGCTTTTGAGCCCACTGGCCGTGCGGTTTTTGCGGCGTTTGCGGCCCGCGAGCCGGGCGTCGATGCCCGGGCCTCACGCGTAGCGTTTCTTGACTTGCTGCCAGCCGCAGGCGAGAATGGCCCCGCCTACGCCTAAGGCTTCGGCGGGGCAGGCCCCGCGTACGTCTAAGGCTCCCCGCAAAGAACACGGGGCAGGCCCCGCCGTGAACTGCGGGGCCAGGGTCGGAACGTCGCCCGGTCAATCGCCTATGGCCAGTCTGGCTGCCGTCCTCAACGGCCTGGTAAAGGAGAAGGTTCTCGCCCTGCAGGAGTTTACCCTGCTGGGCTGGCGTGCCCTGCGCCATCTTTTCACCCGCCCGCGCTACATTGCGGAGACCTTCGAGCAGATGGACGCCATCGGGGTGGGCTCGCTGCCCATCGTGGTGCTGGCCTCGTTCTTCATCGGCGCCGTGCTGGTTTTGCAAATGGCCGACCAGTTCGTGCGCTTCGGCTCGCCTGGGCTGACCGGGGACGTGGTTTCGCTGGCTCTGGTACGCGAGATTGGCCCGGTGATCATCGCCTTGCTGGTCGCCGGCCGCGTCTCGAGCGGCATTGCCTCCGAGCTCGGCTCCATGCTGGTCAGCGAGCAGATTGACGCCATGCGCGCCCTGGGCACCGACCCGTTGAAGAAGCTCGTCATCCCCCGGGTCTTCGCCACCGTGGCCATGCTGCCGCTGCTGACCATCGTGGGCGACTTCGTGGGGCTGGTGGGCGGCCTGGTGGTCTCCAACTTCGTGATCCGCATCAACCCCATCCAGTACTGGACCCGCGCCTATAACGCCGTCGAGTTCGGCGACGCCCTCCAGGGGCTGGTGAAGCCCTTCCTGTTTGCCTTCATCGTGGCGCTGGTGGGCTGCTATTTCGGGCTCACCACCCGCGGCGGCACGCAAGGGGTGGGGCGGTCCACCACCCAGGCAGTGGTGGTCGCCTCGGTTCTCATCCTGGTCTCAAACCTTTTCATCACCCGCAGCGTCCTCTGGCTGAACGAGCTGATGGGCTGGTAATGGCCGAGGAGGTCATTCGCTTCGAGCGCGTGGGGCTCGCCTTTGGCGAGCAGGAAGTCCTGCGCGACATCTCCTTCGCGCTCCACCGCGGGGAAACCCTGGTGCTGCTCGGGGCCACCGCCACCGGCAAGACCGTGCTGCTGAAGCTCGCCCTTGGCCTGCTCCGGGCCGACTACGGCCGCATCGTCGTTCTGGGCACCGATATCACCGACCTGGAAGAAGAAGCCCTGCTTCCCCTGCGGGCGCGTCTCGGCATCGTCTTCCAGGAAATGGCCCTGTTCGACTCCCTCAGCGTCTATGAGAACGTGGCCTACCGTCTGATTGAAGAGACCGCCCACGGGGAGGCGGACTTGGCCGAAGAAGAGATTGAGCGCCGGGTGCGCGAGGTGCTGCGCTTCGTCGGCCTGGAGGAAGCCATCTGGAAGCTGCCCGCGGAGTTGAGCGGGGGGATGAAGCGCCGGGTGAGCGTGGCCCGGGCGTTGATCACCGAGCCCCCGGTGATGCTCTACGATTCGCCCACCGCCGGGCTCGACCCCGTCACCGCCCAAACCATTCTCACCTTGATCATCAAGCTGCGCGACACCCGCCAGGCCAGCTCTCTGGTCGTTACCCACCGCCTCCAGGACGCTTTCATCCTGGCCTCAAACGTCTTCGATGAAGCCACCGGCACGCTCAAATCTGTCTCTACGAATGGCAAGCCAGCCGAAGCAGGGACTGCCGAGCCCCCTGCCCGCCGGCTTGCCCCCCAACCTGCCGACCGTAGCCTCGGCAGAGGTTGGAGGCTGGGCGACGGGGGGTCCCCCGGAGTAGCCCAAACCCGCTTCCTGCTCCTCCGCGACGGCCGCATCTACTTCGTCGGCACTCCCGAGGAACTCCGCGCCGCCCCCGACCCCTATGTCCGACGCTTCCTGGCTTAGTGGAAGCCACTGGAGGCCGCACTCGCTGCTGAATCCGCACGGCGACCCGCCCCTCGGCTTGTCCCCCGACCTGCCGACCGTAGCCTCGGCGAAGGTTGGAGCCTCGGCGTAGGGGGGAGCCTTGGGGTAGGAGAGCCTCCCTTGCACCGCTTCCTCGCGTGATCCTGAGTTGAATTGTGACGAGAATTCCGAGCTAGAAAGGAGCAGCTTCCCTCATCGTCTAGTTTCGCCTCGAACCTCCTATGGTTTGCTCTTATGCTTGCCTTGCGCATTTCCCTTTCTCCCCTACGGCGCAGCCTTTTGCAGGCAGTGGATGATGAGGGCAGTCTGGTGTGGCTTGCTTACGGCAGGCAGGCTAGGCGCGGGCGAGGGATTCGAGTTTCTTGATGTGGTCGGGGCTGCCGATGGCGGTCAGGTAGTCGCCCGCGCCGATGCGGGTTTCGGGGGCGGGGTTGACCTCGAAGTGGCCCCCCCACGGCGCGCCTCGATTGCGCCCCC
>JBHHYS010000079.1:0-10875 GCA_046757645.1 Terriglobia bacterium | reverse complement strand
CCACCACCGGCCGCATCGCCGCCTTCCTGGCCGAGCCCATTCAGGGCGTGGGCGGGTTCATCACCCCGCCCCCGGAGTACTTCAAGATGGTGTTCAACATCATCAAGAAGTACGACGGCCTGTTCATCGCCGACGAAGTGCAGACGGGCTTCGGGCGCACCGGGAAGAAGTGGTTCGGCATCGAGCACTGGGAGGTGGAACCGGACATGATCACCACCGCCAAAGGAATGGCCAACGGCGTGCCCGTGGGAGCCACCATTGCCCGGCCGGAAATCGCCGACGCCTTCCAGGGACTGACAATCTCCACCTTTGGCGGCAACCCGGTAACCGCGGTGGCGGCCCGAGCCACCATTGAAGTGATCGAAGAGGAAAACCTGCGGGAGAACACCCATTCGGTCGGCAGCTACCTTCGGCAGAAGCTGGAAGAGCTCCAGCAGAAGTATCCGCTCATCGGGGACGTGCGGGGCATGGGCCTGATGCAGGCGTTGGAGCTGGTCAAAGATCGCCAGAGCAAAGAGCCGGCGGCGCAGGAACTCTTGCAGTTGATGGAGCGCTGCAAAGAGAACGGACTGCTGATTGGCAAAGGCGGGCTGTGGGGCAACGTGGTGCGGCTCTCGCCCCCCTTGAACATCAGCCAAGCCGACGTGGACGATGCGGTGCGCATCCTCGACAAGTCGTTCGCGGAGTTGAAGCCGTAACGGAACGGCCCCAGGGGCTGGGGCCACTGGGTTGGACTCCCGGCAGGTCGCCGAAGTGAGAGTTTAGCCAGTAAACGAACAGGAGGGAGTCATGGCTACGGTAACTCAGGTCAGCAAAGAAGCGCCCTGCCCGAACTACGTAGACGGGCAGTGGGTGGAGTCGCGCTCTGGGCGCACCCTGGAGCGGCGCAACCCCGCCAACCATGGCGATTTGCTGGGACACGCTCCCCTGAGCTCGCGGGAGGAAATTCGTGCCGCGGTGGAGGCCGCCGCCCGTGCCCTTCCCGCCTGGCGCGACACCCCGGCGCCGGTGCGTGGCCGCTACATCCAGCGCGCGGCCCAGATGATGGCCGAGCAGAAAGACGAGCTGGCGCGGCTGTTGACCCGCGAAGAGGGCAAGACGCTCAGCGAATCGCAGGGCGAAATCCTGCGCACCATCAACGTCCTGGAATACACGGCCGGCGAAGCCCGCCGCCTGAGCGGCGAAACCTTGCCCTCGGAGTTGCCGCGGAATTTTGCCTACACCATTCGCCAACCACTGGGCGTCGTGGGCCTAATTACGCCGTGGAACTTTCCCGTGGCCGTGCCGGTGTGGAAGATTGCCCCGGCGCTAGTCTGCGGCAACACCGTGGTCTGGAAGCCCTCTGAGTTGACCCCGTTCACCTCCCGGCAGGTGGTGGATATCTTTGCGCGCACCGGCCTGCCCGCGGGCGTGCTCAACATGGTCAACGGCGCCGGGGAAGAGGCGGGGGCTGAGCTGGTCGAGCACCCGGCGGTGCGCGGCCTGAGCTTCACCGGCTCCTGCGAAGTGGGCTCGCTGATCTACGCCAAAGCCGCCCGGCAAATGAAAAAGGTCCAGTGCGAGATGGGCGGGAAGAATCCGGTGGTGGTGCTGGAGGACGCGGATCTGGAACTGGCCGCCACCAGCACGGTGATGGGCGCCTTCGGTTCCACCGGGCAGCGCTGCACCGCCACCAGCCGGGTGATTGTGAGCGAAGCGGTGGCGGACAAGTTCGTCTCCATGCTGCTCGAGCGCACCCAGAAGCTGAAAGTGGGCAACGGGGCGGAGCCCGGCTTCCAGGTAGGGCCTTCGGTGGACGAAGCCCAGTTCAACAAGGTGCAGAAGTACCTGGCGATTGGCAAGAAAGAAGGCAAACTCCTCTGCGGCGGCGAGCGGCTCCGGGGCGGCGCCTACGACGCCGGCTACTTTACCCCCCCGACAATTTTCGACCACGTGGCGGCCGATGCCCGCATCGCCCAGGAGGAGATTTTCGGGCCGGTGCTCTCGGTGATCCGCGTGAAGGACTTCGAGGAAGCGCTGGCGACCGCCAATCGCGTCCGCTACGGGCTGGCCGCGTCCATCTTTAGCACCGACGCCAACCGCATCTTCCAGTTTGCCGAGGGGGTCGAGTGCGGCATCGTTCACATCAACTCGGCTACCGTGGGCGGTGAAGCCCACGTGCCCTTCGGCGGCATCAAAGCCACCGGCGTGGGTGAGCGCGAGACCGGCTCCACCGGCGTCGACTTCTACACCGAGCTGAAAGTCGTTTACGTGGACTACACCGGGCGCCGGCGCGAAGCCAACATCTATTAGTGCTTTCCGGATTCCAACGAAAACAGCCAACCAGCCCCGTGCACAGATCTGATTGCTCCCGAGTGGCAGGGGCCAGTGGTCTTGACTCAGGGAAAGACACCGTCCAACCCAGTGCCCCCTGCCGCGGGGACTCAAATAAGGCGTAGCGCCTGCCGATGAACCCCTCCAGCGACGCCAGGGCCCTCCTAGCGGACGAGACCAGCAGCGAAGGCGCGGCCCGGAGCTGGTTGTGGAACAAAGACCTGGCCGCCGTTCCCCGGGAGAAGCGCACCTGGGGCACGTACAACTACACCGCGCTCTGGGTATCGTTGAGCGTCAACATCCCCACCTACATGCTGGCCAGCGGCATGATCGCCGGGGGAATGAACTGGAAGCAGGCGCTGTTCACCATATTTCTCGGCAATCTCATCGTGCTCATCCCCCTGCTGCTCAACGCTCACGCCGGCGCCCGCTACGGAATTCCCTTCCCCATCTTTGCCCGGGCTTCGTTCGGGGTGTTGGGCGCCAACATTCCTGCGATTCTGCGGGCGCTGGTGGCTTGCGGCTGGTTCGGGATTCAAACCTGGATCGGCGGCCAGGCCATCAATACTCTGCTGACCGCGATCATCCCCGGCTGGGGCGACTACTGGCTGGGCCTGCCGCTGTGCTTTGGGCTCTTCTGGCTGCTGAACCTCTACGTCATCGTGCGCGGCATCGAGACCATCCGCTTCCTGCAGGGCGTCAGCGCCCCCTTCCTGCTGGTCATCGGGCTGGCGCTGCTGGTCTGGGCGCATCAGAAGGCGGGCGGCTTCGGTCCTATGCTTTCAGCGCCTTCGAAGTTCAAAACCTTCGGCGAGTTTTTCGCTTTCTTTATCCCCTCGCTGACCGCCGTGGTGGCCTTCTGGGCGACGGTGGCGCTGAACATCCCCGACTTTACGCGCTACGCCAAAGGCCAACGCCAGCAGATGCTCGGACAGGCGCTGGGCCTGCCCACCACTATGACGCTCTATTCCTTCATTGGCATCGCGGTCACCTCCGCCACCGTGGTCATCTTCGGCGAGGTCAACTGGGATCCGGTGGTGGTCTTGAGTCAGCTCGGGCATCCGCTGGCGGTGGTGATCGCGATGATTTTCCTGTTGGTGGCCACCCTCAACGTCAATGTCGCCGCCAACGTGGTCTCGCCCGCCAATGATTTTTCCAACCTCTATCCCCGCCGGATCAGCTTCAAACTGGGCGGCGTCATCACCTGCCTGATCGGCCTGCTCATGCAGCCCTGGACGCTGCTGGCCAGCTACGGCAACTTCATCATCGGCTGGCTGGTCGGCTATTCCTCTTTTCTCGGGCCGGTCGCCGGGGTGGTGATCGCCGACTACTTTATGCTCCGCAAGAAAATCATCCTGGTGGAAGACCTCTACCGCCGCCGGGGCTTCTACGAATTCGCTCGGGGCTTCAACCGGCGCGCGGTGGCGGCGCTGCTCGCCGGCGCCGGGGTCGCCTTGGTGGGCTTGGGCGTCGAACCTCTCCGTCCTCTGTTCCACTATGCCTGGTTTGTGGGCTTCGGCGTCTCCTTCCTGGTTTATCTCGCTCTGATGCGCCGCGCCCGCCTGCCGGACGGGCAAGCCGGCCCGCCGGTGGCGAGCCCGGGCGGCGAGCCGGGTTAGATGCTGCGCCCGCGCCCTCTCATCACCGCAGTGGTCTTTGACCTGGATGACACGCTCTACGACTGCTACCGGCAACGGGTGCTGGCCGCCCACCGCTACGCCTGCGAGAAGATGCTGCGCGCAGGCCTCGAGCGGCGCCCGCGCCGACGCGTTTCCTTCCAGCGCCTGTTCCGGTTGCGCCTGCAGCTCTTCCGGGAAGAGCACAACCTGGAGACGCTTGACCCCCGCCTCTTGGCCCGCCTGGGACTCCGGGGCCGGGAGGCGGCGCGGCTGGCCCGCGCCGGCTGCCGGGCCTACTTCAGCTATCCGGTGCGCAACCTTCGCCTGTTTCCTGATGCCCGGCCGACCTTGCGCCGCCTCCACCGCTGCGGTGTCCGCATCTTTGTGCTCACCGCCGGGATTCGCACCATCCAGCGCGCCAAAGTCCGTCTCCTCGGGCTCGATCGCCTGCCGTATATTCAGGAAATCTTCTACACCGGGCGGCGGCGGGGCCACGGCAAGAGCGGGTATCTGCGCCGGGTCTTGCGGGTCGAGCCCGACCCCCGGCGCGTCCTAGTGGTCGGTGACCGCGCCGACAGTGAAATCCGCGCTGCGCGCCAACTCGGAATGTGGACCGTCCGGCGGCGCGGGGGCGAGTTCGCTGCCTACGAAGCCCGAGAGAGGCTCGAACATCCACACTTCACCATCCGCCGCTTGTCTCAAATTTTTCGCTTGCGATTTACTTTCGGTAGATGCCCGGGCAGGGCTTCCGGCGTGCCGAAAAGAAAAAAATCATAACCGGGATTGAGCCGCTGAGGGGCCGTGGCATCCCTGGACTACGCTCGGAAAAGGGGGCCGACTGGGCTGGGCGGGGGAAAAACCGGAGAAGAAACAAAAGAGCGCCGCGCGACGCCCCCTTTGGTGTCGTCGGCGAGTACCATCACGAGCGGGGCCGGTTCAACGGTTGGCGATTGAAGTGCGGAAGGATGCTCCGCTGGTAGATTTCCAGCGTCTGTTCCTCCTCCCCGCACATCAGGTAGATATTGAACTGGGTCACGCCGGCCCGCGCCAGTGTTTCCAGCTTTTTCCGATGGGCTTCCAGCGGGCCCACCACGCAGAAGCGGTCCACCACCTCGTCGGAAACGAAGGCAGCGTTGTCGCTGCCAACCTCGCAGTGGTGCTGATAGTCATAGCCGCCGCGGTTTTGCACATACACGGTGAGAGCGGCGGGTAGCTCCTCGGGTTTGTAGCGAGCGAGGAGATCCACCACGTGATTCGACACCAGCGCCGGGAACCACCGGACCCTCTCGCGGGCGATGCGCAGGTCATCGGACACCCACACCGGCGCCGCCGCCATCACTTCGATCCCGCCCGGGTCGCGTCCCGCTTCCCGCGCGCCCTCCCGGACAAAACCGAGACACCAAGAGACCAAGTCCGGATCGGCAAGCTGCAAGATAACCCCGTCGGCGATCCTGCCCGCCAGGCGCAACACCTTGGGTCCGTAGCCGGCAATCCAGATGCGCGGGGATCGGGTCGCCCACGCCAGCTGCACGGGGTGGCCGTCGTAGCTCACCTCCCGGCCCGCCGTCAGTTCCTGGAAAACACGCAACGACTGCTCCAGTCGCGCCACCGTGGTGGGGGTTTTGCCCAGCACGCGCCGCGAGCTATCGCCACGCCCAATGCCGAGCTCCATCCGCCCGCCCGAAATCACGTTGAGGGTGGCGAAGAGACTGGCGGTTACCGTCATATCGCGCACCGCTGCGTTGGTGACGCAGGTTCCCAGCCGCATCTGTTTGGTATTGGCCGCCATCAGGGTCAACAGAGGATAGGGCTCTTTCCAGAGAATGTGGGAGTCAAAGACCCAGCCGTACTGGAATCCGGCGGCTTCCGCCTGGCGCGTCAGCTCCACGATGCGTTCAACTGAGATGTCGGGTTTCAGTGTAATCCCAAATTGCATTGCGCCTTTGTTCGTCCGCTAAAACGATCGCTTCCCAGCGACGGTTTTTTTTAGGATGGGGTGAGCGCGCACCGCGGGCCGCGCGGGCGGGGGGGCAGTAGCGACGTGATCGCCGCCACGGTGCGCCCGCAGTCCTTCGCCACCAACGTCGGAGCCGAGCCGCCCCGCCTCATCGCTTCGCTCCCGCCAGCGAACCCGCCCCCGGCAGTCCAGAAAAAATTCTCCTCCTCGCACCCGCTCACGAAGGAGGAATTTCCGCTGAGGGTGGTGGGTTCCGGCTTCTTTACTCCCTACTCAGTAGCCCCACGGGCGCCATTCTAGCACGCCACCAAATCAGAAACAAAATTTCCTTTGCCGGAAATGATTTCGGGTCAGGCCCGAAATCGCCGCCGCTTGAATCCACTCCCAGATGCGTGCCAGGCCGGTTTCCAACCGAGCGGTCGGCTCGGCTGCCAGGTGCGGGGGCGCCGGCGTGGCTGGAGGAAGGGGGGGCAACCTGGTCCGGGGCGTCTAGTCCAAGTAGCCGAGCTGCCGCAAGCGCTCGGAGACCTGCTGCTCCTCTTCGTGGGAATAGCCGGAGGGCGCGCGCACTCCGGCGCGGGTGCGGCCGCCTCGCTGAACCGGATGGGCCTCCACATATGCAGGCGAGAAGGCGGAGAGGAGCACCTGGCCATCCAAACCCTCTTCCACCGGCAGTCCCAGGGCATAGAGGACGGTTGGAGTGAGATCAAGGAGATGCGCCCGGGGCAGCTTCTGGCCGGGCTCGAAGGAGGGGCCCGCGGCCAGCAAAATGCCTTCGCGGTGATGGGTTCCCGTATCGTACAAGATGGGCTTTCTCTCCTGGGGCAACCCGAAGAGCCGGCCTTTCTTGGCACTCAAATCAACCGCGACGCGGTACGCATCGTTTCTCAGGCGGACGTACAAGTCGGGCAGGACCGAGAGCCACTCCCCGGCGTGGAGTTCCTCTCGGCGGTAGACGGCGTCGACCACCGGCAAGCCGTCCTCGGGGTCCCGCAATTGCCGCAAGGCGTTTATGATCTCGTCGCGCACCGCTTCGTACTCCCCGCCCCGCTTGACGATCCCCTGCGGCTCGCGTCCTTCCAAGTTGATAAAGATGGCCCCGGTATCGCCGATGGCATAGGCACGACTGCGGCCCCAGTCCACGGCTCGCTCGGGGTCATCCAGCACCCAGGAAGGCAACGCCGCAACCGCTCTGCCTTGCCGCCAGCGCCGGAGGCCGTGTTGCGCCAGTCCTTTCAGGGGCCGGCCGACACGATGAATTTTGCGAATGGCTGATCGCCCCAACCGCCAAGCGCGCGCCGCGGGGGAGCGCAAGCGCAGCAGTCCCAAGTCGGCCAGGAACTGGTCGAGGTAGAACTCCTTTTCGAGCCGACCGAAGCCGTGGTCGGAGAGAATGATCCAGTGTCGGCCCGGATACCGCGCCCGCCACTCCCCGATGGCGGCATCGGTTTTCTCGTAGGCCGCCAGCAAGGCGCTGGTGCGGCTGGTGAGCGCATTTCCCGGGCGCTGGAGGGCTTCGAAATCGCTCCAAAACAGGTGTTGAGCTCGATCGGAGGCGACGATCACCCCGAAAAACAGGTCCCAGGCTTCGCGTGCCAGGAGAAAATCAATCGCCGCCAGTTGTTGTTCCAGTTGGGCCAGGATCATTTCTCGGCGGTGCTCGCCGAGATCGCGCTCGGGCTCGCGCGTGCCTCTTCGCAGGGCGCTCTCCAGCTCATCGATCTCAATGGAATAGTGGGGGAAGCGAGCCAGCAGCTCCGGCTTGAACGACGGCGGGTAGGCAAACTCACTGGCCTGGCTGGGCGTATCCATGCCGGAGAGCATGATGCCGTTCAGCGGCTCGGGCGGATAGGTAATGGGCACGTTGTAGACGCACACCCGCTTACCGGCCGCGCTCACGAAGTCCCACAGCTTGGGACCCGGAACGCACCCGCCATTGATCAGCTCCAGCCGGTAGCTGCCGGGGCGGCGACGATAGAAGTCGAACAACCCGTGGCGCCCGGGATTCTTCCCCGTCACCAGAGACGGCCAAGCGGCCGCGCTGTGCGGCGGCACGGTGGACTCCAACGTGGCGCGCACCCCTTCCCGCATCACCGCTGCCAGATGGGGCAAGCGGCCCCGCGCGACGAGAGAATCAATGACCGTGAAGGTCGCCCCATCCAGGCCCAAGAGGACGACCCGGGGATCAGCCATGGCATTTCCTCTCGCGGCCAGCGGGTGCTTTTCTCATCAAGCTTGTCCTTCTCCCTTCCGCCTCCTAGCTTCTGAGCCGCCTTGCCCGGCCGCGAACCGCGGAACCAGGATGGCTAAGACCGAAAAGCAGCCGGAGCAGAAGCCAGCCCTCCTCCGGGAGAAAAGGATACTCACCCGTCATTCTACCAGACCGTTGCCCTGCCTTCAGCAGCCGGGCTAGAATGCAGACCTATGGGGAGGGAGTGAAACCATGCCCGGAGAGCATACGTCCGAATCTTTCCTTCCGAAACCCGAAGGTAAGGTGATTTGCCCGGCGGCGGCCGGGGCGGAGGCCTCCCACCCACGGCTCGAGACTCACCCGGCCACCTTGGCCGTGCTGGGGGAGGAATTCGAGACTCTCCCCAGGCGATCCCTCCGATATCAAGGCTTCCCCCTCACCGGAATCGCCGGCCGGCTGCGGGGCAAGTTGCTTCGGCCACTTGCTCCCCGCTGCTAGGATCGCCATGGTCTCCGTCTGCATCCCCACCAAGAATGCGGGCTCCGAATTTGCCCGGAACCTGCGCGCCTGGCGCGAGCAGCGGCTGGACGAAGAAATAGAACTGATTGTGGTGGACTCGGGTTCGGGTGACGCTACCGTCGAGACCGCCCGCGCCATTGGTGCCCGGGTCCTGACCATTCCCCCCAGCGACTACAATCACGGCGAAACCCGCAACCTGCTGGCCCGCCACGCCCGCGGGGACATCCTGGTGTTTACCGTACAGGATGCGACTCCCGCCAGCCGGCGCGTTTTGGAGCCGTTGAGCCGTCCCTTGCGAGAAAACCCAAGCCTGTCTGCGGTGACAGGCAAGGAAATTCCCCAACCGAACGCCGACTTCGTGGCCCGCTGGGAAGCCCAGCAATTGAGCCGTCAGATCGACAAAAGCCACCGGCTCAAGCGGCTGGGATCGTTGCAGGAGTTTTTCTCGTGGGACCTTAATCGCCGCTTTGAGTACGTCGCCTTCGATAACGTCTGTTCTGCGATTCGCCGCCGCGTGTGGGAGTGCTTCCCCTTTGCGCGCCTTGAGTTTGGCGAAGACTTAGACTGGGCGTTCCGGGTTCTCCGAAGCCGGGAGACAATTCTCTACAACCCCGAGGCGCAGGTCCAGCACTCCCACAACTGGCCGCCGAGCCAGCGCTTGAAGCGCTATTTTGTGGGTAAGCGCAGCACCAACCATATCCTGCAGATGCCCGCGGAATATTCCTTTCTCACCGACAAAGAGGCAGCCCGGGTGATTGATGAGTTCTCCTCCTGGGTAGGAAGGTTTTGCCGATCCTGGCTCAGGCGTCACCTGCTGCCCTTGCTTCCCGGTCTCCTCGATACCGTCGCTCCGGACGCGCCCCGCTCCCCGGGCCTGCGAACCGCCCGAGAATTCATGCAGCACAAACCCACTCAACGCCTCCAGCTCAAGTTCGCACGGGTGTGGTGGCAAGTGGGACGATACAACGGTCGAATTCCCCCCCGCGAAGTCGAGCCTGTGGCCCAACAACTGGAAGCCATGCTGGTGGGGGATTTTCTGGGTAGCTACTACCACACCTGCCAATTGGAAGACCGGGTCAGCCCAGAATTGAGAGAACTGGCCCAACGGCTCGGGACCGACCCCTAAGCCTTCCCGTCGGCAAAGCGAGCGAAATCCGACCGACGCCCCCAGGCCGCAGCCGCGTTGACACCGCCCACAAGTGCCGACTACCATACGGAGTCTCACCGGGAGGGACCCATGCAATTCGATACGCTCATCCAGGGGGGCACCATCGTTACCGCCTCCGACACTTACCCCTCCGACATCGGCATCTCGGGGGGCCGCATCGCAGCCATCGCCCAGGAGCTGCCCCGGGAGGCGGCCCGCCAGGTACTGTCCGCCCGGGGCTACTACGTGATTCCCGGCGGCATTGACGTCCACACCCATCTGGATATGCCCTTCGGCGGCACCAACAGCTCGGATGACTTCGAAACCGGGACCATCGCCGCGGCCTTCGGTGGCACCACCACCTTGATTGACTTCGCCATCCAGTACAAGGGCCAGACGCTGCGCACCGCCTTCGACACCTGGCGGAAAAAGGCGGAGGGGAAGGCGGCCATCGACTACGCCTTCCACTGCATCCTCACCGACCTGCCCGATGCGCGCCTGGACGAAATGAACGCTCTGGTGCGCGAGGGAGTGTCGAGCTTCAAGCTCTTTATGGCCTACCCCGGGGTGTTCATGGTCGAAGACGCTTTGATCTTCAAAGCCATGGGGCAGGCGGCCCGCACCGGGGCCTTGATCTGTATGCACGCGGAAAACGGGGGGGTGATTGACGTCATTGTCCAGCAGGCGCTGGCGGCGGGCCAGACCGCGCCCAAGTACCACGCCCTCACTCGGCCCACCACCGCTGAAGCCGAGGCCACCGCGCGCGCCATCGCATTGGCCGAGATGGCGGGGGCACCCGTGTACATCGTGCACCTTTCCTGCAACGAGGCTCTGGAAAAAGTGCGCGAAGCCCGCGACCGGGGCCTGCCCGCCTATGCGGAAACCTGCCCGCAGTATCTCTTCCTCTCCATCGAAAACTTCGACGTGCCGGGCTTCGAAGGGGCCAAGTACGTTTTCACCCCGCCGTTGCGGGAAAAGTGGCACCAGGAAAAACTCTGGGCGGGGCTGGCGCAGGACCGTCTGCAGGTGGTTTCCACCGACCACTGCCCCTTCTGCTACAAGGAGCAGAAGGAGATGGGCAAGGGCGACTTCACCAAGATTCCCAACGGCGGCCCGGGCATTGAGCACC
>JBHHYS010000078.1:0-10928 GCA_046757645.1 Terriglobia bacterium | reverse complement strand
TAGACTTCCAGCACCTGCCGCGCGGGGATGTTGCGCAAGGTGCTCACCAAGGTCACGACAGCGCTCAGCAGGTCGGCCCGGGCGTAGCGCTGCTGGGCCTGGCTGGTGGGGGTTTGCACTGAGCCGGGGATGCCGGGGGTGGGAAACACCCCCGGCGGATAGGGCGAGCGTGCCACCGGGGTGTCTTCCGGGCGGCGCAGCAGCTCGGCCTGGGTGCGGCTGAGCGCAATCGTATAGACGCTAATGTCAAAAAGCTGGGCCAGCCGCAAGGGCACGCCGATGGGGGTGTGGCTGCCATTGTCGCGGGGCTCGGTGACGGCCACGATCACTCGCCGCCGCCCTTCCGGGCGCCCCCGCAAGAGAGTCACCGCCTGGTCGAGGGCATCGGCGAGGCGGGTCTGGGAGCCGCCGGGGCGAATTGCCTTCACCGCGTCGATAATCTTGTCCGGGTCGGAGGTGAACTCCTGCCGCAGGGTGATTTCAGTGTCGAAGGTGATAACCGCGGCTTCGCCGAACTGCCCCAGAACGTAGCTGGTGAAGAGGATGCCGCTGGGGCGAACGCGGTCGAGCAGGGACGCCACCCGCCGCGCGGTGTCAAACAGCATGACCAGGGAAATGGGCTGCGAGGCCAGCTCAAAGGCGCGCAACTGCTGGGGGATGCCGTTGTCGAGCAGGGTGATTTCGTCGCGGCGCAGGTTGTAGACGAACTCCCCCCGAGAGTCGTGCGCCACCAAGGGCGCAGTGACCAACTCCACCTCCACCCGGACACGGTACTCCTCGGGCGGGGGCGAATCGGGCCGAGCCGGTGGTTGCTGCCCCCGAAGCGTCGGGGCCGCGGCCAGCGCCACGGCGAGCAGGGTGAGCCAGCTAAGGGTTCTGCGCATACCAGACTTTAAGATGCTCGGGGATAGCTTCCCGCCGCTTCCGCCTCTTCTCCCCTAGGCGGCTTTGCCGACGGTTTCGGAGGCCGGCTGGGCGCGCAGCAGCTCGAGCGCCTTGAGCAGCACGGGGTCGCCCGGAGGCGGCAGGGCCTGGGGACGGGGCGGGGGGGATTCCCCGCTGGCCTGCTCACCCGGCTCCACCTCCACGCTGGGGGTGACCGCGTTGTCCTGAATGGCCTTGCCCGCCGGGCTGTAGTACTTGGCTACGGAGAGAATCAGCGCGGAGCCGTCATCGAGGGGAATGAGCTCTTGCACGGAGCTGACCCCGTAGCTGCGCTGGCCGATCACTTCCCCGCGGCCGTTTTCCAGCACGGCGGCGGCCAGGATTTCCGCGGCGCCTGCGGTGCCGTTGTTGATCAGAACCGTCACCGGGCCGCTCCAGAGCACTTTATCCGGCTCGGCATTGAACTGCTCGCGGGGATACTGCTGCCCCTCGACGTAGGTGATGATGCCGCGGGGAAGCAGCAGCCGCGCGGTCTCCACCGCTTCCGGGATATTGCCGGCGGCGCAGTCGCGCAGGTCAATGACCAGCTTGCCCGCGCCCTGGGCGCGGAGTTGGCGCAGGGCAGCGGCCACTTCCTCCGCCTTGCCGCGACTAAAGCTGGCAATCTTGAGGTAGCCGATATCCTCCTCCAGCCGGCCGGAGAACGCCCGGGTGGGCTCCAGGCGGGCGCGCACCAGATCAACGCTTTTCGGCTCGGCCCGCGCCGCCCGCACCACCGCCACCTTCACCGAAGTGCCGGGGGCGCCCCCCAGCAAAACGTAGGCCTGCTGGACCGACATCTCGCGGGTGGAAAACCCGGCAAGAGATTCCAGAATGTCCCGGGTCCCCAGGCCGGCCCGGGCCGCGGGGCTTTCCGGCAGCACGCTCACCACCTGGATGAGGCCGAAGCGCTTCGAGAGTACCAGGCCCACCTCACCCCCCTCCGGGTTCTGCTTCTTCTCGCGATACTCGGCGTACTCCCGGGGGCTGAGGTAGCCCGAATAGGGGTCGAGTGATTCCAGCAGCCCGCGCAACGCGCCGGTGGCCACCCGATGGAGGTCGGGCTTCTCCACGTACTCGCTCTGGATGCGGGTGAGCACTTCGCTGAACACCCCCAGTTGGCGGTAGGCGCCTTCGCTGGCGGTGCGGCCCAGCAGGCCGCCCAGCAAAACGTAGGACACCACCAGCAGCGAAATCCCCACTGCCGCGGTTCGAACCCGTGCGCTCACTTTGACCTCCGTCGTCGCCGCGCCCGTCCCCTTCTCCCGGCGCTTTTCGGCCGGGACTGCCGCGAGGCGTTTTGCGGGGCCAGGTGCCAGCGCATCTGCTCCAGGCGCCGGCTGTTGCGCTTGCCCAGTTTTTGATTCAGGAAGCGACCGTGGCCCATCCGGGGCGTCTCCCCGAAGTTCACAGTATAGGGACCGCCGCAGAAAAACTCAATGCTTTTGGCGCGAGCTGAGTGCGCCCGCGCGTCAGCAGAGAGCGCAACGAGTCCGGCACCCGCCTTGACTTGCGTGCGGGCCCCGCCTAAGATAGCCCGCAACCGAGCTTCCTCTCCATGACGGGCTAGAGTCTGAGCCACTCACGCATCGTGGTACAGATGGGGTACGACATCGGTGGCAAGTGCTGAGGAGGGAACTATGACAAAGCGCAGCTTCTCAGCTCTGCTCTCTCTAGTCCTTTCGCTTGGGGTGCTGGGTCTGACCCAGATCGGAAATGCCCAACACCACGGAAGTGGGACGCGCAATGAAACCTTGCTCCTGTTGGTGGCCGATGGGCCCCTGGCCATGGAGCCGGCTTCGGAGATGCCCTCGATTGACTTAGCCGGTAAGGAGCTCATCCTGAACAGCGCGCTGGTCCCCAAGGCCCAGCACCCGACGGGCCTCCTCTTACAGACTCTCCACGTGGACGCTGAGACGGGTCGGATGTTCACCATCGGGACTTTCCCGGCGGATGTAGTTTTGCCGCGCCACTATCACCCGGTGACCGAACGCGTGATGATGCTGGGCGGCACCGCAGCCTCCCCGGAGACCCAACTCAGGGAGGGGTTGTATTGGGAGGCCCCGCCCGAGGTGGCGATGCGACCCTTTCGATCAGAGGCAGGGGCCACCTTCGTGCTCCTGAGCGATGGCCCGTTCGAGCTGATCTGGTTGGAGGAAGGCGAGGACGCACCCAATCTTGCCGGGAAGACCTTCACCGTTGATCCCGAAGGGATCGAGTGGAAGCGCCTCAGTGAATTGATGCCGGGGTCGGTAGCACAGGGTGTGGCGAAGCGTTTGACGACCGAAGAAGCAACTGGTGGCGGGGTCTATCTTGTCAAGCTGACGAGGCCGACGGAAGGCAGGCTAGCAGTCTGCAGTGCCAATCTTGAGGGCTATGTCCTTCAAGGCGAACTCAAGCTCTCCGACCCTTACCACGGCACGCATGTCCTCGGACCAGGGCTTTACTTCCGAATCCCGGCAGGCTTTCCTTCGGATCTTTTCGGGCTGGCCGAGTAACGCTCACGCCGTAAGGGAGGAAAGACCGGGGCTCGTTGCACCTACCCGGCGCGGCAAGGAGACCCCCCATGGCGTTCACGCCCCCCAGCTCTCCCCTGGTATTCCTAGTATTTGTGGGCACCGGCGCGGTGCTGTTCCTGGCGGCGGCCGCAGTGACCCTGTTGATGCTGCTGCGGAAGTTCGAGCTGGCGCGAAAAATCCTGCTGGGGGCGCTCGTCTGGGCGGGGGTGTACGGCGTCGCGTTGCTGGGCCTCTCTCTCGGGAGTCGCGAGCGCGTGCTCGCCCGGGGGGAGTGGAAATATTTTTGCGAAGTGGACTGCCACCTGGCCTACTCGGTGGCGGAGGTCACCACGACCAAGACGCTCGGGCCACCCGCCCAGCAAACGACCGCCCAGGGAATTTTCTACGTGGTAACCCTAAAGATTTGGCTCGACGAAAGAACCATTTCGGCTCAGCGGGCCCGAGGCTTGCCCCTGCGGCCGAACCGGCGTGCGGTGGCGGTGGTGGACGAGAGCGGCCGACGCTACCGTCCCTCCGTCGAAGGCCAGCAGGCGCTGGAGCGGAGCCAGGGCCCCTCGGTCCCGCTCACCCGGCCGCTCCGCCCCGGCGAGTCCTACACCAGCGTATTCGTCTTCGACCTGCCGGCCGAGAGCCGCAATCGGCGGCTGCTGGTGGCCACCGCGGACGCGATTGCCTGGTTCGTCATCGGGCACGAGAGCAGCTTCTTCCACAAGAAGATATTTTTCCAGCTGGAGCCGCGGATGGGCTAACTCTGGCGCGTCCTGCGCTTCGTCCCCCGACGCTTGGCGGATAAAAGGCATTCCTCGTCGCTACCCACTCGTCACGGCACGCTTTTAAGCGTGCCGCTATGCCGAAAGCAATAAAAACGGCTTTAGCCGCTGAGGGAAAATAGAAAGACGACCTCAGGGGCTAAAGCCCATTTCTTTTTGCCGTGCGTACGGCACGGCTCCCCGCAAAAAGGCGGGGTCTCCGCTGCGCTCCGAGAAGCCGTGCCCTGACGTCAAGTTCTAGCTGCTGCTAGGGCCGCCAAGAGCCGCCTTCTGTTTCCGGTAGGCAGCGATGCGGGTGCGCTCGGCGTCGAAACCTTCCCGCCCCAGCAAAGCGTAGGTGAGGTCCTTGCCCAACTGCACCCCGGGCTGGTCGAAGGCGTTGATGTCGTAGAACTCCCCGGCGTAGGCGGTCTGGAATTCCGCCAGCATAATCATCTGGCCGATGCAATACTCGTCGGCGGCGGGAAAAACAAAGCTGGAGTTCGCCTGGCTGGCTTCGGTGAGGGCCAGTTCGGTGGCGAACTTTTCCGCCCGGAAGAGCTCATTCAAGCTGTGCCCGCCCAGGTAGCCGGTGGAGGAGCAGTCGGGGAAGAGCCGGGGGATGCGGATGCGGTAGGGGTCGGTTTCCACCTCCCAGAAAGTGATGGCTTTGTCGCGCGGGCCTTCCATATAGAGCTGGGATTGGGAGTGCTGGTCGGTGACCCCCAGGGCAACCACGCAGGTCTGCCCGCAGTGCACCTCGCGCTTCTGCCGGTCCACCCGCTTGCCCAGGCTCTCGGTCCAGAGCTGGCGGTACCAGAAGGCCAATCCGCACAGGGCGTTCGAGTAGCAATAGACAGCCTGGATGTGCTTACCGTAGCGGGTATCGAGCAGGTAGTGGTGAAGGGCGGCCTGGAGGGCGGGGTTCGAGTCGAGCGCCGGCTGGCGGCAGGCCTCTACCATCGCACCGGCACCGGCGAGCAGCCGCCGCACATTCACCCCCACCAGCGCCGCCGGGAGCAAGCCCACCGGGGTGAGCACGGAAAAACGCCCGCCCACGTTGGGCGGAATCGAAAACAGCCCAAAGCCTTCGCGGCGGGCGATGGCCAGCAGGTCGCCTTTGTTCGGGTCGGTGACCACGGCAATCTGCCGGGCGGCGCGGCGGGCGCCCAATTTTTTTCGCAACCAATTGTAGACGATCACGAACTCGGCCATCGTCTCGGCGGTGGAGCCGGACTTGGTGATCACCAGCACCCGGGTTTTGCGGGGGTCGAGCTGTTCGAGGGTGCGGCCCACGATGAGGGGGTCGACGTTGTCGAGCACCACCAGCTCGGCGGGGACTTTCTCTTTGCGGAAGGGGCGCGGGCCATTGATGGCCGCGTCCAAGGCGAGGGCGCCCAGGGCCGAGCCGCCAATGCCCAGCAAGAGGACGGTGCGGTACTTCCCTCGCTGGGCGCGCACGTAGCGCTCCACCTGGGCGGGGGCCTGAGCGTCAAAGGGCAAGCCGGGGAAGCCGAACTCGCCGCTGGCGATGCGCGCCCCGAACTTTTCCACCGCCGTGCGCGCCTGCTCGCGGTGGGCTTGGAGGTCAGCCGGGGTCAGGCCGTGGCCGCTGCCCAGCACCTCGGCGCAAAGGTTCGTCCAGTCGTAGCGAATCCTCTTGTTCACCGTCTTCATCTGCCCTCTCCACAAGACAAGAGTTCCCCGGTTCCGGTACGGCGGGAGCCGCCTAGGGTAGCCCAGGCGGGCGGGAAATCAAAGCCTGACTGCCTGTCGGCCAGGCGCGCAGACCCTTCGAGTTCGCTCAGGGCAGGCAAGGTGCCCCGCAAAGACTTTTAGAGGCCGACGACGAAGGCTGCCCCTTGATCCCGATGATTCGGGACTCGGGGCAACCGCCTTCGTCGCCGCTACCTAGCCCTGACGGTCGCGCGAAGGGCAGGTAGCGACGAGGAATGCGCCTGATTGCATTCCTCGTCGGTCTTTTGCGAGAAATCAAACCTCGGTGTGGTTGGTGATGAAGGTCTTCGAGATGTGGTCGTGCCAGGTGAGGTGGCGGTCGTCCACCAGCGCCCAGAGAAAGCCCATCAGCAAGGCGCCCGTGGAGACCATGTAACCGAAGGCGCGCCACAGCGCCCGGGAGAGCGACAACGGCTGCCCCTCCAAGCTCACCGCCTGCAAGCCGTGGTATTGCATTCCCGGGGTGCGCCCCCCGAGCAAGGTAAACAAGCCGAAGTAGAGTGTGGCCAGCACAAAGCCCGCCAGGAGATAAACCAGCAGGTCGCGGCGGCCCCACCCTAAGTGGCCCTCCAGCCCCGACCCTGTCGGGGCCAGCAGCACGAACAGCCCGAAGAAGACGCCGCTGGCCAGCAGGATCAAAGCGGCGTCCAGCAGCCCGGCCTGGCAGCGGCGCCACAGAGGCGCGGCCGCGTGCCCGGCCCAGTGCTCGGCTTCCAGTTCGGCGGCGGCAAAGTCGAAGGAGGTCTGCACCAGCGGCATCCCCACCACGTTGGGCCGCCGCCGCTCCCAGCGGGCCTGCCCGCTCAGGCGGGCCGGCTCCGCCAGGGTGGCCACTCCGCCATCGCTGCGCAGGAGTTGCCAGTTCCGCTCCGCGGCTCCGCTCGAGCCGGAGCGGCGGCGGCGCCGGGAGCGGGCCGACCGCGGCGCGCGGCGTTGCGGGGCGGGGGGAGGCGGGGAGAGAAGGAAGGCGTCGTCGGCGGTCTGGATGCGGGGCGCCTCCGGGCGGGGAACCACGTGCAGGCCGGAACGAGAAGACCCGGAATAAGGCCGGCAGAGCTCCCAGTAACAGGAGGGGCAGTGAGCCCGATCGGCGAAGACGACAACACCACAGCGCGGACAGTCCATGGTCGGTTTTTTCGCGTTGAGCTATCGACGCTGCGGAGGTAAACCGGGCGGATACTACCAAAAGCCCAGCCCCGGGTCAACGCCTTTCCACGCCGCCGCGAGGGACTTTCTGCCGAACGGCGTCGGGTGCGCTATAATCGGGAACAGCACTTCGAGGAAGGACGGGCACGATGGCGTTTCCCCACCAGCGGCTGCGGCGGTTGCGCCGCAGCGAAGCCCTGCGGCGCTTTGTGCGGGAGACCCGACTGACGGTGGAGAATCTGGTCTACCCGCTGTTTGTGGTGCCGGGCAAAGGGGTGCGCAAGGAAATCGCCTCGATGCCGGGGGTGTTCAACCTCTCGGTAGATGAGCTGGTGAAGGAGTGCGGCGAGGTCCACCGGCTGGGGATTCCGGCAATCATCCTCTTCGGGATTCCGGAGGCGAAGGACGAGCTGGGCGCGGGCGCCTACGCCGAGGACGGCATCATTCAGCGGGCGGTGCACGCCGTCAAGAAGCAAACCCCGGAGCTGCTGGTGATCACCGACGTTTGCTTGTGCGAGTACACCAGCCACGGCCACTGCGGCAAAGTGGAAAGCGGCGAAGTGGCCAACGACCCTACCCTCGAGCTCCTCGCCAAGACGGCGCTCAGCCAGGCGCGCGCCGGCGCCGACATGGTGGCGCCTTCAGATATGATGGACGGGCGGGTGGGGGCCATCCGCCAGGCGCTTGACGTCAACGGCTTCACGCACCTGCCCATCCTTTCTTATGCCGCCAAGTACGCCTCCGCCTTCTACGGGCCGTTTCGGGAGGCGGCGCACTCAACCCCGCAGTTCGGCGACCGGCGCGGCTACCAGATGGACCCGGCCAACGCCGCCGAAGCCCTGCGGGAGGTGGAGCTCGACATCGAAGAAGGCGCCGACATCGTGATGGTCAAGCCCGCCCTGCCCTACCTAGACGTCATCCACCAGGTGCGGGAGCGCTTCGGGGTGCCGGTGGCCGCTTACCAGGTGAGCGGCGAGTACGCCATGATTCACGCCGCCGCCCGCTTGGGCTGGCTCGACCTGGAACGGACCATGCTGGAAACCGCCACCGCCATCCAGCGCGCCGGCGCTCAGATCATCCTCACCTACTTCGCCAAAGAGTTGGCGCGTACACTCGCTTGCTGAAGCTGCGCTGCTCGACCATCTACCGGATTCCCCGCGGCCCCGCAGGAGGGCGCGGGGCCGGCCGGCGCGCCCGAACCCTGCTCGGGCACGAGCGAGCGGGTTCGGCACCGGGAAGAGCACCCCGACGAGTCGGCGGGATGAATAACCTTCGAGCGGCAGGTTGTCAGGCTGAACGAAGTGAAGCATCTCAAAGAAGATTCTTCGCTTCGCTCAGAATGACAGGGCGCTTCCTTGCGCTTCCTTTGCTTCTTCTGCTTCCTCTGCTTCTTCCCTTTCCTTCGGCGCTGGCTGCCCAAGAGAAGGCCGAGGCAGAACTCGGCCGGCGGATTGAAGAGATCATCGGGCAGGGGGAGGCCGAGAAAGCTTTCTGGGGCATCGAAATCTACTCCCCGGCGCGTGGCCGCACCCTCTACGCCCGCAACCCCCACCGCTACTTCCAGCCCGCTTCCATCACCAAGCTCTTTACCACTGCGGCCGCCTTGGCGCTGCTGGGGCCCGACTACCGCCTCCGCACCGTGGTGGGCACCCGGGGGCGGATTGACCGCACCGGCCGCTTGCTCGGCCACCTCTACCTGGTGGGCGGCGGCGACCCCGACCTGGCCGGCTGCGCCCTGCCCTATACGCCGGAAGAAGAGGAGCGCCCCTGCGAGGCCACCGCCATCCTCGACCGGCTGGCCGAGGAAGTAGCGGGAAAAGGCATCCAAACGGTGACCGGCAAGCTGGTCGTTGACCAGACGTTCTTCGCCCCGGAGCCCTACGCGCCCGGCTGGGTTCTGGGTGACCTGGTGTGGAGCTACGGGGCGCCGGTGCGCGCCCTCTCGCTGGCCGACAACGCGGTAAGGGTTCGGGTGGAACCCGGCGAGCGCCCCCGCGATCCCGGCCGCCTTACCTTGCAGCCCTTCACCCGCTTCTACCAAATCGAAAACCGGGTGTTGACCGCGCCTCCGGGCGGCGAAACTCTGCTCTATGTGCGGCGCGACCCCGGCAGCCGGGTGCTGGAAATCAGCGGCTCCATCGCCCTCAACCACAAGGGGCGCACAATCAAGATCGCCATCGAAGAGCCCTCGGAATTTGTGGGGGAGCTCTTCCGCCAGGCGCTGGAGCGCCAGGGGGTGCGCGTGCGAGGGCCGACGGAGGCCTACTACGCGCCCCCGCCTCCCTTCGCGGGTCCGGCGGTAACTGTTCTGCCGGTGGTGCTCGCCGAGCACCTCTCGCGGCCGCTGGTCGAAGATATCAAGCTGATCAACAAAACCAGCCAGAACCTGCACGCCGAGATGCTGCTGCGGCACTTGGGGCGACTCGAGCCGCCCCCGGCCTCGCTCGCCGAGCGGCCCCGCTCGCCCTACGAACCGCCAGGGCGTCGCGCCGATGGCAGCGCCGAGGCAGGCGCCGCGGTGCGCCGAGCCTGGCTGGCAAACGCCGGGGTCGACCCGGAGGAGGTGGAACTCCACGACGGCTCGGGGCTTTCGCGGGGCAACCTGGTGAGCCCGCATGCAGTCATCGAACTGCTCAAGTATGTGGAGACACAACCCGGGGCGGCGCTTTTCCGCGATTCGCTGCCCATCGCCGGGGTGGACGGCACGCTCAAAGACCGGATGAAGGACTCCGCGGCGTACGCCCGGGTGCGCGCCAAAACCGGCACGCTTGACCACACCAACGCCCTGGCGGGCTACCTGCAAACCCGCACCGGCGAAACCCTGCTCTTCGCCTTCTTCGTCAACCACCACACCCTGGAGAACGAGGGTGCGGTGAAGTTGCTCGCGCGCCTGTGCGTCCTGCTGGTGCAACTGCCGAGAGACGAAAATCGAGATTCGAAAATCGAAAATCGGTGAGTCCCCGCGGCAGGAGCTGCTGGGCTAGACCGTTTTCTGTTTTCTGCTTTCCGTTTTCTGTTTTTCGCTTTTCGAAGCTGAGATGAAGAGCCCGGGCAGCCCCATCATAACCGTGTTTGGCAGCAGCCGTCCGGCAGCGGGCAGCACTGAGTATGAAACCGCCCGGCGGCTGGGGGCGGCGCTGGCGCGGGGCGGTTTCAGGGTCGCCAGCGGCGGTTACGGCGGCACGATGGAAGGCGTCTCCCGGGGTGCCAAAGAAGCGGGGGGGACAACCGTGGGAGTGACAGCGGAAGTGTTTCGCTCGCCGGCGAATGCTTGGGTGGAAGAAGAGATTCGGGTAAAGAGCTGGCCGGAGCGGCTGCTGAAGCTGGTGGCGCTGGGCGCAGGCTACGTGGTGCTGCCCGGCGGCACTGGGACGCTGGTGGAATTGTCCGTGGTGTGGGAGTGGCTCAACAAAGGCTTCCTGCGGGCCAAGCCGCTCGTGCTGCTGGGCGAGTTCTGGCTGCCGGTGGTGGAGGCGATTCCCGCGGCCGAGCTGCGGGGCAACCTCATCCTGCGGGCCAAGAGCGTGGAAGAAGCCGTGGCGTTGCTCCGCCACCACCTCGGCGAGCCACCCAGATCAAAAGCAGATCCCTCGTCCCGATGGAATCGGGACTCGGGATGACAAACTGAGAAGTGTGGTAGCGGCGAGGAATGTGGTCAGCCAGCAATCGACTCTCGGGCAGACATTCGTGCGCGCCCAGACACCGGGCACAGACAAGAATCTCTGTGCCCCCACCTAGGCAACCCGCTAAGCGAGCCCCCCATTGGGTGGGGGCGGGCCTGGTGCCCGCCCAAAGGCACCGGCCGGGGACGGTTCGGCTGCGCTCCCGACAAGCGGGACAGGCGCCGGCGTCG
>JBHHYS010000077.1:0-11100 GCA_046757645.1 Terriglobia bacterium | reverse complement strand
GGATAAGGAGCAAGACTCCGACCTGCTGGGCGGCTGTCGAGACTTTTGTATCCTCATCATCACCGGTCAGGAAGCCCAGCGGTATCCGCCGGGTGCTTTTGTTCTGTTTCAGCATCCTGCAGATGTCCAGCCCTCCCACGCCCGGGAGGCTGCTATCCACCAGGATGGCATCAGGGGCCTCCGAGAGGATTTTCCGCAGCGCTTCCCTTCCCTCGCCGGTGACGACTACCTCAAACCCCTGGCGGGCAAGGAGTCCTTCCATGATTTCGGCCATCTTGGGATCGGGTTCGGCGACAAGCACCCTAGCTCCGATATCTAGCATCTTGCCTCCCCGCTGAACTCCATTGCGCTGTGACGCAGACTACAGCCCGCCCCAGGAAGAAACCATAGGAGGAAGGTCGAGTTGCCGATGGGAGAAACGTCCAGGGGAAAAGCCGGCTGAGAGCGCCCCGCCAGCCCTAGCTGCGCTTTTCAATCAACCGGCGTGCCTTGGCCAACACCTTCTCCTCCGCGGCCGCCTGGGCTGCGTCTTCCGCCCTGGCCAGGCGCGCGCCGGCCCCGGGAATGTCGATTTCGGCCTTGGCGTGATAGACGCTGCCTAGCCGGTAGGAGGTGATGGCGACGGTGTAGCCCCCGACCGTCTCCGTGCGCCGAGAGTAATCTTCCGGGACAAATTCTGCTGCCATAGCTTCGCCCCCCAAGCTTCTCGGGTAATAGTATAGCACCACCAATGCCGACGGGCCGCAGCCCGCCGCCGGTGGACGCTTGGCTGGCCCTGGGCTAAACTCCCGGACGGCGCGGAAACGATGCGGGTGCGTACCGGGTGTTGCGGCTTCCCTGTGGGCCAGGCGCGCTACGCCCGCAGCTTCTCCCTGGTGGAGGTACAGCAAACCTTCTATCAAATCCCTCCCCTTGCCACACTGATGCGCTGGCGGGAGCGCCTCCCCCCTCCCTTTGAGTTCACTCTGAAGGCTTGGCAGTTGATCACCCACGAAGCCTCCAGCCCCACCTACCGCCGCCTGCGAGAAAGACTGTCTCCCTCCCAGTTGCGCCGCTGCGGGGCCTTCCAACCCACCCCGGAAGTTCTCCACGCCTGGGAGCGCACCGCTGCCGCCGCGCACGCCTTAGGTGCGCGCCTGGTTCTCTTCCAGTGTCCGGCACGCTTCACTCCCACCCCGGAACAGCTCCGCAACTTGACCCGATTCTTCAACAGCGTTGAACGGGGCGGCTTGCAGTTCGTCTGGGAGCCTCGCGGCCCGTGGGAACCTGCGCTGGTGCGGCGTCTGTGTCGCCAGCTCGACCTGGTTCATGGCGTCGATCCTTTCGCGCAGCCGCCGCTGGCCGGACGGCTCCGCTACTTCCGGCTGCACGGCCGGGGCGGCTACCGCTATCGCTACACGGGCGGCGACTTGCGGCAACTCGCTCAGCATTGTCGCGGGCGCCTGATGACCTATGTGTTGTTCAACAACGTCTCGATGTGGGATGATGCCCGGCGCTTCCAGCGGCTCTGGGAGCGCAGCGGAAGAACCGCTTAGTTCAGGACTCGCCGACCGCCCCCCTTGGGGGCTGTGCTAGAATGGACAGCTTCGCAGGTGCGGCAAACTACTTCCAGGAGACCCGCATGCAGAAAGTAGCTGACTTCATCCAGAACAACGGCGATCGCTACGTGGACGAGCTCCGCGAATTATGTGCCATTCCCAGCATCAGCACCAAGAGCGAACACAAGAAGGACGTGGAGCGCTGCGCGGCCTGGCTGGCCGAGCACATGAAGAAGATGGGCCTCGAGCATGTGGAGGTGGTCCGGACCGAGGGCCATCCCATTGTCTACGCCGACTGGTTGCGCGTCTCGGGAAAACCCACCATGCTCTTCTATGGCCACTACGACGTGCAGCCCCCCGAGCCCCTGGAGCTCTGGGAGTCGCCCCCTTTTGAGCTGACCCTGCGCAACGGCAACCTCTATGCCCGGGGGGTGGTGGACGACAAGGGCCAGGTCTTCATCCACCTGAAAGCCATCGAGGCCTTCCTGAAAAGCGCAGGCGGATTGCCCATCAACATCAAGCTGATGATCGAAGGCGAAGAGGAGGTGGGCAGCGAAAACGTCTACAAATTCATGGAAAAACAGAAAAAGCGGTTGGAGGCGGACGGGCTGATGGTCTCCGACACCACCATGCTGGGCAAAGACATCCCCTCCATCTGCTACGGCCTGCGCGGTCTCGCCTATTTCGAAATCGAGGTCGAAGGCCCCTCGCAGGACTTGCACTCCGGCTCGTTTGGTGGCGCAGTCCCCAACCCGATCAACATCCTCAGCGAAATGATGGCCCAACTCCATGACCGGGAGGGGCGGGTGGCGATTCCCGGCTTTTACGACGATGTGGTGCTCCTGAGCGAGCAAGAACGCCTGCAACTGAGGGCACTCCCCTTCAGCGACAAAACCTTCCAGACCACCACCGGAGCACCCGCGCTGATAGGCGAGAAAGGCTACAGCACGGTGGAGCGCCTCTGGGCGCGGCCGACGCTGGACATCAACGGCATCTACGGCGGCTACACCGGCGAAGGCGCCAAGACCGTGATCGCCTCCAAGGCCACCGCCAAGTTCTCCACCCGCTTGGTTCCCAAGCAGGACCCGGCCAAAATTGGCGACTTGGTCGAGGAGCACATCCGCCGCATTGCGCCCCCTAGCGTCAAGGTGCGTTTCCGCCGGCTCAGTTCCGGCAAACCCTGGGTGGCCCCCTTCAGCCATCCTCTCATCCAGGCCGGCCAGCGGGCTCTCGAAAGAGGATTCGGCAAGAAGGCGGTGTTCATCCGCGAGGGCGGCTCCATCCCCTTGGTCACCACGATGTATGAGAAATTCGGCAAGCCCTGCGTGCTGCTCGGGTTCGGCCTCCCCGACGAGAACGCCCACGCCCCCAATGAGCGCCTCCACCTGGAAACCTACTTGAAAGGGATTCTCAGCATCGCCTACTTCTACCACGAAGTGGGCCAAGCGGCCGAAAAAGCCACCCGGGCCGCCTAGCGGCACCCTTTCGGAAGCCGCATTTTCAGCGGGGTTCCTCTTGCCAGGCCGCCCCGCTTTGGTTATAGTAGCGCCCGGCTGCAGTCCGTGGGTGGGACGAGCCGGGGTTCGGGACCAAAACTTTTTCGGCGAAGGAGAAAACCAAACGATGGCAAAAGCGATGACGAAAAGCCAGTTGGTGCGGCATCTGGCAGAGAAGGCGGACGTTTCTAAGAAGATGGCCGCTTGCCTGCTCGATGAGCTGATTGACACCGCCGTCAAGGAGACCAAGAGTAAGGGCACATTTGCATTGCCGGGCATCGGCAAACTCCGCAAGGCGAACCGCAAGGCCCGCATGGGCCGCAACCCTCAGACGGGTGCGCCCCTCAAGATTCCGGCCAAGACTGTGGTGCGCTTCCGCGTCTCCAAATCCTGCAAGGAAGCCATCGTGGGCAGGCGCTAAGCGCAAGCCAATTTCACTCTTGGGCGTCCGCAGGGACGCCCTTTTTTCTTTGGGAGGCGCAGAATGGGTTCTGAATTTTTCGATGCCGCCCGGGCCGCACGCTATCAGCGTTTCGAGTTCGACTTTCCCCCGCGCCCCCTGGCGGGCAAAGTCATCGTGGCCGCCGGCGGCGCCGGCGGCCTGGGCGCCGCCACCGTGGCCCTTTTGGTTGTGGAAGGCGCACAGGTAGTCGTCGCATACCACCAAAACCCTGCCCGCGCCGAGAAGCTGGCTGCAACCCTCAACCGCCGGGGCGACGGGCGAGTGCTGTGTGTGGGTGGGGATTTGCGCCAGGCACAGGCGCGCCACCGCCTGGTGGAGACCGCGGCGCGGCTGACCGGCCAGATCTACGCCCTGGTGAACTTTCTCGGTGACCCCGCCCGCGGGGCGGACTTCACCACACTCGACGACAACGCCCTACGCGACTCCTTGACCGCCAACTACATCGCTCCTCTGCTGTTGGCGCGGCAGGTGGGCGAACACATGCAGGAGCGGAAAGTGGCGGGCAGCCTGGTCTTTCTCGCCTCCATGCAGGCGGTAGCTCCCTTCGAAAGCAGCGTCAATTACGCCGGGGCGAAAGCTGCGCTCCTCCATGCGGCCCGCATCCTGGCCACACAGTGGCCTCCCCTACGGGTGAACGTGGTAGCCCCCGGGGTCACCCAAGCCGGTATGGCGCTGGCCAGCATCGAGGCGGGCAAGTACGACCGCTATGTGCGCCACGGGATCATTTCCCGGTTCGGGCGCCCGGAGGACGTGGCGCGCGTCATCCGCCTGCTCTTGGAGCCGGACAACTACCTCACCGGCCAGGTGATCACCGTGGACGGCGGCTTGACCCTCCGCCGCCACGCCCTGGAGCCCTGGGCGGCGTCCAACCCCTAGCTCCCCCCTCGCCCCGGCGAACTGCTGCCCGTGTCCGTGGCCAGAGTGCTTGCAGATGTGTGCCGCCGCCGCCTATAATCAATTTTTCCGGAAACAGTTTTTCTTGGCCTGGCAAGAGGAGCCCAGGTGTCCAAACCCAGCCGCCACTCGGTGCTGCTCACCGATCTCTACGAGCTCACCATGGCGGCCGCCTATTTTGAGAATAACTTCCACGCCACCGCCAGCTTCGAGCTCTTTGTCCGCACCCTGCCGCCCGAGCGCGCCTACCTGCTCACCGCCGGCCTCGAACCAGCTCTCGATTTCCTCGAGAGCCTGCGATTCGCCCCGGCGGAGATTGATTATCTCCGCCGACATCCCGTCTTCCGCCACGTCCGCGATGACTTCTTCGACTACCTGAAAAGCTTTCGCTTCACCGGTGAGGTCTGGGCCATCCCCGAAGGCACGCCTGCCTTCGGCGAAGAGCCTCTGCTGCGCGTCACCGCTCCCATCATCGAAGCCCAGATTGTGGAGACCTTTCTCCTCACCACCCTCACCTTCCAAACCCTGATTGCCACCAAAGCCGCACGCGTGGTCGAGGCGGCACAGGGGCGCGGGGTGGTCGAGTTCGGCACGCGGCGAGCCCACGGGCCCGAGGCCGGGGTGCTGGCAGCACGCGCGGCCTACATCGGCGGCTGCATTGGCACGTCTAACGTGGAGGCCGGATTCCGCTTCGGCATACCCACCTACGGCACTGTCGCCCACTCGTTCGTAATGGCCTACGGCGATGAAGAAGAGAGCTTCCGGCAGTTCCAGCGCGTCTTTCCTGACCACGCCGTGCTTCTCGTCGATACCTATGACACCCTGGCCGCGGTTGACAAAATCATCCAGTTGGGGCTCCGCCCCACCGGCGTCCGCCTGGATAGCGGCGACTTGGTGGAACTCTCCCGCGCGGTGCGGCGCCGCCTGGACCAGGCCGGCTACACCGATACCAAGATTTTCGCCAGCGGCGACCTGAACGAGCACGCCATCGCCGCGGCGCTCGCCCGCGGCGCCTCAGTGGATTTTTTCGGCGTGGGCACTGAGCTGGCCACCTCAAAAGACGCCCCGGCCCTCGGCGGGGTCTACAAACTCGTGGAAGTACGGGCGGGTTCGGAGCCGGCCTACCGCGCCAAGCTCAGCGAGGACAAGGTCACCTATCCGGGGTGCAAGCAGGTGTTCCGCTTCCTCGACCCCCAGGGGTTCTACCACCACGATGTGATTGCCCGAGCCGACGAACAGTATGCCGACCCCGAAGCCCTTCTGAAGTGCGTGGCGCGCGGTGGTCGTCGCACGGCCTCGTCGCCCCCACTGCCCGACATCCAGCAGCGAGCCCGCAAGAATCTAGCCCGGCTCCCCGCGCGGTACCGCCAGTTACGCCACGCCCCGCCCTACCCGGTGCGGCCCAGCCCGGCGCTGGAGAACCTGCTGGAGGAGGTGCGGCAGAGAATCCTCCAGCCGGTGGCCAAGAAGAACCGCTCATAAAAGGCATGAGATGAGCGCAGAAAGAATCTTTTGGGACGTGGACACCCAAGTGGACTTTATGCACCCGGAAGGAAAGCTCTATGTCCCTGGCGCCGAACAAATCATGCCCAACCTCGCGCGTTTGACCGCCTGGGCGCAGACACACAACATCCTGGTGGTCAGCTCAATGGACGCCCACCGCGACGGCGACGAAGAATTTCAGCACTATCCGCCCCACTGCCTGGTGGGCACCCCAGGACAGGAAAAGATCCCCGAGACCCGACTCGCGAAACAGACCGTTCTTCCCAACCGCCCAGCGGAGATTCCAGCGCACCTGCCTGACTACAACCAGGTCATTCTTGAAAAACAGCAACTGGACGTGTTCACCAACCCGAACACCGAAGCCCTGCTGGCCCGGTTGGGACGAGGGTTCGAGGTCGTTCTCTACGGAGTGGTAACGGAAATCTGTGTCGACCGGGCGGCCCGCGGCCTCCTCGACCGCGGCTACCGCCTGCGTCTGGTGCGCGACGCGGTTCATCACCTGGATGAATCGAAGGCGCGCGTCACCTTCGAATACATTCAGCGTCGCGGCGGCCAGGTGGTCACCACAGAGGAGCTCTTGGGCGGCACAGGCCGGTAACCGGAGCGAAGGTAAACATGCTGGCAGCCTCTGAGTTGCGCTCGGGAATGACCGTCCGGGTGGAAGGCGAACTCTACAAAGTGCTCACCGCAGAGTACCACGCCGGCGGCGGCTTGGGCAGCCAGCCTCCACCTTCCCGTGGACTGTTGTTCTGGCTTTCCGCAGCCAGCGTGAGGGCAAGTGTGCTGGCCGCGGGTGCGCCAGTCGGAAGCCAGAACATTCTGGGAGCGGACCCAGCCAGAGGCCAACTACTATGTATGATTCTGGGTGCTGCGGGAAATTCAGGGGCAAAGTCAGGACACGACAAACAAGGGAATCTCTTGGACCATACCGTAAGCCATTTTCATTTCTCCCAGGACACGTTGCGATCTGGACGTTGACTTACCTCCGTCCGGAGTATTAAGATGTCCGCTAGCCGCGGTTATCCATGATCCGCCACATGATTTCCCCGCACCACGCTCAGGAGAAGCTGAATAGTCCCAGGCTCGGCGGGGTCAAGTTGTCCAGACGGTGGCCTCAGGCACGCTGGCCGTTCCTGCTGGGGATAGGAGTCTGTGTCGTCAGCCTGGCGGGCATCGGGCTCGCCCAGCAGCCCGCCCTGGCTCCCGAGCCTATCCCCGCCCTCCAGCAGCCGGCGACCCCCTTCAAGACGCCGGTGGATGCTATCGTCGAACAGGCTGAAACCGGCAAGGACGAGTTTCTCAGCGAACGGTACAATGAAGAAATCGAAGTCCGCCTGAATCAGTTGAAGAAGATCCTCGCCCACCGGCCCGCTGTGGAGGCGCGAACACTCGCTCCCTTGATCGCCCCGGAGTTTCGCGGTACGCCGCTGGTGCCGGCGCGAAAAATGCGCCTGCGGGATCAGCCCCCCGCGGTGGAGCTCTACGAGCCGCAGCGAACTCGCAGTGTCACCGCCGAGGCACTTCCACAGGAGCTGGAGCGGTGGCTGGCCGGCCTAGCCGAGATCAACCAGATCGAGCTGAAGACCACGGCGATTTCTATTGAGGAGACCCAGCCGCCCCAGGTGGAACTCCAAATCCGCTACGACCTTACCGGCCGCACGGAGACGGGAGACACACGCCAGCTCAGCGGCTCCTGGATGACCCGCTGGCGCCAGCATCCCTCCCAGGGCTGGCTCTGGGTGGAGCTGGCGGTTGACAAAGGCTGGGAAAGCCGCACGCCCCGGCCCCTCTTCACCGACGTCACCCGCTGCGCCGTGGGCCAGAACCCCGCCTATCAGCAATTGCTGATCGGGGTGGACTGGTGGAGCGCTCACCTGGATGTTGCCAGCGGCATTACCATCAACGGCTTCAATGGCGTGGCGGTGGCGGACATTGACGGAGATGGCCTCGACGACATCTACGTTTGCCAGCCCGATGGGTTGCCCAACCGGCTCTTCCGCGCCATCGGCGACGGCACCTTCACCGAAATTAGCGCTCAAGCCGGCCTGGACGCGCTCGACCGCGCTTCCAGTGCGGTTTTCTTCGACTACGACAACGACGGCGACCCCGACCTGCTGATGACCGGCCATCAATTGCTGCTGTTTGAGAACGACGGCCAGGGGTCCTTCACCTTTCTCGACCGCAAGCAGATAGGTTTGAGCACGGCCGTGGAGGAAAGCTCCAGCTTCTACTCGGCCTGCGTGACCGACTACAACCGCGACGGCTGGCTGGATTTCTACGTGTGCTCCTACGCCTGGCAGGCCGGTGAGGGCAGCTTCCCCCAGCCCGCCCCCTACTACGACGCCACCAACGGCCCGCCGAATTTCCTCTTCCGCAACAACGGCGACGGCACCTTTACCGACGTCAGCCGCGAAACTGGGCTCGACCAAAACAATAACCGCTTCAGTTTTGCCTGTGCCTGGGGCGACTACAACCGGGACGGCTGGCCTGACCTTTATGTCGCCAACGACTTCGGCCGCAACAACCTCTACCGCTCGAACGGCAACGGCAAGTTCGCGGACGTCGCCGCCGCGGCCGGGGTCGAGGACATCGGGCACGGGATGAGCGCCGCCTGGGAGGACTACGACAACGACGGTTGGCTCGACCTTTACGTCGGCAATATGTACTCCACCGCAGGGCTGCGGCTTACCGCCCAGTCCGCCTTCAAGTCAAACTCGGGCGCCGCCGTGCAGAAAGCCTATCAAAGGCTTGCCAAGGGCAACACCCTCTTCCGCAACCGCGGCGATGGCACCTTCGAGGATGTAAGCGAAACCACCGGCGTCACTCTGGGCCGCTGGGCCTGGGCAAGCCAGTTCTTCGACCTCGACCTCGACGGTCGTGAAGACATCTATGTCGCCAACGGCTACATAACCAACGAAAGCACTCACGACCTTTGAAGCTTCTTCTGGCGGCAGGTGGCCGCCAAATCCACTGAGACCCCGAGGGTCACTCGCGATTACGCACGCCGCACGATAGCCATTGGTCAGCTGATCCACGAAGACGGCTCCTGGAGCGGGCGGGAGCGCAATGTCTTCTACCTGAACTTGGGCGAGGGCCGCTTTATGGACGTCTCGGGGGCTGTGGGGCTCGATTTCCCCGAGGACGGACGCGCGTTTAGCCTCCTCGATCTCGATAACGACGGTGACCTCGACCTCATCCTCAAGAGCCGCAACGCCCCCCAGCTTCGCATCCTGCGGAACGACACCCCCACCAATAACCCCAGCATTGCCTTTCGCCTCCGCGGCCCCGAAATCAACCCTTCGGCTTCGCTCAGGACAAGCCGGGATGCGGTCGGGGCTCTCATCGAACTGGAAACCGCGCAGGGCAAACGCGTCAAGCAGGTGCAGTTGGGCAGCGGCTTTCTCTCCCAGTCTTCGCTGAGGGTCTACTTTGGCCTGGGAGTTTCGACCGGGCCACTGCGGGCCACCATCGCTTGGCCCAGCGGCGGCCGGCAAACACTGACTGATTTGCCGGCTGACCATCTCATCACCGTTGTTGAAGGGGAGGCTGAGTGGCTGGCGACCCCCTTCCGACCGCGCAATTTTGATCTGAGCACCTGTCGGCCCCAGCAGCCCGTCAAACCCAGTGTGAGGCCGGAGGGCTACGCTTTTCTCGAGCCCGTGCCGACGCCCCCCTTCGCGCTGAAAGACCTTGGGGGAACCACTGTGGCAGCCGCCAGCTTGCGGGGGCGCCCGGTGCTGTTAAACTTCTGGGCCACTTGGTGCGTGCCCTGCCAGGAAGAGATGCGGCAGTGGAAGGAGCACCACGCCGAAATACGCGCGGCCGGGGCCGACATTATAGCCGTTTCAGTCGACGAGCCGGACGACCAGGCCGAAGTCGAGCGGTTCGTGCGCGAACGCCAGTTGCCTTTCCCCGTCCTGCTCATAGACGCGGAAACGCTGCACCGCTACGACATCTTCTACCGGAGCCTTTTTCGGCGCTCGACCGGCCTCCAAATCCCCACCACGTTCTTACTCGATGCTGAGGGGAAGTTGGTCAAACTCTACCGTGGCCTCACTCCTCTCGGAACACTCCAAGCCGATTTGCGCGCGGTGCGCGACGCGCCTGAGACCCTGGCGCAGGCCGCACTGCCGTATCCTGGTTGGCGTTTCGCAGGGAGCTTCGTTCGCGACTACAATGCCTTGGGGGCCAGATTTGCTTTTCACCGATTGTTTGCCGATGCCGTACCTTACTTGAAGAAGGCCGTCGAGCGGAACCTCGAGGACGCCGACGCCTGGAACCTTTTGGGTCTGATCTACGGTCGGGAGGGCGAACTAGAACGCGCCCGCCAGGCCCTGGAGCGGTCAATTGAACTGCGCCCGGACCTCCTGTCCGCTTATTCCAGCCTCGGAAAGCTCTACCTGCGCTTGAGACAGCCGGAAAAGGCCGAAGCAGTCTTGGCGCGCGGCGCGCAGCGCGCTCCAGAAAACCCGGCGGCTCTCCGACAATACGGGGAGGTGCTGATTGCCAACGGGAAGGTGCAACAGGCCAAGCAGCTGTTCCGGGCCTACTTGCAACTCGAACCGGGCGACGCCGCCGCCCACAACGTCCTGGGTATCCTCTACGCCCGCACCGGGGCTCTCTTCCTCGCTCAGGAGAGGTTCGCGAAGGCCGTCGAATTGAAGCCCGATTACGCCCAGGCGTATAAGAACCTGGGCAACGCCTACCTGCAAGCCCAAATGACCACTCAGGCGGTGGGCCCGCTCGCACGCGCCGTTGAACTGAACCCCGTGGACGCCGACGCCTACTATTTGCTCGCCTACGCCTACGCGGAAACCGGCCGGCTCGCGGAAGCCCGCCAAGCCTTGGAAAAGGTCTTGGAGCTGCGGCCGAACGACCCCCGGGCCCGGAACGACCTCGAACAGCTGCGCCGCTCCCCTGACGCTAGCCCGCCCTAGGCTGCCCCGAGGACGGCAAGACAGCGGCGCTCGGTGAATTTCCCGCCCTGCGAAGAACCAATCCCCATCTCAGCACCTGAATGGCACTTCAGTGTGGCAGCCCGGCAGGTGCTCTTTGGCGGCAGAACAGTGCGGGGATTGATTCGGCAGCGTGGATCGTCTAACCGCTGCTTCCGCCGGGCCCCCCTAGTGAATTCGCTTTCGGTTACCGCCGGACGCGGAAGTGGGCGCTGGGGGAGACGGTTTGCTGGCGAATGTGGTCGGTAATC
>JBHHYS010000076.1:0-11393 GCA_046757645.1 Terriglobia bacterium | reverse complement strand
TTCTGCGTGGCATCGATCTTCGTAGTAATCGTAACGCTGAAAGGCAGCACCACATCGTTGTAAGCGAAAGAGGTCTGGCCGCCGTCGGGGAGATTGATTTGAGTGGTGCGGCCCATGAGGTCGTAAGTGAATGCCGTAGTCTGGTTATTGGGGTCTGTAGTGGCAGTCAGCAGCCCGGTGTTGAAGTCGTAATCGGAGGCGATTACTAGGCGCCCTGCTTGGGCGCGGCTTGCATACAATTAACGCCGTGCATCAGGTTTTTCAGGCAGCTTTATTGTGACCACGTTGACCGGCACGTTTTTGAACACATTCTTTGTGATAGGGTGTTCCTGGTCAAGAATGGCCAATTCCTCCGGATTGTTCTCATCGAGGGCGAACGAATACTCTATTCGCCAACGCCGGTTGGATTCAGGATAGATTTCAAAGTAGTAGATCCAAAGTCCTTCCCCTGAAAAAAGATGTTCGCTGCCTGGGACTACTCGGGTTGCAACCTTTTGGGTTACTTCCATCAATGTATCGCGACCCAAGAGCACTCCGTCGGGTGCCTCAACCACAGTCCCATTGAATCGTGTCGCTATTTGCTCCATCTTGCCCGCGCCATCAGTCCAAACAAGCACGTCGTAGTCCCTGAGCCGCCACTCATATCGTTTCCACTCAGAAGTCGCACTCGAATGGGCACTATACTCCGCCCCGAATAATTCTTTTGCTTCTTGCACGGATTGCCCCGGCACGAGGTTAGGAATCTTCGGCCGCTCAGTGGCTTCAGGCACCTCAGTGGATGAGGGCAAATGGGCGGATACAGTTTCTTGGTCTCGTGTCCCTTCTCTCTTTAATGAAAGCCAGAGACTGACAAGCGCACCGGCCAGGACAAGAGAGGTAACCACCACAATCCAAAGCTTAACTTTCTTTAACATAGTAAAAAGTCAGCTACCAAGACTAGTTAGGAGCGCAACCTGACTAATGCACGGATCTAGGTAACCCCCTAAACCGACGTCGACGTCCAAGCCAGTCTGTCAATTCCAGCCCCTCAATCACAATAACCTGACCCAACTGAGGATGGTTGCTTGTTACAGGAATATCTGAATAGGTTGTCAATCGTGGGAGAACCGGAGAGGAAGCCGTGGTCGTCAACCCAGCCTGAATCGGAACCTCTTCTGGCTGTAGGACGGGAGCGGTTGCTTCAACGGCCACAGTAGTACCAGGAATTATGTTTCTTGTAGGGGTTGGGTTGGCGTCATTCTCAGCTCTTAGTGTGGGGTCTGCTATAGTTGCGCCAAAATGCACTTCGTCAGGATCTTTCCAGAATCCACCCCAACCCAGCTTGTTGTAGCTCATAGAAATAAAGACCACCTCAAAATAGTGCACCGGGTTTTGCCTCCACAGGGTTGCCATCCTCAAATCAATGGCCTGACCCCCTCGGTGAGGGCTTGTGTCCTCACCTCCAACAGGATAATTGTTACTGCTCTTTTTTGCAATCAGGTCTTGCTGCTCAGCTCTTGTCCTGTAGCCTGAACTTATTTCCACCCGGATTCCCTCCCGGTTCACGTCTCGCAAAAAGTTGGCCACTTGCGGTGCGACGGATTTGTCTACTACTACGCTTTGGTCTCCAACAATCACCCTCCACAATTCCAGGCCAAAAGCGTCCACATACCTGAGCGGATTATTGATTACATACGAATAGATATTCAACCGCTGCGGGTTCGCCGCTCGTCCGATATGAAAGTTGATTGGGTCAGGGCTTGTGAAGCGGGCGAGCGTGCTGGCGTAGTAGCGGGCACCGAAGTAGTCGAGGCCGGATTCGGCGTCGCGCTCCCGGCCGGTGAACTTGTAGGGCTGGGGGCAGGTATCCAGATAGACCCGTTCGCCACCAAAAGGATAAAAGTCGGCGTCGTAGCAGGGAGAGCCGCTGGCATCGGTGATGATGCGCGAAGTGCCCAAGTGGTCCTCGAAATAGTAAAAGACGTTACCTGCGCTGTGCCGTCGGGCGACTCGCCTGCCTCCGAAGAAGATAAACTCGTCAGTGATGGTCCCGACCGCGTCGGACTCGGTTAGCACTTCGCCGCTCACCCCGTACCAGTAGAGCTTCCCATTGTCCTTCATCACCCTTCGACCATCGCCGTCATACGTATAGTTTACACCCCCCGTGGCCGTCATCCGGTTCTCAGCGTTGTAGGTGTAAGTTGAACCCGGGCACGCCCCTTGGTGGGTCAGGTTCCCCGCGGCGTCATAGCAGAACTGGTCAATCCGGTTGTTCTTCTTGCCGGTGAAGCTCACACTCAGGGCGGGCGCATTGACCGCCGTGATCGTATGCAGATTCCCCCAAATGTCGGTGTCAAAATCCTGCGACCACTCGGCCGTGACTGCGGTGTCGATGCGATTCACCGCGTTGTAGGTGAAGCTCTGGCTGCGGTCGGGATTGCGGTTGTTGGCGATGGAGGCGCCCATTGTTGGCGACGCCCACTTCAAAGTCGTAGGTCAACGAGAGCAGGAAGCCATGCGCGACCATCCCCTGGTTCGAATACCAATTTGCGGACAGCCCTTTATTCGCCGGGAATTCTTGGTGCTGATTGGCAGGGTTGGCTCCAGACTATTCCTCTCTCGAGCGATATTTCATTATAGGAAGAATTGCAAACAAGAGCGAATAGGCAACAAACACGGCAATCGTCAGCAGCATTTGCGTAGAGTCTGTTTGCCTTATGGAGGAAGGCCCAACAAAACCTTCATACAACCTGCCTGGAGCACGATAGCTGAACCAGTAGTACCATACCCATACTACGTACCACGCCAGTGAGAGCGTGGCTATAGTGGCAAACGTCGTTGATTTGAATCTAAGCGTACATACTGCTAGGGATATGGAAAGTATGACCGCTATGCAGTAGCCTCCCACGTCAATCCACTCAATAGTAGACAGCTCTCCGTAGGAGGTTGTGCCGAGCGCAACTGCACCCCAGCCAAACCCAACAGCGGTTAACAGTACCAACAAGAAATAGACAGCTACTGCCAGGCGCCTCACCATCGTCTCACGGCCTACGTTTAGGTGGATTGTCGCCGATTCGATTGATTTCTTGTATCGCCCTTTGGTTTATCTCGGAGTTCTTGTCAAAATATTTTGGACGAAACGGCATACTTTGGCGCTCATCCATTAAGTTATCTCTGAAGCGCTCAGCTAGGCCGAACGTGACATACTGTATCCACCAATTAGATTCGATCCCCTGGCCATGCCCGAGCTCATGGGCAGCCACCTCGCTGATTCGGAAAATCGCGGTGTCTTCGTTAGTCCTCTCGTCCATTAAGTTTCCAAGGAAGACAACGGAGCTTATTTCGTTCGCGTCGGTCGCGCCCAATTTGCCACCAGAATTTACATCGCCAATAGATGTGTTCGCAAAGTTCAGGAAGCCAACGCCGATCGGGTCTTGCTCAATTGCCTGTTGAATCTGCTGGTCAGACAAGCTGTCACCCTCCCGAAATTCTACATTCTCGACACCAGCCTCCTTGTATTTCGCCGCAATGGCCTGATAAATGGCTTCTCGATTCTCCTCCAGAAACCTCTTCTGCTCATCAGTAAGATCGTTGCTGAAGAAAACGTAGATTATGAGGTCTAGTCCTAATGGGTCTACAAACTTGAGAGGATTGTTTCGCGCATACGCATAGAGATTCAATCCTTGCGGGTCGGTCACGCGCTCCTTCGTGATGACAATGGGGTCAGGCTGGAGGAAGCGCCCGAAGGTACTGGCGTAGTGGCGGGCGATGAAGTAATCGAGACCTGTCTCATCGTCTCTTTCTTGGCCGGTGAATTGGTGACTCTCCTCGCTGGGCTGGGGGTTGGGCGCGCCCCCAAACGGGTAGTGGTCGTGCTGGGAGATCGCCGTGCCACCCTGACTGAGCAACACCCGCAGCGAGCCCAGGTGATCCTTGAAGGGATAGCGCATGCCCACCCCGCTGATCTCGGTGGCCAAGTGGTCACCGCCCAAGTAGTGGTAATTCCGGTCCCACACCCCGTCCACAAACTCCGACACCACCGGGCCGTCTGCCCCGTAGAAGTACACCCGGGTCGACCCCCCGGTCTCCTTCTTCACCCGGCGGCCGTCGCCGTCATGCGTGTAGTTTATCACCCCGGAGCGAGCACGCCTCTGGACGCGCTCGGGGGGCTGGGTTAGGCTAGGCGGCGGCCTGATGCCCTACCGACACCTGTTGCTGGCGCTGTTTCTGCTCTCGGGTGCGGCGGCGCTGATGTACGAGATTCTCTGGACGCGCCTGCTCACCCTGGTCTTCGGCTCCACCACCTTTGCGGTCAGCGCCGCGCTGACCTCCTTTATGACCGGCTTGGCCCTGGGGGCCTACTTTCTCGGCCGGCTGGCCGACCGCCTGCCCCGCCCCCTGCGGCTCTACGCCGCCCTGGAAGCGGGCATTGCCGCCGCAGCGCTGCTGTTGCCCCAGGCGCTCGATGCCATCTCGCTCCTCTATCCGGCGCTCTATGCCGCCGGTCGCGAGCAGGCCTGGCTGCTCCCGGCGGTGCGCCTTCTGCTCTCCTTCCTGATTCTGCTCATCCCCTGCACGCTGATTGGCGGGACGTTGCCGGTGCTGGTGCGCTTTGCCGCCCGTGCCCCGGAGCGCTTCGGGCGCGACTTCGGCTGGCTCTATGGGATGAACACGCTCGGCGCCGTCATCGGCTCCCTGCTGGCAGGCTTTTATTTGATGGGGCGCTTCGGGCTCGCCACCACCAACTTCACCGCGGTCGCGACCAACCTGTTTCTCGCCCTGGCCTTTTTGGCCCTCGACGCTCGCGCCAGCGCGCTGCACTCAATTCCGGCGGTGCCGCCGGCGAGGAATTCTCCTCGAAGCTTCACCCGGCAGGAGAGAATCGTCATCGGGGTAGCGGTGCTCTCCGGCGTGACGGTGTTGGGGCTGGAAGTGCTGTGGACGCGGGCGCTGGTGCACACCCTGCTCAGCACCACCTACTCCTTTACCGCGATGTTGGGCACGCTGCTGCTGGCGCTGGCCCTGGGGAGTTTTCTGGCCGCCCGCTGGCCGGTGGCAGCGGGGCCCGGGGCAAGCACGCGGCTGCTGCGCCGGTTGGCGCAGGTCGAGTTGTTGTTGGCCGCAGCATTGTTAGCCGAGCTGCCCTTGCTGGGGGAGCTGGTTTTCCTGAACGACTACTACATCTGGCTGGTGGGACCGGACTGGCAGGTGGTGGCCAAGTTCTTTACCGCGGCGGTGGTGATGCTGGTGCCGGCCACGCTGGCGGGGATGCTGTTTCCTCTGACGGTGCAAATCCTGGGGCGGCGCCTGGAGTGGGTAGGCGGCTCGCTGGGGCAGATTTATCTGTTGAACACGCTGGCGGCGGCCGCGGGGGCTTTGCTGGCGGGCTTCGGGCTGATTCCCGGGCTGGGGGTGAAGGCCAGCTACCTGGGCATCGCCGGCCTTCACGCTGCGGTGGCTCTGGGCCTGGGGTTCTACGCCACCCGGCGGCGCGCCTGGTTGCTGGCCCTGGTCGTGCTGCTGGCTCTCGTCCCCCTGGGCAGGGGCGTGCTCGTCCGCCCCGATCCCTTCGGCGATCCCCGGCTGCAGTTCCCCGGTATGGAGATGGAAATGATCGCCTACCGGGAGACCGCCGACGCTACCTTCGCCATCTATGAGCACCGGCCGACCCGTTTCCGCTTCCTGTACATCAACGGGTTCGTGGCCGCCGCCGACGAGCGCATGAGCCAGTACATGCCGATGATGGCCCACCTGCCGCTGCTGCTGCACCCCGCGCCGAAGCGGGTGCTGGTGATCGCCTTCGGGACGGGCAGCACCGCCGGCGCCGCCAGCCTCCACCCCATCGAGCAGCTCGACATCGTGGACATCAGCCGCGCGGTCTACGACTTGGCGCCCTACTTCGCCGCCGCCAATCACCGCGTGCTCAGCGACCCCCGGGCCCGCGCCTGGGTGGAGGACGGGCGCAACTTCGTCGAAGCCACCCGCACCCGCTACGACGTCATCACCAGCGAGCCGATGCCGCCCAAGTTCGCCACCATGGTGAACTTCTACACCCGGGAGTACTACCAGGCGGCGCGGGCGCGGCTCACCGAGCGCGGCGTCCTCTGCCAGTGGCTCCCCTTCCACTTGGTCACCCCGGAGGACGCCCGGATGATCGTCGGCACTTTCCGCGAGGTCTTTCCCCACGCCTCGCTCTGGATCATCCGCGGCACCGGGCTGCTGATCGGGACGAAGGAGCCGCTCGAAATCACTCCCGCCGAACTCCCCACGCGCCTGGCGGCCTCGCCGGCGCTCAGCGCCGATTTGGCCCGGCTCAAGTTTGAAACCGTGGATGACCTGCTGGCGAGCTTCGCCTTGGACGCTGCCACGCTCGAGCGCTTCAGCGCCGGCGCCCTGCTCGTAACCGACAACAACCCCTATCTCGAATTTTCCGCCGACCAGCCCCTCTGGATGCCCCGCGGGCGCCTGCCCATCTACGACGAGCTCAACCGCCTCCGCCGCCAGAGTTCCCCGCCTCTGGTCCCTCGCCCCGAGTGAACCCCGCCCGTCGCTCGCAGCAGACCGCATCGCAAAAATCAGGAACTACTCGCGGCAATTCTTAGAACACTCGGGCTAATTTAGGCCGTCGATTCAAAGCTCAGGACCGCCCGCCATCTCCCGGAACTACCGCCTATCTTTCTTGTCAAGGAGACCCTTGCCGTGGCATCGCTTGAATCGCTTTCCTGAACCGCATGGGCAGGGTGAATTGCGTGAGAGCATCGTCCTTCGCGGTTTGCCCGTGTGATCCACAGGATATTCATGTTCTCGCTCTCTCCCAGGCTTCACCTGCTTGAGCAGTCCGAACCGCTGTTGAATTTCTCGTGCTTTTGCCTCAGCTTCCGCATTCCAATCGGAAGCGTTGAGATAGAGGCAATCCTCTGAGCGGCGCGGAACAATCCCAGCTTCACTAGCAATACCGATGATATGTATCGCCTGCGGAAATCTGAGCTTCGTTACGTGGCAGTAATCAGATAATAGGTTCATCCGCAGGTTTCGGTATTCCGCGTCCGAAAGGTCTGGCTGACGCTTTACAAACAGGAAGACATAATGAGGATCGCCGACGTTAGACGGCTCCATGACGCGGGCGTCCCAAGGGGCGCGCGAATGAATGCTTCGCTCCAGCACCTCATGAAGGCTAATGGCTAGCAGTCGCCGCCGCGTCCTTGGTTCCCGAGCCAAAAACCGGAACATTGTTTCCTGCTCGCTCAAGGCCCTTCCAGTTGTGAAATACTGCGTGCCTGTCATGGCATGGAACGCAAATTTTTCAATTAGGCTGTCCCATGTGTAGCTGATATGGTTGCTTTCGATTTGCGCCTGTCTTTCAGGGCTGCGAGTAAACTCTTCCCAGGACCCCTCAGGGAAGCTCAGAACATCGAAATCTCCTTTGATAACAAAGTCGTGTTCGCCCGCGCTGTTCATCTTAGTCAAGTACACGGCCAACAGTTCCTCTTCCCCTGCGGCCAGCACCACCTTGTCCCCGGTCAGAAACCGTTCTTTCTTCGTCAGGTATGCGGTGAAGCCGCTGATCGTATCGAGTGTGCTCATAAGAATCTCCAACGTGGTGTCGTCCAACACGTGGACGTAACCCTTATCAGGGTTGATCTGACCGATTGTGAATGGCTGGTTTAGGTGCGCATCACCGATCAAGCTGCTATCGAGCATCAGGCTTCCACTGCCTCCCAGCAGTTCGCGGCACCGCCGGGACGCATCGTGCGCAACCACAATGCGATGGAAAATCCCGTTCGCAGGATCAGGTAGGGTGATTGGGAATGGGATGGTGCATTGGTTATCCAAGAACAGGCGGTTGGGAAATTCTCTTATCCAGCGTTCCGCGCCCCACACTTGTGCGGCGGATTTTAGGATTGCTTTCTTATACCAACGTGCCCAGTCCAGTTTCAAATCGCCGGAATCAGCAAAGTGGCATTCCTTATCACTGAAAATAATGATGTGGTTTTCAAAAACAACTAGAATGTCACAAGCCTCTTTTCCATTACCTTTGCCGTTGGAGCGGCCCTGATCTCGAAACACTCCGGGATAGCTCCAAAGCGACAAGAAAGAACGCCTGCATAGCTTTCCCAAATATCGTTCTGATGCGGTGACACCCTCAGAACGCACAACTACTGAGCTGGAGGGGTTGTTTGGCGATGATTCAACCATATAGTGATTCTATCTCGGATACATAGTTTAATTGTTCTTACGTGCGCTTGTGGCCACAGGGAGGGCAGTTTCAGAACGCCCTGTCTCCTATCCCCCGCTCGTGTTGACTTACGCGCAGGCGCCGCCTAAGATGGCGGGCGCAAGGGGCTGCGGGGACAGGGTTTATCTCCTATGATTGGCCAGACCATCTCGCACTATCGCGTTGTGGAGAAGCTGGGCGCGGGCGGCATGGGCGAAGTCTATCGGGCCGAGGACACAACCTTGGGCCGGAGCGTCGCCTTGAAGTTCCTGCCGGAAGAGATTTCCCAGGACCGCCAGGCGCTGGAGCGATTCCTGCGGGAAGCCCGGGCGAGCGCCGCGCTCAACCACCCGAACATTTGCACGATTCACGAAATCGGCGAGCACAACCGCCGACCTTTCATCGTGATGGAATTGCTCGAGGGCCAGACGCTCAAGGAGCACGCCGCTGGCAAGCCGGTGGCCACCGACAAGCTGCTGGCCCTGGGGATTCAGATTGCCGATGCGCTGGAGGCGGCCCACGCCAAGGGAATCACCCATCGGGACATCAAGCCGGCCAACATTCTCGTCACCCAGCGCGGCCAGGCAAAAATCCTCGACTTCGGGCTGGCCAAGCCCATACCCAAGCGGGAGCGCGTGGCCGAAGCCGTGGGCCGGGCGGCGGACTTGACCGCCAGCGGCGCGGAGCACTTGACCAGCCCGGGCACGGCGCTGGGCACGGTGGCCTATATGTCGCCCGAGCAGGCCCGCGGGGAGGAGGTGGACGCCCGCACCGACATCTTCTCCTTCGGCGTGGTGCTCTATGAAATGGCCACCGGCCGTCAGGCCTTCACCGGCAGCACTTCCGCGCTCATCTTCGACGCCATCCTGAACCGGGTGCCGACCGCGCCGGTGCGGCTGAACCCGGTGGTGCCCGCGGAATTGGAGCACATCCTCAACAAGGCGCTGGAGAAAGATCCCAACTTGCGCTACCAAACCGCCTCCGACCTGCGGGCGGACTTGCAGCGCCTGAAGCGCGATACGGATTCATCTCGAGTCACCGCCGTGAGCGGGGCCGCCGCACCCAGCGGCCCGGCTGCCGCCGCCACAGCGGCCCAAGCCGGTGAAGCGCCAAGCGGCACGCGGCGCTGGAAACTCTTCGTCCCGGTGGCTGTGGGGGTGGCGCTGTTGGTGGCCGCGGCATTCTTTTATTTCCAGCGGGCGCCGGCGATGACCGAAAGCGATTACATCCTGCTGGCGGATTTCGTCAACACCACGGGCGAGCCGGTCTTTGACGGAACGCTCAAGCAGGCGCTGGCAGTGAAGCTGGAAGAATCACCCTTCTTGAACATTGTTCCCGAGCAGCGAGTGCGGGAGACGCTGCGCTTCATGGGCCGCTCACCGGACACGCGAGTGACGACTCCCATTGCCCGGGAAATCTGCCAACGCCAGGGCATCAAGGCGATGCTGGCGGGTTCCATCGCCGGCCTGGGCCAGAATTACGTCATTACTCTCAATGCCATCAATTGCCAGACGGATGAGTCCCTGGCGCGAGAGCAGGTGGAGGCCGCCGGCAAAGAGGAAGTGCTGGGGGCGTTGGGTGAAGCAGCGTCGCGGCTGCGCAGGAAGCTGGGCGAATCGCTTAGCTCGATTGAGAAATATGACACGCCAGTCGAACGGGCTACCACTTCGTCGCTGGAGGCGCTCAAAGCCTACAACCTGGGTGTGGAGCAGCGCGCGAAGGGAGCAGAAGTCGAATCCATCCCTTTTTTCAAGCGTGCCGTTGAGCTCGACCCCAATTTCGCCATGGCCTATGCCCGGCTGGGAACGGTCCACGGCAATCTGTTTCAGACCGAATCTTCGATTGAGTACTACAAGAAGGCGTTTGAGCGGCGGGAGCGGGTTAGCGAGCGGGAGAAATTTTATATCTCCGCGCACTACTACGACGGCGTCACCCGGGAAATTGACAAGGCCATCGAAACTTATGAGCTCTGGAAACAGACCTATCCCCGAGATATGGCGCCGCCCAACAACGTGGCCGGCCTGTACAGCGGCATCGGGCAATACGATAAAGCTCTCGAAAACGCGCAGGAAGCGCTTCGCCTGGACCCGGACAGTGTTTTTCCTTATGACGCCCTAACGAAGGCGTACATGGGTCTCAACCGCTTCGAGGAGGTTAAATCGGTCTGCGAGAAAGCCGCAGCCCGGGGGATCGAAAGTGTGTCTTGCCACCTATCGCTGTATCAAATTGCCGTTGCGCAGGATGATACGACTGCCTTGAAGCGGGAGGCCGAATGGTTTGCAGGCGCGGGCGGGCCGTATGCGGGTTGGGGTCTGGCTATTCAAGCGGTCGCGGCGGCTTGGTCGGGCCGGCCGAAAAAGGCCAGAGAGTTTTCCCGCCAGTCAGCCGAGCTGTTGCAGCGGCTCAAGTTGAGCGAAAGCGCTGCCTTCATGACCGCAATCGAGGCGGCGACGGAGGCAGAATTCGGGAATTCTCGGCAGGCGCGCGATCGGGCGCGAGCAGCGCTAGCGATTGCGCGGACGCGGGGCACAATGGGTATCGCGGCTGGTGCGCTGGCGCGGGCTGGTTTTGAGGCCGAAGCCCAAGCGCTGGCAAAGGAGCTGGCGGAGCGCTTTCCGAAGGATACCCTGGTCAACGCGCGCGCTCTTCCCGGCATCCGTGCCACCATCGAAATCCAACGGGGGAATCCCACCAGGGCGATTGAGCTGCTCCAGGCCGCTACTCCCTACGAGCGTGGGGAGCTGGGAACGAACTTTATTCGTGGCTACGCCTATCTCGACCAGGGAGAGGGAACCAAGGCGGCGGCGGAGTTTCAGAAGATTTTAGACCGCCGGGGCGTTGATCCGCTTTCTATTGTTCATCCACTGGCGCGTCTGGGGCTGGCGCGGGCCTACGCCCAGGCGGGCGACACCACCCGCAGCCGCCGCGCCTACCAGGACTTCCTGGCGCTGTGGAAAGACGCCGACCCGGACGTCCCCATCCTGCAAGAGGCTCAGCAAGAGTACGCAAAGCTGAAAGGATACTGAGCGCGTTCTCGATTCACCTCTGTATGCAGACACGTAGCGACCCCCGGCGGGCGACGCTCCCCGCTTCCCCGAGTTGCTGCGCCGCATGAACTTCCCGCCGTAGCGGCTCGAAAACCGAAAAACGAAAAGCGAAACTCGGTAGCGGCGAGGAAGGCCGTCCCGCCTAGCGGGAT
>JBHHYS010000075.1:0-11692 GCA_046757645.1 Terriglobia bacterium | reverse complement strand
TCTACTTCGGGTAGGGATGGCCGCGCAAGAGGGCGAAGGCGCGGTAGAGCTGCTCGAGCAGCACCACGCGGGCGAGCTCATGCGGGAGGGTCATCTGGGAGAGGGAGAGAAGGACGTCGGCTTGCTGTTTTGTCTCGTCGGGAAAGCCTTCGGCGCCGCCCAGCAAGAAAATGAGTTTCTGTCGCCCGCTGTTCATCTGTTGGGCGAGCCACCGGGCGAACTCCTCGGAGGTGGAGGCCTGGCCGGCGGCGTCGAGCAGGACCAGGGTAGCCCGCTCGCTTTTGCCGCGGGCTTCGGCGATCACCCAGGGGCCGCCGTCCGTGCTTTTCCATTCCACAATCTCGATGGGGGCAAAGCGGGCAAGACGCTGGCGGTAGTCCTCGATCAAGGCACGGAAGTGGGGGTTGCGCGTCTTGCCCAGCAGGATGAGTCGAATGCGCATAGCATCCTATCGCCCGACCGACCCCGACTCTGCCCGCGATTCGGGGCGAGGGTCGCCGGCAACCGGCAAGCGAGCGGCCTGGCGCCAGAGTCGCTCCAGGTCATAGTAGCCGCGGGCCCGCGCGGAAAGCACGTGCACGATAAAGTCCACGTAGTCGAGCAGCACCCACTCGCCGTGTTCGTAGCCCTCCACGTGATCGGGCAGAATGCCGTGGCGGGCGAGCTGCTCTTCGACCGCATCAGAAATCGCCTGCACCTGGCGGGCGGAGAGTCCGGTGCAGAGGAGAAAATAACCGGTGAAGGAGGCGACGCCGTGCAAATCCAGCAGCACCAAGTCGACCGCCTTCCTGTCCAGGGCGGCGCGCACGGCGCGCTCCACTGCTTCTGGAACCGGGTGCTCCGTCATCGGCCGCTTTGGTAGAGCTTCATCTTTTCAATGTAGTCCTTGACCCGAGGGGGCACGCGGTCGCCGAACCCCTGGCCCCGGCGGGCGGTACGACGAATCTGGGTGGCGGAAATGTCGACGTGCACGCCCCGGAGAAAATGAATGGTGCTGTGCGGCAGACGGATTATCCTCCCGGAAGCGTTTCCCCCACGAGCGCCAAGCGCGGCCGGGAGTCCGGGGCGGGTGCGGCGCCAATCGAACCCGGGGCGGTTGGCCACGATGAAATCGCACAGGCGCATCAACTGTCGAAAATTCTTCCAGGTGGGCAGATAAAGAAAAGCGTCCGCGCCCAACAAGAAGTAGAGCTGGGCCCGACGGCCCCCTCGACCGCGCACCCGCCGCACCGTCTGGATGGAGTAGTAGCGGCGCCGGCCGCGCAAGTCCGGCCCCGCTTCCAGCAGCGAAGGGAGAAAGCCGCGCGCACCCATGCAGGCCAGGGCGACCATGGTGAAGCGGTGGAGGTAAGGGGTCAATCCCGGGCGGTCTTTGTGCGGCGGGCGGCCGCAGGGAATGAAGTAGATGCGGTCGAGGCGAAAGCGGCGGCGGGCGGCGCGCGCCACCGCCAGATGGCCGTTGTGGATGGGGTCGAAGGTGCCGCCGAACAGGCCGAGGCGAAGCGTCTTTCGGCTCTTCCGTTGTCTGCTCACGCCGGTGGCGTGCTCCTATGACACATGGCTTGAAGAAGAAACCGGCGCCCCCGCCCGCAGCCGGGCGCCGAGCGCGTGCCGCAAATCCTCCAGACCCTCGCCGCGCAGGGCAGAGATAGCCAGGAATGGAAGCGCCTCGGCTTCGCAGAACGCCCGTAAGCCTTCGAGGCGCTCGGGGCGGGTAAGCAGATCGAGCTTGTTCGCCACCACCACGCCAGGCTTCTCGGCCAGACGAGAGCTGAACTGCGCCAGCTCGCGGCGCACGATTTGAAAATCTTCGACGGGGTCGCGCCCGGTCTCCGCCACGTCCACCAAGTGCACCAGCAGGCGGGTGCGCTCGATGTGGCGCAGGAAACGCGTCCCCAGCCCATGGCCGGCGTGGGCCCCTTCAATCAGGCCGGGGATGTCCGCCAGGACAAAACTTTCTTCTTCGTTCACCGCCACCACTCCCAGACAGGGTTCGAGTGTGGTGAAGGGGTAGTCAGCAATCTTGGGGTGGGCGGCCGAGAGCCGCGAAATCAGGGTGGACTTGCCGGCATTGGGGAAGCCCACCAGACCCACATCGGCCAGGAGTTTCAGTTCCAGGCGCAGGCGGCGCTCCTCACCCGGTCTGCCCGGCTCCACCCGGCGGGGCGCCCGGTTGGTGGAGGTGGCGAAGCGGGCATTGCCGCGCCCACCCCGGCCGCCGCGGGCCGCCACCCAGCGCTGCCCGGGGGCGGCGAAGTCGACGAGCTTCTCGCTGCGCTCCTCGTCGAACACCACGGTGCCCACCGGCACCCGGATGACGCAGTCGGCGCCCTCGGCCCCGTGGCACTGGCTGCCTTCCCCGTGGCGCCCGCGTGGGGCGCGAAACTCCCGATTGTAGCGGAAGGGGAGCAGGGTGTTCAGGTGCTCAGTGCTTTCGAAAATCACGTCGCCGCCATCGCCGCCATCGCCGCCCGAAGGCCCACCGCGGGGCACGTACTTCTCCCGGCGGAAGGCGACGCAGCCATTGCCGCCATCGCCAGCCTTGACCCAGATTTTCGCTTCGTCAATGAACATCGGTCAGCGACCCCTTGACTTCGCTCGGGGGAAGCCAGCGACCCGTGATGCTGCTCGCCATCGGGCTACAGGAAAGAATACCGGAAGATACGGGGACGGAGAAAGGGTGGCGTACAGCAGAGGACTAGTCGGCGCTGACGGCGGCTGCTTCGCTGGGCTGCGGCTGCCGCGCCACCGGCGGGGCGACCGTGTCCGGCCGCACGCTGACGTAGCGGCCCAGCCGGCCTTTGTTCTCAAAGATGACCTTGCCATTCACCCGGGCAAACAGGGTGTCATCGCGGCCGCGGCCCACGTGGGCACCCGCTTTGAGGGGAGTGCCGCGCTGCCGGACGAGAATGGAGCCGGCGTGCACCCATTGGCCTTCAAAGCGCTTGATGCCCAGGCGCTTGCCGGCGCTGTCGCGACCGTTCTGGCTGCTGCCCTGGCCTTTTTTGTGTGCCATAGCCGGTGGCTCCCAATCCTCTCATTCTGAGCGAAGCGAAGAATCCATCTATTGAGATCCTTCGCTTCGCTCAGGATGACATTCCTAAGAGTTACTACACGCTGATTTCCGTTACCTTCACCGCCGTGAATGGCTGGCGGTGCCCGCGCAGAATCTTGTACTGGCTGTTTTTCTTGAACTTGAAGACCCGCACCGTGGGACGCTTACCCTGGTCAACAATAGTGCCGCTCACCTTGGCCTTGGCGAGCGCAGGGGTGCCCAGCTTCAATTTCCCATGGTCCTCGATGGCCAGCACCTCCTTAAAAGCCACCTTGCCGCCCACCCTGCCCGGCAGGCGCTCCAGGCGCACCACGTCGCCCTTCCCTACTCGATACTGCTTTCCGCCGCTGCGGATGACTGCGTACATCGGTTCTCCGAACCGGACTCCAAAAAGGCATTATAGGGACATCTCCGTGCCCTGTCAATCAGGTGTACTCGTGTGCCGTGGAGTGGTGACACTTAGCCTCTTTCCGTTGAGATGGCATCCTTGAGACCCGTCTGTCGGAGGCGCCGCCAAGCCCGCCCGACGCTTCCCGCCTGGCCACAGCCACTTAGCCAAGGGCATACGATGAACCTTATCCTATTCCACAAATGAGCGCGGCTGGCCAAACCCGTCGGTTTCGGCGATAATAGCGAATTGCCCGCTAGGCCGGTCTTGCGTGTGGAATCCCGTTTCCCAGGAGATGACGATGAGGAAGCTTCCCCCGTTCAAGAACGAGAGCTGTCAGGACTTCTCCAAAAAGCCGGCAGTCGACACGCTGCGCACTGCCATTAACAAAGTGCGGGCCACATTGGGGCGCGAGTACGAGATCATCGTCGGCGGCCAGCGCCTCCCGGCGGAGCAGAAGTTCGAGTCGCGGAACCCCTCGCAGAAGGACGAGGTGGTGGGGGTTTTCCCCAAGGCTTCGGCGGAGCAGGCGCGCCAGGCGGTGGAAGTGGCTCACCAAGCATTCCAGAGCTGGCAGTACGAGCCCGCCGAAAAGCGGGCGACGCGCCTGCTCAGGGTCGCCCAGCTGATGCGCCGGCGCCGCAATGAACTCGTGGCTTGGTGCATCCTCGAAGCCGGCAAAACCTGGCTGGAAGCCGATGCCGACGTCTGCGAGGCCATCGACTTCGCCGAGTGGTACGCCCGCGAGGCCCTCCGGCTCAGCGGCCCGCAGAAGACTTACCCCTTTCTGGGCGAGAAGCCCGAGCTGCGCTACCTCCCGCTGGGGGCGGTGGTGGTGATTCCACCCTGGAATTTCCCTGCGGCCATCCTCTGCGGAATGACCTTCGCCGCCCTGGTCAGCGGCAACACTGTGGTGCTGAAGCCCTCGAGCGACACCCCCGGCATCGGGGCGCAGATCGCCGAGATTATTCTGGAAGCCCGCTTCCCCGACGGGGTCTTCAACTTCGTGCCCGGCAGCGGGGCGACGGCGGGCAACGCCATGGTCGAGCACCCGCGCACCCGGATGATTGCCTTCACCGGGTCAAAGGAGGTCGGGCTGGACATCGTCGAGCGCGCCGCCAAAACTCCGCCCGGGCAGATCTGGATCAAGCGGGTCATCGCCGAGATGGGCGGCAAGAATGCCGTGGTGGTGGATGAGTCCGCCGACCTCGACACCGCCGCCCAAGAAGCACTCGCCAGCGCTTTCGGCTACCAGGGCCAGAAGTGCTCGGCGGGCTCCCGCATCGTTCTGCACCAGCGCATCTACGACGATTTTCTGGAGAAGTTTCTGCCCCGGGTGAAAGCCATCAAAGTCGGCCCGGCCGAGGACCCCGCCAACTACATGGGCCCGGTGATCAACCAGGGTGCCTTCGATTCGATTCTGGGCTACATCGATGTCGGCAAGAACGAAGCCAAGCTGGCGGCGGGCGGCGAAGGCGACAACCGCCACGGCTTCTTCATCCAGCCGACGGTTTTCACTGAGGTCGATCCCCACGCCCGCATCGCCCAGGAGGAGATTTTCGGCCCGGTCACCGCGGTCATCCGTGCCCAGAACTTCGACCACGCCCTGGAGGTCGCCAACTGCACCGAGTATGGCCTGACCGGCGCGGTCTACTCCCGGAACCGCAAGAATCTGCAGAAGGCCAAGGAGCGCTTCTTCTGTGGCAACCTCTACCTCAACCGCAAGTGCACCGGAGCCATGGTGGGCGCGCATCCCTTCGGCGGCTTCAATATGAGCGGCACTGACTCGAAGGCGGGCGGCCACGATTACCTGCTGCTCTTCACCCAGGCCAAAGCCATCTCCGAGAAAATCACCAAACCCAGCAAGAAAAAGAGATAACTGCTTGACTCTTGCCACCCCGGTTCTCCTCCAGAGGCGGAGATGGAACTGGGCGACCCAACCGCGCAGTCCGGAAGGGGTGCGGCGTTGACCCTGAGCGCAGTCGAAGGGCACCCGCTCTCCGGGCCTGTCCTCGGCTGCGCTATGCAATCACAGCAGGCTTCTCCTGCCCTGCGCTATAATCGCCCCCCGGCGGGCGCGTGCCTCAACGGATCGCGCTTCGGATTTCTGATGGTGCTTACCTCGGCTTCGAAGGCCAGCCTTTAAATTGTCCCCAACACCAGCCATCACGGTTCAAGCAGTCAGCAAAAAATTTCGGGACGACCACGGGCTGCTGGGCTGGCGCCGCCGCGGGTCAGCGGCGCGCCGGATTGTGGCACTGAACGGAATCACTCTGGAGGTGGCCTCGGGCGAGGTGTTCGGGCTGGTGGGGCCCAACGGAGCCGGCAAGACCACTCTGCTCAAGATATTGGCGACGCTGGTACTCCCCGACCAGGGCGCGGCGCGCGTCGGCGGCTTCGACGTGGTTCGCGAGCCCCGAGAAACGCGCCGCCGGCTGGGCGTGATGCTGGAGGTGGAGCGCAGCTTCTATGCCCGGCTGAGCGGCCGCCAAAACCTGGAGTTCTTCGCGGCGCTCTACGCCCTGGACGGGCCTCCGGTGCAGAAGCGCATCGCAGAGGTTCTAGAACGGGTGGGGCTGGCCGAGGTGGCCGACCGGCGCTTCGTGAAGTACTCCGTGGGGATGCAACACCGCCTAGGGCTGAGCCGGGCGCTCTTGCCGGAGCCGCCCGTCCTGCTGCTGGATGAGCCCACCCGCAGCCTCGACCCCATGACAGCCGTGGAGTTCCGCCGCCTGCTGCGCGACCAGCTCGCCCATCGCCAGGGCAAGACCATCCTGCTGGCCAGCCACAGCCTGGCCGAGGTGGAACAGCTCTGCGACCGCTTGGCGGTCCTCGACCGGGGCGAGATTGTGGCTCTGGGCTCCCGCGACGAGTTGAAACGCCAGTTCCAGAGCGCAACGCTTGAGGAAGTCTACCGAAAGGCGGTCAGCCGTGGCGAAAGCCCGCAGCCGGCTTAGCACACTTCTGGCCTTTCTCCGGCGCGACCTGAGAATCGCCGCCAGCTACCGGCTCGCCTGGGGCCTGAACCTGGCCGAGATTGTGCTGACCGTGGCCGCTTTCTTCTTCCTGGGCCGGCTGGTCGGCGAGCGACCCTCCCCGATCCTGGCCCCCTACCCGGACTACTTCTCTTTTGTGCTGGTGGGGATCGCCGTTTTCAACTACTTCTTCATTTCCCTCAACCTCTTCGCGCAAAGCCTGCGGGAATCCCAGCTCAACGGCACCCTGGAGGCTCTGCTCGTCACTCCGACTTCCGCCGCCGGACTCTGTGTCTATTCCTACCTGGCGATTCTGCTCGCCCAGCTCCCCCGCTGGGCGGCCTACTTTCTTGTGGCGGTTCTGGCTTTTCATTTCTCCCTGGCCCGGGCGGACTGGTCGGCCGCCGTGATTCTCGTCGTCTTGGGCATGGGGACGTTCTTGGGTCTTGGGTTGGTCTCGGCCAGCTTCATCTTGGCCTTCAAGCGCGGCGATCCCTTGACCTGGGTGCTCGCCACCCTGGCTTGGCTGGTGTCGGGCACGCTGTTTCCCGTCGAGGTTCTACCTCCGTGGCTGCGCTTCGTCAGCCAGTTGTTCCCCATCACCCCCTTGCTCAGCGGGCTGCGCAAAGCGCTTCTGGTGGGCGCTGGCGTGGGAGAAATCCAAGTGGAGGCGCTCACCCTGGCAGGCTTTGCCCTTGTGCTTCTCGGGGGTGGCTACGGTCTCTTCCGGTGGGCGGTGCGGCGGGCGCGGCGGGAAGGCAGTCTAGGCCACGCGTAGTCGTTTCCCGGGGCGTGTCAGGGGTAGCGGGCCCAGCGGCTACTGCTCTACCCCTCCGGGCCGGATGGGGGTGTGGCTTGGATCAGAGGGAGGGTCTGTCGCCGGGAAAAGCAGACTCGTTCCACCACGCTGGCGATGCGGTACAACCAGCGGCTCGAGGCCGAAAGAAAGGCGAGGAACCGACCCAGCGAAAGCTGCCGCCACGACTCCAGATTGATCTCGCGCCGGCCGCGAAGGACGCGGGCGACGCGCCCCAGTAGCTCCTCGCTCGACACCGCCGGGTCCGCCTCGGGGAAGGCATCTCCTTTGGTGACCAGAAGAGGTTGGCCCGCCTGCCAGCCTTTCCGGATTACGCGGTGGGCAAAGAGGGCGCCGCCGCGGGCGTAGAGCACGATCTCCCCCGGACGAACCCGCACCGGGTGCTCGCGGCGAACCAACAAGATGTCGCCCGGGCGGAGCCAGGGCCGCATGCTGCCGCCGAAAACCCGCAGACGCACGGTGCCGCTGGTGCGCAGGGCCTGCGCCACAAGCTCCCCGCGAAGTTGCTGGCCAGGATTGATCATCGCCCTCGAGAACGCCGCGGTCTATTTTAGCGTCTTCGCCCGCGACGGCGTAAGGTGAAGCGGGTCTTGGTGACGAACTCGTCGTCGAGGAACACTTCCACTGTCCACTTACCCAAAAGGGAACGTTGGGTGATGAAGGTGCCCGCCACCGGGAGAACACCCACCACCACCGGTTTGCCCCGGCTGCGCTGCGCTACTTGGACATCCAGCGATGATGGCGTCGCCTCCGTGGTGAAGTGGGTCTCGAGCGTCTTGTAGTGGTACCCGTCCGGGAGACGAAACCGGAGCTTTTGCGTATGGACGCCCTTGACGCCACGCCAAACGACGAAAACGTACAGGTCACGAATCTTGTCGACATTAAACCCCTTTTTGCCCGTACGGCACTGCACATCGCTGATCTTGCAGAAGAAAACTTTGGCGCGCGTGGAGAAGGGGCGTTGAGGCCGCCGCAGCCCGTCATCCCGGCCGCCGCCCCCCTGAGGCTGTGCCGCGATGCTGGACGGCACCAGCAGCCACAAGCTGAGCAGCAGTCCCGACAGAAGCGCCAGGCTTCTAGAACCAGTCGAATGAGTAAATACGTGCACTGGTATCCCCTACCAACAGTTTCTGAGTGAGAACATCAAAGCTGGGGTCCCCGACGGTCGCGGAGAGATTTACCACCCGCGAGTCCAGAATCGCCCCGGTGCTGGGGTCAATCTTGTACAAGCGGCCGTCGGAGGAACCCGCGAAAAGCGAGGACAAGGGCGCCAGCGGTGGCGGCAGGACCACCGGCGTGGAGGGAGCCGCGAGGCTGGGGTTCGTCCAGCCGACGGCGGGGGTGGTAAACGTCCCCGAGCAACTCGCCGCCGCGTAGGTGAAGCGAACCTTGTTGACCGTGGTGGTGCTGAAAAAGATATCGTCGGCATTCGCCCCTGCCGAGACGGGAATGGGAAAGCCCACGCCCGGACCGGTGCCCACATTCGTGGCCAGGCTGCAGTTGGGAATGTCGGTGCGTACGGCGAACAAGGTACCGTTCGTCGTCAAAACATAGACTACCTTGCCATCGGCGTTGAGCGTGGGCGAGCTATCGACGTCACCGACGAAGAAGGAGTCGAGCAGCACTCCAGTGTTGCTGTCGAGCTTCCACAGGCTGGGTTGGAGGTTTCCGCCGCTGCGGCTGGTCACCCACACCGCATTGCTGGCGTAGTCAACCGAGGGGGTAGAGTTGATGATGTCCATGTTGCTCGGCTGGAAACTCCAAACCTCCACGCCGGTGTTGCCATTGAGTGCCACCACGCGGTTGTTGCCCGTGCTACCCGCTCCCACATTGCGGGTCCCCGCGATCACCAGATCGACAGTGTGGGTAAAGCCGGCGTTACTAAAACCACTCAGCTGGACCGCGGTCGCTCCCTGAATGCTGCCCCCCACCAGCGCTACCGGCGCCTCCCATAGCTTCACCCCGGTCAGGACGTTGAAGGCGTACACCTTGCCATCGTCCGAGCCCACGTAGGCCAGGTTGACTCCGGTCGAGGACATGGCCGCCGGAACCACGGGCGGGCGGGACTGAATGGCGCCGCCGGTGGTTCCCAAGGGGGCCACCGGGCGGTAGTTGCGCTCCCCGGTGGCGCTACTCATGCTGTGCACTTTGCCGTCATTCGAGCCGGTGACCACTGTACTCCCTACAATGAGCCCGGGAGCTGCCAAGGTGGCCGCTCCGGTCTTGTAGCTCCAGTTCTTTTGTGTGCCGCCGCCGGTGAGCGTAGTGGTCCCGCTGCTCACCCCAAAGGCATAGTGCGGGGGCGCGGGCGTAGCCGCGCCGGTAATGGTGGTGGCATCGTGGGTAAAAGCCTTATACGTGTAGGGCGTTCCCGGGAGCACCACGCTGTCGGCCCCGTTCTCGTCCACCGCGCTGACGGTAGCGAAGCTGGTGGTATTGATGGCCACCGACTCTCCGTTGCCCAGGTCATCGCCCACGGCGTAGGAGGTGCCGTCCCCGGGACTGAAGACAAAGCTCGCCCCCGGCCCCAACTTCTTGGCAAACAGCACGCCGTCGTAATTGGCCGCGGTGCTCCCGGTGGGGAAGGTCCAACTCCACGTAACCTCGGAAATCCCCGGCGTGGCTGCGCCCAGGGTCACGTCGCGCAAAAAATGGACGTCCAGTTGAGGGCGCCGGCTGGCGGTCACCTGTTCCCGGGAGCCGTATTCCACTTCCTGGGCCGGGATGGCACTTTCGGCGTTATCCTTGACGATCAGGCCGAGGTTGGGCACCGAGCCGTCCAACCAACCTTGGGGGATGTTAGTTACGGTGCCGTCGCTGCGAATCGTCCAACTTACTGTGACACCCGCAACCGGCCCCGTAGGTCTGAGATCGGCGGCGGTGGGGTTGACATCGCCCCCCGGAGTCGTCCAGTTGGTCGCGCCGTCCCGACTGTTCCAGGTGACGCCGGTTTCGGTCCACTGAGGCGAGCCGGTCACGCGATACGCGCCGTGGTTGCGGTTGGCCGAAAGGGTCTTCAGCCACAGTTTGAAGATCGAAGTCTTGACAGCGGCGGTCGAAACAATCGAAGAAAGGTCAAAGCGAGCAATGGCGCGGCTGTTCTCGCTGGCCACTGAAAAGACCCGCAAATCCGCGGAGAAGGCGTTGTTCTGATTCGGGCTGGCTTGATCGACGAACGAATCCGCCACCGGGGTCAGCGTCTGCAACTCCTCTGCGTAGACCAGGGGGGCAGGAAGGAGCAAGAGCAGCCCCACCACCAGGCGGATTCCGATGTTCAGCGTTGTTGGCTCACGCACATTCGGTTTCCCAAGCTAGGTATCTCTAAAGCATCGCCGTAAACAAAGCTAGCAGTCGTCGCTCTCCCTGGTCAATGGTACAGGTGTTCAAAAGTGTGTAGTACCGAAGTACCATCGGCCGCTGTATTCAATGGTTTTGTGCTCACGGGCGATGACGGAAGCAGGCTGGCAGCACGGCGGGGGCATCCCTCAGGAGGCGCTGGGCACGGAATTGCACAGGCCACCCCCGCCCGGCAGTTTTCCGCAGGCCAAGGCGCTGGTTTCAAAGATCTCCTCTGAGGTACAAGTGGGTTTGCTGTACGGCTTCCTGTCCCGCGTGGGCGTGCCCGCCGGGGTGGATTTGATTTCAGGCTCTCGCTCCATCGGTTCCTCCTAGCTGGTTGGGCCTGTGGGTGCCGCGCCCTGTGCGGGCAAGGCGTGCAGAGCGCTCACCGGATTCACCACCCCCGCGAGCCGCGCGTTCGCTTCGGCCAGCTCGCAGGCCCGCTCGCTCGGCCCCAGCAAGTTCCCGTCTTCCAGGTAGGCCAGTCCAGGACACCGTTGACAGTAGCGGCGAATCGTACAGGTCGAGCAGATGGGCAGGTGACTTTCCCGGAGCGCACGCACCCCCTGCATCTCCGGCGAATCGCACCAAATCTCTGTGAAGGATTGCTGGCGGAGGTTCCCGGTGGCCAGCGGCATCTGCACGCAGGGATAAACATCCCCGTAGGGCGAAACGTAGCAACTGTTGTGGCCGGCGCTGCAAGGGATATTGTCGTAGGCTTGAGCAGCGGTGTCGTCCTCAGCTTTTGCCACTTCGGGTTTGAGGCTGCCCCGCGGATTCAAAACCGGGTCCTGCAAGATGGGCAGCAACGCCTGCTGGGCGCCGCGCAGGGTCAACACACTGCGATCGCCATCGAGTTTAGGGGTGATGGTGAGATCGAGCAGGTAGGGCACGCCCAGTTCCTCGGCCAGGGCTTGCACCCCGCGGTAGCCGGCCAGGTTCTGCCGCATCAGCGGGCAGGCGATCTTCACCCGCAGGCCCTGCTCTTTGAGAAAGCGGATGGCGCGGAGCGAGCGCTCGAACGACCCGCGAACCTTGGTGATGGCGTCGTGCACCTCGGTGTCGGCGCTATAGATACTGTTCTGCACTTTGCGGATGACCAGAGCTTTGAGTTTCTG
>JBHHYS010000074.1:0-11754 GCA_046757645.1 Terriglobia bacterium | reverse complement strand
TGCTGCCGCGGATGGCGGCCTCGGTGAGGATGCGCGTGGTCTCCTGGACGGAAGCGGCGGAGATGAACGAATCGGTGGAGAGGGAGGCCTTGGTGATGCCGAGCAGCATGGGGCGGCCCACGGCGGGCTTACCGTCCCCCTGCTTGACGCGCTCATTCTCCTCGCGGAAGCGGAACTTGTCCACCTGTTCGTCCAGAAGGAACTCGGTGTCGCCGGGGTCTTCGACCCGCACCCAGCGCATCATCTGCCGGACAATGACTTCGATGTGCTTGTCGTTGATGTTGACGCCCTGGAGGCGGTAGACCTCCTGGATGGCCTTGACCAGGTAGGCTTGGGTGAACTTCTCGCCCAGCACAGCCACGAGGTCGTGGGGGTTGAGGGGGCCGTCGATGAGCGGCTCGCCCGCCTTGATCTGCTCGCCCTCCTGCACGCTGATGTGGGTGCCGTGGGGGATGGCGTACTCCTTAGTGGTGCCGTCCTCGCCGATGATATGGATCTTGCGCACCCCGCGGGCGATTTCCCCGTACTTCACCTCGCCGTCGATCTCGCTGATGAAGGCCTGCTGCTTCGGCTTGCGGGCCTCGAACAGCTCCACCACGCGCGGCAGGCCGCCGGTGATGTCCTTGGTCTTGGTGGTTTCCCGGGGGATCTTGACGAGCACGTTGCCCGGATGCACATCGTCTCCCTCCTCCACCATCAGGTGGGCGCGGGAGGGGAGCAGGTACTTCTTGCGGGTGCGGCCGCGGTCGTCCTGGATGACCAGCGCGGGCTGGTGCTTCTCATCGCCGGTGGGGATAGTCACCACCCGCTGGGCCAGGCCGGTGACTTCGTCCACCTGCTCTTCCAGGGTTTCGCCGGGTTCCAGGTCCTTGAACTTCACCGTGCCGCCCACTTCGGTGAGGATGGAGAAGGTGTAGGGGTCCCACTCCGCCAGGCTCTGCCCCAGGGTGACCGGCTGGCCATCTTCCACCTTCAGGCGGGCGCCATAGACGATGGCGTAGCGTTCCTTTTCGCGACCCTTCTCATCCACCACCGCGAGGGAGCCGTTGCGGTTCATCACCACCAGGCCGCCCTCCCGGGTCTTGACCGTGGTCAGACCACTAAACTTGACGAAACCGTTGTTCTTGGCGTCGAGGTGCGACTGCTCGGCGATGCGGGTGGCGGTGCCGCCGATGTGGAAGGTACGCATGGTAAGCTGGGTGCCCGGCTCGCCGATCGACTGCGCCGCAATCACCCCCCCCGCCTCGCCCAACTCCACCATCCGCCCGGTGGCCAGGTTGCGCCCGTAGCAGGCCACGCACACCCCCCGGCGGGACTCGCAGGTGAGCACGGAGCGAATCTTGACCCGCTCGATGCCGGCTGACTGGATGGCGTTGGCCAGCTCCTCGGTGATCTCCTGGTTGACGTCCACAATGACGTTGCCTTCGTAGTCCTTGATTTTCTGCAGACTGACGCGGCCCACGATGCGGTCGCGCAGCGCCTCGACCACCTCCCCCGCCTCCACGATGGGACCCACCTCGATGCCGTCCACCGTGCCGCAGTCCGTCTCGCTGACGATGACGTCCTGGGCCACGTCCACCAGCCGCCGGGTCAGGTAGCCGGAGTCCGCCGTCTTCAGGGCGGTGTCGGCCAGTCCCTTGCGGGCACCATGGGTGGAGATGAAGTATTGCAGTACGGTGAGGCCTTCGCGGAAGTTGGAGGTGATGGGGGTTTCAATGATTTCCCCGGAGGGTTTGGCCATCAGACCGCGCATTCCGGAGAGCTGGCGGATTTGCTGCTTGGAACCGCGGGCGCCCGAGTCGGCCATCACGTAGACGGGGTTGAGGGTGCCGCCCTTGTCCTGCTCTTCCATCCTCTTGAACATATCTTCGGCCACGCGCTCGGTGACATCCGACCAGATGGCGATGACTTTGTTGTAGCGTTCACCGTTGGTGATGGCGCCGTCCAGGTACTGCTGCTGCACTTTGAGCACTTCTTTTTCGGCCTGCTCCACCATGCGGGACTTGGCCTCGGGAATCAGCAGGTCCTCGATGCCCAGAGAGATGCCGGACTTGGTGGCGTAGAGGAAGCCCAACTCCTTAATTTCGTCGAGCATGCGCACCGTGACTTCCAGGCCGAATCTCAGGTGGCAGTACTGCACCAACTGGCCCGCCCCCTTCTTCTTCAGCAGGCCGTTGATGTAGGGCATGCCCGGGGGCAGGTGGTCGTTGAGGATGACGCGGCCCACGGTGGTGTTGATGAACTGGTGCTTGAGGCGGATGGACTCGGTGTGCAGCACGTCCTGGTCGTCGTAGGCCAGGGTGAGGTCAATCACCTCCCCGGTGTACCGCAGGCGGATCGGGGTGAGCAGTTCGACTTCACCCGCTTCCAGCGCCAGCAGCGCCTCGTCGAAGTTGGCGAAGGCCCGCCCTTCCCCCTTGGCGCCCGGGCGCGCCTTGGTCAGGTAGTAGAGGCCGAGCACCATATCCTGGCTGGGCACGGTCAGCGGCTGGCCGTTCGCAGGGGAGAGGATGTTGTTCGAGCTCAGCATCAGCACCGAGGCTTCGATCTGGGCCTCCGGGGAGAGGGGGATATGCACGGCCATCTGGTCGCCGTCAAAGTCGGCGTTGAAGGCGGTGCAGACCAAGGGGTGGATGCGAATCGCCTTCCCCTCCACCAGCACCGGCTCAAACGCCTGGATGCCCAGGCGGTGCAAGGTGGGGGCGCGGTTGAGCAGCACCGGGTGCTCCCGGATGACATCTTCCAGGATGTCCCAGACGATAGGATCCTGCTGCTCCACCAGCTCCTTGGCCTGCTTGATGGTGGTGCAGTGACCCGCCTGCTCCAGGCGGTGGTAGATGAAGGGCTTGAAGAGCTCCAGCGCCATCTTCTTGGGCAGACCGCACTGGTGGAGTCTCAGCTCCGGGCCGATGACGATGACCGAGCGGCCGGAGTAGTCCACCCGCTTGCCCAGCAGGTTCTGGCGGAAGCGCCCCTGCTTGCCCTTCAGGGTGTCGGAGAGCGACTTCAGGGGGCGGTTGTTGGCCCCCCGCAGCACGCGACCCCGGCGGCCGTTGTCGAACAGAGCGTCCACCGCCTCCTGGAGCATACGTTTCTCGTTGCGGATGATGACCTCGGGGGCGCGCAGCTCCATCAGTTTCTTCAGCCGGTTGTTGCGGTTGATCACCCGGCGGTAGAGGTCGTTGAGGTCGGAGGTGGCGAAGCGGCCGCCATCGAGCGGCACCAGGGGGCGCAGTTCGGGCGGCAACACCGGCAGCACGTCCAGAATCATCCACTCGGGCTTGTTCCCGGACCGGCGGAAAGCCTCCACCACCCGCAAGCGCTTGGCGCAGCGCAAGCGCTTTTGCAGCGAGGGATCCGAGCGCATCTTCTTGCGCAGCTCCCCGGCCAGCTTGTCCACGGTCGCTTTCTTGAGCAGCTCTTTGATGGCCTCGGCGCCCATGCCCGCCCGGAAGCTGTCCCCGTATTCCGCCCGGGCCTCACGGTAGCGTTCCTCGTTCAGCAGTTCGCGTTCCTTCAGCTTGGTGTCGCCCGGGTCCACCACCACGTAGGACTCGAAGTAGAGGATGCGTTCCAGGTCGCGGAGGGTGACGTCCAGCAGTTGCCCGATGCGCGAGGGCACCCCCTTGAAAAACCACACGTGGCTGACAGGGGCGGCCAGCTCGATATGCCCCGGGCGCTCCCGGCGCACTTTGGAGAGGGTGACCTCAACCCCGCACTTGTCGCAAATCACCCCCCGGTGCTTCATGCGCTTGTACTTGCCGCACAAACACTCCCAGTCGCTCACCGGGCCGAAGATGCGGGCGCAGAACAGGCCATCGCGCTCCGGCTTGAAGGTGCGGTAGTTGATGGTCTCGGGCTTGGTCACTTCCCCGTGTGACCAGGACCGGATTTTTTCTGGCGAGGCCAGGCTGATGCGAATGGAATCAAAGTCTGCAATCAGGTTGGCGCGATCGAAGGGGCTGCTCCGATACAAGGTTGTTTCTCCTCTCAGCCGAGAAAATTTATTAGGTTTGATCCGGCGGCTTTTGCCGCTTCATCAGCTCCACGTCCAAGCAAAGGGATTGCAGCTCGCGAATCAGCACGTTGAAGGATTCCGGCACGCTGGGCTCAATCGCCGCCTCCCCTTTGACAATGGCTTCGTAAATCTTGGTTCGCCCATAGATGTCGTCGGACTTGGCGGTCAACAACTCCTGCAGGGTGTGGGCGGCGCCGTAGGCTTCCAGCGCCCACACCTCCATTTCACCCAGGCGCTGGCCGCCAAACTGCGCCTTGCCCCCCAGCGGCTGCTGGGTGATGAGCGAGTAGGGCCCGATGGAGCGGGCGTGGATCTTGTCGTCCACCAGGTGTGAGAGCTTCATCATATAGATGTAGCCCACGGTGACCGGCTGGCCGAACGGCTCGCCGCTGAGACCGTCGTAGAGGGTGGTCTTGCCGCTGCTGGGCAGCTGGGCGACCTCCAGCAGGTGCTTGATTTCTTCCTCGCGGGCGCCGTCGAAGACGGGCGAAGCCAGGGGAATCCCCTCGCGCCACTCCGCCGCCAGGGCCAACACTTCTCTGTCATCCATCTCTTCCAGCATCTCCTCCACCTGTTCGGCCAGGAAGCTGCCGCGGAAGATGTCGTGGAAGAATTTTCGGAAGCCGTCGGCCCGGGTCTTTTCGGCCAGCAGCGCCCTGATCTTGCTCCCCAGCTCCTTCGACGCCCAGCCCAGATGAGATTCCAGGATTTGGCCCACATTCATGCGGGAGGGAACCCCCAGGGGATTGAGCACAATGTCCACCGGGTTGCCGTCGGGCAGGTAGGGCATATCCTCCTCGGGAACCACGCGGGCGATGACGCCCTTGTTCCCGTGGCGCCCGGCCATCTTGTCGCCCACCGACAGCTTCCGCTTCATGGCGACAAACACTTTGACCATGTGAATGACGCCCGGAGGCAGCTCGTCCCCCTTGCGCAGCTTGGCGATCTTTTCGTCGGTGATCTTGCGCAGGACGTCAATCTGCCGGGAGGTCTTCTCCTCGATGTCGTCGATCTTCTCCGCCAGCAGCGGGTCCTTCTCCTTCAGCTTCATGCGCTTCAGGTTGCGGGTGGTGACTTTGGCCAGCGCCTCGCGGGTGAGCTCCGTACCCTTGGTGAGCAAGCGCTTGTTGGTTTTTTCGTCGTGCAAGTCGCTGACCAGCATCTGGCCCCCCAGCAATTCGGCGAGGCGCTTCAGCCGCTCATCCCGGAGAACGGTGATCTGATCCTCGAGGTTGTTTTCCAGTTTGGCCACCTGGGCGGCTTCGATCTGCCGGTGGCGCTCGTCCTTGTCGGCGCCCTTGCGGGCAAACATTTTGACGTCAACCACCACCCCCTCGATCCCCGGCGGGCAGTAGAGCGAGGCGTCCCGCACGTCCCCCGCTTTTTCGCCGAAGATGGCGCGCAGCAGCTTCTCTTCCGGGGTGAGCTGGGTTTCCCCCTTGGGCGTCACCTTACCCACCAGGATATCCCCCGGACGCACAGAGGCGCCGATGCGGACGATGCCGCTCTCGTCCAGGTTGCGCAGGAAGCCCTCGCTGACGTTGGGGATGTCGCGGGTGATTTCTTCCGGGCCCAGCTTGGTGTCGCGGGCCTCGATGTCGAACTCCTCGATGTGCACCGAGGTATAAAAGTCCTCCTTGACCAACCGTTCGCTGACCACGATGGCGTCTTCGAAGTTGTAGCCCCGCCAGGGCAGGAAGGCCACCAGCACGTTTCGCCCCAGCGCCAGCTCCCCCTGGTTCGTGCAGGGCCCGTCGGCCAGCACCTGGCCTTTCACCACCCGCTGACCCACCCGCATGATGGGCTTCTGGGTGATGGAGGTGTTCTGGTTGGAGCGCTTGAACTTGGTGAGCGAGTAGATGTCGGCGTGGATGTCGAGCGAGATGGTGCCGACGTCGCCCTCCCCCAGGGCCCGCACCAGGATGCGCTCGGAGTCCACCGCCTCCACAATCCCATCCCGGCGGCAAAGCACCACCGCGCCGGAGTCCCGGGCGGCCACCCCCTCCATCCCGGTGCCCACCAGCGGGGCCTCAGCCTGCAGCAAGGGCACCGCCTGGCGCTGCATGTTCGAGCCCATCAAGGCGCGGTTGGCGTCGTCATGTTCGAGGAAGGGGATGAGGCTGGCGGCCACGCTGACCAGTTGTTTCGGGCTGACGTCGACGTACTCCACCTCCTCCCGGGCCTTCAGCACCGTGCTGCCCCCCAGACGGGCGTTGACAATTTCGGGGACGATGCGCCCCCGGGCGTCCAGAGGCACGTTGGCCTGGGCGATGACGTAGCGGTCCTCTTCGTACGCGGTCAGGTAGAAACAGTAGGGCTCGGACTCGGCCCGCCGCCGCGGGGGCAGCTTCTCGTTGGCTTCCTCCACCTTCTCCGCTTCCACGTGTTCGCCCACCTTGAAGTCGGTGTCCCCCGCGTTGAGGATGGTGACGTAATCCACCACCCGGCTATTGCGCACCTTGCGGTAGGGCGATTCGATGAAGCCCATCTCGTTGATGCGGGCGTAGGAAGAGAGCGAGCTAATCAGGCCGATGTTCGGTCCCTCGGGGGTCTCGATGGGGCAGATGCGGCCATAGTGGCTGGGGTGGACGTCGCGCACCTCGAAGCCGGCGCGCTCCCGGCTCAGCCCCCCCGGCCCCAGCGCCGAGAGCCGCCGCTTGTGGGTGATCTCCGACAGCGGGTTGGTTTCGTCCATAAACTGGGAGAGCTGGGAGCTGCCGAAAAATTCCCGGATGGCCGCCATCACCGGCTTGGCGTTCACCAAGTCATGCGGCATGGCGGTGGCGATCTCTTGGGAGACCGACATCCTCTCCTTGATCGCCCGTTCCATGCGCACCAGGCCGATGCGGAACTGGTTTTCCAGCAGCTCGCCCACCGAGCGCACCCGCCGGTTCCCCAGGTGGTCAATGTCATCCGGGACGTAGCGGCCCTCAGGGTTCCTGCGCATCTTCAGCAGGTACTTGATGGCCTCGATGAAGTCGCGCCGCTCCAGAGTGCGCTTTTCCAGAGCGGTGTTGAGGCCCAACTTGATGTTGAACTTCAACCGCCCCACCCGGGAGAAGTCGTACTTGCGCGCGTCGAAGAACATTCCCTGGAAGAGAGAGGTGGCGGTTTCCAGGGTGGGGGGGTCGCCCGGGCGGAGTTTGCGGTAGATCTCGATCAGGGCCTCCTGGGGTGTGCGCAGATTGTCTTTCTTCAGGGTGTGGCTGAGGACGATGCCGACGTCGTCGCGTTCCGGGAAGAAGAGTTGCAGCTCCCGGATGCCTGCGTCCAAGATCTGGGCCAGGACGTCGGGGGTGACCTCGTGGTTGGCCTCGAGCAGCACCTCGCCCGTCTGGGTGTTGATGATGTCGGCGACCGTGTAGGCGCCCTCGAGGTCGGCGGGGCCAATCTCCACCCCGCTGATCTTGGCCTTGAGGATTTCTTTGTAGACACTGGCGGAGATGAGCCGGCCGGCCGAGGCGATCAGCTCCTCCGAGCGCGGCCGACGGATTTCCCGGCTCAGCTTGCGCCCCACCAAGCCCTCGGAGGTCTGCCAGTAGAGCTTCTTGTCTTCGACGGTAATGCGTTCCACCGTGTAGAAGGTGCGCAGAATCTCCTCGTTGCTTTTCAGCCCCAGGGCCCGCAGGAAAACCGTTCCCAGCAGTTTGCGTTTGCGGTCCACCCGCACGGAAAGAATGTTTTTGGCGTCGTACTCGAACTCCACCCAGGCGCCGCGATAGGGAATGATCTTGCCCAGGAAGTAAGCCCGGTTGCTCGCCACATCGTAGAAGCAGCCCGGGGAGCGGTGCAGCTGGCTGACGATCACGCGCTCGGTGCCGTTGATGATGAAAGTGCCGTTCTCGGTCATCAAGGGGAGGTCGCCGAAGTAAACCTCTTGCTCCTTGATGTCGCGGATGGACTTGGCCCCGGTGTCGGCGTCCTTCTCATAGATGGTGAGGCGGATGGTGACCTTGAGAGGGGCGGCATAGTTCATGCCGCGCTCCTGGCACTCCACCATGTCGTACTTGAGCTGCAAGCCCACCGGGTCGCCGCACTTGTTGCAGATGACCACCGCGTTCTTGTTCGGGGTGCCGCAGCGGGGACAGATCAAGTCACCCACCCGCTTGGGATCGGTGCGCAAGCTGGTGCCGCAGCCGCGGCAGGGGGTGCGCAGGTGGTGCAGCCCTTTTAGGTTGCTGCACTTGCACTCCCAGTTGCCGATGGCGTAGTCGACAAAGTCGAGCTGGGAGAGGCCGCGAAAGTCCTGGATGGGAAACACCGAGGTGAATACCCCCTGCAAGCCCATGTCTTCCCGCTCGGCCGGCAGTCGGTCCATCTGCAAGAAACGGTTGTAGGAGCGGCGCTGCACCTCGATAAGATTGGGAATCTGAATCGCCGTTTCGATCTTGGAGAAATCGAGCCGGCGACGTTCCGGCCCATTGCGGCCATTCTTCTGGTTGCTCATAGATTGCTTTGCACTCCTCCCGCGATTCTTCCTCGGCACACCGAGGCGATCGAGTCGAGACGCCTACTTGATTTCGACCTTCGCACCCGCGGCCTCAAACTTCTTCTTGATGGTGTCGGCTTCTTCCTTGCCCACGCCCTCTTTGATGGGCTTGGGGGCGCCGTCCACCAAGTCTTTGGCCTCTTTCAGGCCCAAGCTGGTGACTTCGCGGACTGCCTTAATCACGTTGATCTTGTTCGGTCCCACCTCGCTGAGCACGACGGTGAATTCCGTCTGCTCCTCGGCAACGGGGGCCCCGCCGGGAGCACCGGGCCCGGCACCCGCCGCCCCCATGGGAACAGCGACGGCCGCCGACACCCCCAGCTCCTCCTCCAGACGCTTGACCAACTCAGCTGCCTCGAGCAAGGAAAGCCCTTTGACCTCCTCCACCAGTTTGTCGAGTTTGCCTGCCTTCTTCGCTTCCTTGGTTTCAGCCTTCTCAGCCACGGGTTCGTCCTCCTGCGCTAGAAATGAGTTCTGCTTAGGACTCAGAAAACTTTTTCTCCTGCTCGGCTCGTTGCAGCACCACCGCCAGCTGCCGGGCCGGCGCGCTCAGCAGCGAGGCCAGGCGCTGCGCCGGTGCCTGCAAGCACCCGAGCAGCTTGCCAAAGAGTTCGTCGCGGCTGGGCAGCGCCGCCAGCGTCTGCAACTCGGCCAACGAGACCACGCGACCTTCCACCAAGCCACGGCGAAAGGTAAAAGCCGGGTTCTCCTTGGCGTACTTGGTCAGCGCTTTGGCGAGCACCACGGGGTCGCCCTGGGTGGAGGCGATGGAGTTGACGCCTTTCAGTTTCTCGAGCAGCGGCGCCGCCGGGGTATTCTCCGCGGCCCGCTGCGCTAAGGTGTTCTTCACCACTCGGTAGTTGCCCCCCGCCGCCCGGATCGCCCGGCGCAGATCGGTCTCCTGCTGCACGCTCAGGCCCTGGAAACTGGAGAGCACCAGCGTGGAGACGCGCAACAACTCCTGGTGGAGGCTCTCGACCTCGCCCTGTTTTTGGCTGCGTTTTTTGGCCACAGCAGCTTCCTCCTCAGAGGGTAGCCTCGACCGAGGCCGGATCGACCAAAATGCCGGCTCCCATGGTCGAGCTGAGAGTAATTTTTTTCACGTAGCGTCCCCGGGCCGCCGCCGGTTTGGCGCGGATCACCGCGCCGATTACCGCCCGCGCGTTTTCAACCAGCTTGGAGGCCTCGAAGGAGATCCGCCCCACCGGGGCGTGCACGATGCCGCCCTTCTCCACGCGGAACTCCACCTTGCCCGCCTTGGTCTCCTGGACGGCTTTGGTGACATCGAAGGTGACCGTGCCCGTCTTGGGGTTGGGCATCAGCCCCCGCGGGCCCAGGATGCGCCCCAGCTTACCCACCGCACGCATCATATCGGGCGTGGCCACCACGGCGTCGAAGTCCATCCAGCCCCGCTGAATCTTCTGCACCATGTCTTCCCCGCCCACGAAGTCAGCCCCGGCGGCCTCCGCCTCCTTGACCTTCTCCCCGCCGGCAATCACCGCCACCCGCAGGGTCTTGCCCAGCCCGTGCGGCAGCACCACAGTGCCGCGCACCATCTGGTCGGCGTGCTTGGGGTTCACCCCCAGATTCAGAGCCAACTCCACGGTTTCGTCAAACTTGGTGGCGTGCAGGCTCTTCAGCAACGCCACCGCTTCCTCGATGGGGTAGGGGCGGCTTTCCACCTGGGCCCACGCCTGCCGAATTCTTTTTCCTGCTCGGGCAATCGCAACGCTCACTCGGCTCGCTCCTGTTTAGGACACCACGTCCAAACCCATGCTGCGCGCTGTGCCTTTGACCGTCTTGATGGCCGCCTCCACACTGACGGTGTTGAGGTCAGGTATTTTGAGGCGCGCGATCTCCTCCACCTGCTTCTCGGTCACCGTGCCCACTTTGTTCTTGTTCGGCTCCCCCGAGCCCTTGGCGATGTTGGCCGCCCGCTTGAGCAACACCGCGGCCGGCGGCGTCTTGGTGATGAAGGTGAAGGAGCGGTCGTGGTAGACCGTGACCACCACCGGGATGATCAACCCTTCCTCGCCCTTGCCCGCGGTCCTGGAGTTGAACTGCTTGCAGAATTCCATGATATTGACCCCGTGCTGGCCCAGGGCGGGGCCCACCGGGGGCGCCGGGGTGGCTTTGGCAGAGGGAATCTGCAGCTTGACCATCGCCACCACTCTCTTGCCTTTGGGGGTCCGGACTGCCATGGCTACTCTCCGCTATGGATCAATCGCCAACCTGAATCTTCCCGGCACTACTCTCTCAAAAAGTTCCCTCGGCGGCTTCGGGCCGCCCCCGGTGGGCACCCGCGCCGCCATCACGTTTTCTCCACCTGCAAGAAGTCGAGTTCCACCGGGGTGGAGCGGCCGAAGATGGTGACCATCACCTTGAGGGTGTTGCGCTCGGGATTCACCTCCTCCACCACCCCGGCGAAGTTGGTGAAGGGCCCGTCAATGATGCGCACGGTCTCGTTCCGCTCAAAGCTAAGCTTGGGTTTGGGCTTGTCAGCCGCCTCCTGCACGCGATGGAGGATCTGGTCCACCTCGCTGGGACTCAAGGGGGTGGGGGCGGCGCCGGTCCCGATAAAGCCGGTGACCCGCGGGGTGGAGCGCACCACGTGCCAGGTGTGCTCGTCCATCTCCATCTCCACCAGCACGTAGCCGGGGTAGAACATCCGTTCGCTGGTGATTTTCTTCCCGCCCTTTATCTCGATTACCGGCTCGGTGGGAATTTTCACCTCCCCGATCTTCTCCTGCAGTCCGAAGGCTTCCACGCGGCTGCGCAAGCTCTCGGCCACCTTGCGCTCAAAGCCCGAGTAGGTGTGCAGGATGTACCACTGCTTTTGCTTTTGTTTCGTTGCTTCGACCACTAGCCCACCAATCGCCGACCAAATTCCAGCAGCGACTTCATCAACTGGTGAAAAGGGAGGTCCAGCACAAACCCTAAGTAGAACCCAAAGAAGAAAGTGGCCACCAGAACCACCACCGTGGTCGCCCGGGCGTCGTTCCAACTGGGCCAAGTGACGTTGCGCAACTCCTGGCGCACGTCGTGCAGGAACTGGCGCACCTGCCCCGGCCAGCTGCGCACTTTGTCCACCGGCCCCGCCGGCCCCGAGGGACCGCCGCCGGGCGGGACGGCCATCCTTTCCTGGACTTCCTTTACCGCGCGCATTCGTTCTCGCTCAAATCCTCACACACGTTGGCAGGGGCGGAGGGATTCGAACCCCCACATCCGGTTTTGGAGACCGGCGGTC
>JBHHYS010000073.1:0-11770 GCA_046757645.1 Terriglobia bacterium | reverse complement strand
GCATCGGCCGGGTCAGCGGTCGCGGAAGCGCAACTGTCAATCCCACTCAGACCACCACCTACACCTTGACGGCCCGCGGCCCGAGCGGCTCCGAGCAAGCCACGGCCACCTTACAGGTCGTGCAGCCGCCTCCGCCCCCGCCCCCTCCGGCCCCACCCCCGGCTCCGGCCGAGCCATCCCTGGACGAACTCTTCGCGCAATACGTCCAGGACATCTTCTTCGAGTTCAACAAAGCCGAGATCCGGCCCGAGGCAGCCGCTACCCTGCAGCGGGTGGCGGAGTTTCTGCAAAGCCAGCCGCAGGCGCGCATTCTGATTGAAGGCCACTGCGACGAAATCGGCTCGGACGAATACAACCTGGCCCTGGGAGTCCGCCGCGCCGAGGCCACCAAAAACTACCTGATTTCCCTGGGTGTGAACGCCGAGCAGCTCGAAACCCTCAGCCTGGGCAAGACCCAGCCCTTCTGCACCGAGTCGCGCGAGGAGGCTTGCCGCCAACTGAATCGCCGGGCGCATTTCGTTCTGCAACGCTAGCCGCCGCCACCCCCACCCGGCGAAAAAAGTATTTTCAGGAGCGCCGCCCGGAGGGGTTGACCACAGAGGGCCCGGCCAACGAGCTCCCTTCTGAAAAGACAAAAGCGGTAAAGGCTTCCAGCTCGGCCCCCTTTTTCCACGCATCCCGCTCCAGGCCGGCTTTGGCGCAGGCTTCCTCAAGAAACTGCTCCCGGTTCCAGTGGTGCTCGGGGGCCACTTGGGGGAGCAACAGGCCCCGCTGCAATCCTTGCGTCACCATCAGGCCATGCTCACCCGGCTTGACCTCATGGGGTTGGATGGGAAAGAAGGGGGAGAGGAGGGAGATCTCGATTTCGAGCTCCGGCACTTCCTCAGCCGTTACCGGCTCAAAGCGCGGGTCGTGAAAGGCAGCGGCGCGGGCGCACTCGGCGATGGTTTGATAGAGGGGTTTCCCCGCCCGCACATTGCCGATGCACCCGCGCAAGCGGCGCTGGTGGTGCAAGGTGACGAAGGCGGCGCCCGGCTGGCGGAGTTGCTCGGAGGGGAGCCGGGCGGCGACCGCGTCGAGGTCGAGAGGCGTGCCCGACTGGGCGGCGGCAATCGCCTGCCGCGCCAACTCCAGCAGCCGGCGCTGCTCGTCTTTAGTGAGCGGCAACATCCCGTTTCTTCTCGGGCCGCATCACCAGCAATTGCGCGCGCCGCTGCCGGCTGCGCTCCGCCCGATGGCGCCAGAACTCGGCGAAATAGCGGGCGGCGCTGACCAGGGCAAAAAACACCACCAGCCACAACGCCACCATCCCCAAGGGCTTGAGGGCGGGCTGGCGGCTGCCCAGAATCAGCACGCCCACGGTGCAGACTTGCAGGGCCATCTTGACTTTACCCAACTCGGAGACGGCCACGGTGAAGCCTTCGGCGGTAGCGATGGTGCGCAGGCCCTGCACGGCTAACTCCCGGCTAACAATGATTACCACCATCCAGGCCGGCGCCAGCCCCAGTTCAACCAGAACGATGAAGGCAGAGCAGATGAACAACTTGTCGGCGATCGGGTCGAGCAACACGCCCAAGGGGGTGATCTGCCGGCGTTTCCGCGCCAAGTAGCCGTCCAGCCAGTCGGTGAGCCCAGCGGCCAGGAGAATAGCCAGCCCCCAGAGTTCAAAATTCTTCCCCCGAGCCAGCAAAACCGCCACGAACAAGGGGACAATGAGAAGGCGAGAAACGGTGAGGCCGATGGGAACGTTCATCGAAAGCCCGCCGGGCAGGTCCGCCACGAGGAAAAGCCCCCCTCCCCGCCTTGCCACGCACCACCCTGCTCGCGGCCAGAGCAATATACTAGCGGGTTTTGACCAGTGTCAAACGAATCGCGCCTGGCCCCAGAAATGTGCAAAACTTTCCCACCCGTTTTCTCCCTGGCCGCTCCCCGCCGCCAGCCAGAAGTAGGGGTGCTACCCGGGCAAAGCCTTCGTAACCTATTGGGAGAAAATAACTTATCCTGTGGGGCGGTTTCTTTACATTGGGCAGTGAGATTTAGCCGCATTTTTCGCGGCAAAACAACTCTAGAGGACTTCCACAGTTTTTTCCACAGCGAAAACTCCTTTGCCAGCAGCAAGTTGGCTGGCCGGAGCGGACGGGAGGCCAACCTGGGCAACCGGAAAGAGGCGAATATGAGGAGAGTGAGTTGACTCTAGGTGGGGCGGGCGAATTCTTGCAGTTGGCGGGCAAGCGATTCGGGCAATTCCGCCTCGATCCAGAGGCAGCCGTCGCGCAATTGCTCTCTGAGCACCCGTCCGCGCTGATGCACGAGGGCGCGCTGGCGTCCGTCGGCGGGAGAGAAGCGCAGGGCCACGCGCACGGCTCGCATCCCCGGCAGCAAGGACTCGAGTTGCCGCCGCAACTCCTCCAGGCCCATCCCGGTTAACGCAGAGACGAAGGCCACCCGGGAAGAATTCTTCAGCCGTCGACGCTCGGCTTCCTCCAGCAGGTCGATTTTGTTGAACACGTGCAGCCGCGGGATCTGCTCCACACCCAATTCCGCCAGCACCTTGGCCACTTCTGCGTCCTGCTCGGCGTGTTGTGGGCTGGAGATGTCGCTGACGTGCAAGATCAGCGCCGCCTCCTGCACCTCTTCCAGCGTGGCGCGGAAGGCGGCCACCAAACCCGGGGGCAGGTCCCGGATGAATCCCACCGTGTCCGAGAGCAGCGCCCGGCGCCCCGAGGGCAACTCCACCGCGCGCACAGTGGGGTCGAGGGTGGAAAACAATTTTTCGGACACCCGAACGGTCGCCCGAGTCAGCGCATTGAAGAGCGTGGATTTCCCGGCGTTGGTGTACCCCACCAGGGCAATGGTATCGAGCGCCAGGGCTTGCCGCGCTCGGCGTTGCTGGGTCCGGCGGCGGCGCACCGCCTCGAGCTCCTCTCGGATTTTGCGGATGCGCCGCCGGATGCGCCGCCGGTCCGTTTCCAGTTGGGTCTCGCCGGGGCCGCGCGTGCCGATCCCGCCGCCCAGCCGCGAGAGCTCCAGACCCCGGCCCGGGAGTCGCGGCAGCAGGTAGTTCAACTGCGCCAACTCCACTTGCAGTTGGCCTTCGCGGCTGCGGGCGCGCCGCGCAAAAATATCCAGAATGAGCTGGGTGCGGTCAATCACCCGCGGGATTCCGGAGAGGTTCCGCTGCTGGGTGGGAGAGAGGTCGCGGTCAAAGATCAGCAGGTCGGCGGCGCGGGCCACCGCTTCCCGGTGCAATTCCTCCACCTTGCCGCGGCCAATCAAGGTGGCCGGATCGGGGCGATCGCGGCTTTGCTCGACGCTGCCCACCACGGTGGCACCGACGCTGCGGGTCAACTCGGCCAGTTCCGCCAGCCGCTCCTCGGAACGGCCGCCGAACCGCGCTGGCAAGTTCACCCCCACCAGCAACGCCCGCTCGGGGGTACCCACCTGCCGCAACCTCTTCATTGCTGGCTGCCGCTCTCTCCCGAGGCTCGGCCCGCCACAATGCTGGCGATGGCATGCTTGAAGATCAGTTGTTCTTGAGCGTCCGATTCCAACACCAAGGAGTACCGGTCGAAGCTCTTGATGCGACCACTCAGCTTTACCCCACTGACCAGAAAGATAGCGACCAGGGTGCGCTCCCGCCGCAACTGGTTGAGAAAGTTATCCTGGATGTTCTGCGCAGCTCGTTGCGCCGGATTGGGGTTGGCCGCGGAGGATTGGGAGGGCCGGCCTTCCCTCTTGGGCCCGGACTGGTTCACACCACTATTATAGCTCGGATTCTGGCTGTCCAAACGGGCAAGGCGCGCGAGAAGGCCCTGCAGCGCCATCCCGGCCGCGCGGGGCGAGGAAGCGACCCGCACCAGCGACACCCACGCCGGAAGCGGTGTTCCTTGGGCCTCCGGGCCCACAGGCCCGAACCAGGGGTGTAACTGTGTCGTGCTAGAATCAGGGCGGTGTGAGAAAGCAGGAGAGTGCCCCGCCGTGCGGATTGGGATCCTCAGCGACATTTTGGCGAAAGACCCTCGGAGCGGGATGGGTAACTATGCCCGATACTTGGTCCGTGAATGGAGCCGGGAGCATGAAGTCTGGAGCATCGGCTCCTCCGACCGCAACCGGGGCCCGGGCTTTGCCGGCCACGTGCGGGTGTCGCCGTGGAACTGGCGGTGGCGGCGGGCGATCGGCTCGCACACCGATATCGTGCACTGCCCGACCCAGGCGGTGCCGGATTACTTCTATCGCATCCAGAAACCGCGGGTGGTGACCATCCATGGCGCGGCGCCCTTCATTTTCTCCCATACATCGCTGGTGCCGCCTCCTAGTCGTGGACTGCTTCGGCTGCGGGCAGAGCCGGCGGCGGTGGATCTTTTCCTGACCGTGTCTCGCTCGGCGCAGCGAGAAATCGTCAAGCATTACCGCATCCCCGGGGAGCGCCTCCACCCCATCTACCACGGGGTGGATCCCGAACTTTTTTTTCCTCCCGCGGACAAAGCGGCGGTGCGCCAGCGGGTCTGCGCCCGGAGGGGGATTTCGGGGCCCTACCTGTTGCACATCAGCAACTACCGGCCACTGAAAAACGGCGTGCGGGTTGTGGCCGCCTACCGGCATCTGCGCGAGCAGGGATTCCGGGAGCTGGCACTGGTGCTGGCCGGAGGGACCTATTTCGGGTTTGAGGCTGTGGCCGAGGAGATTGGTCGGCCGGCGGACGGACAAATCATTCGCCTGGGAAAATTATCCGACAGCGAGCTGCGGGAGTTGTACCAAGGAGCCGAGGTCTTTCTCTTCCCATCCCTGCACGAAGGTTTCGGGATTCCCGCATTGGAGAGCATGGCCTGCGGGGTGCCGGTGGTGGTCTCGAACACTTATTCGCTGCCCGAGGTGACGGGCGAGGCGGCGGTGCAGGTGAACCCGGAGAGCGTGGAGGAGATTGCGCAGGGGGTGGCGAGGCTGCTGAGCGATGCGGCCTTCTACGCTGAGTGCCGCCGCGCCGGAGTGGCGCGGAGCCGGGAGTTTCGCTGGGACGTCTGCGGCCAAAAGCATCTCGAGGCTTTCGAGCGCGCCATCCAGATCTTCGCCGCCAGAAAAAAGAAAAGCAACTGAGCCCACCCGGAACACCCTCCCGCTCGCCTCCAGCGGTGGAAGCGGCTTTCCCGCTTCAGAGGGAGTCGCGTTCGCGGCTGAGCGCCTCCTGGGTCCAGCGGGCAAGAGCGTTGCGCAGGGCCGCGCGCAGGCGGCGCTCCCGCGCGGCCCGGGCCGCCCGGCTGAGAAAGTGGCGGATCCGCCAAGCCCGTTCTTCCAGCGGCATCAGCGCCAATGGTACTCGCCCCACCCGCCGGAGGAGTTCCCGGTAGGCGGATTCCTCCCAATAGCCAAATCGCTGGAGCGCGGGCGCGCCCACCCGCAGCAGCCGGAGCAGCAATTTCGGGTTGGAGTGAACCCGCCAGCGGCCCACGGTTCCCGGGTCAGCCACCGAGGCCGTGGCCGCCCCCGGGTCGGTCAAAAGTCCGAGGGCATCGAAAATCGCCGCCACGGTCTCCACCGGATGGGCACAGAGGGCTTCAAAACGCACCCGCAGGTAGCGGGGACCCATATGATTCTCCCCGTAGTCGGCGACACTGACATTGGCCTCTGTCCACAGCCGGATCGAACGCAGCGCTTCGGGCTCGTGGTCGTAGGCACGGCCGGGCAGCACGATTCCATAGCGCAGCAGGTCGTTCTGGTTGGAGGAGAAGGCCATGTCGAGACCATTGCGCACCACATGGAGGAAAGTCATGCCGGGCAGTTGTTGATGCAGAAAGGGAAGCACGTAGATACTCTCGGGCCGTTTCCAGCCCCAGGGCTGGGCGGGGTCGGCCAGGTCCGCGCAATGCTCGGCCACCGCCTCTTGCAGGTCCTGAACCGCGAGGGAGTGGTCGAGGTTATGGAGCCCTCTCCGCTGGTGTTTGAGGTAGGGGCGAATCCAGGTCTGATTGAAATGCCGAAACGCTAGGGCATCCTCGGTCGGGTTGACCTTCGTGCCCATATAGACCCCGCCCGCCCGCAAAATCGTGACCACGAGACGGGTCCCCGATCCCCCCGAGCCCCCCACGACCACCGGCCAGGGGCGGCGGGCTCTCTGAGCTGCGGCGGACGTTCCACGCATGGGAAATTCAGCCCATTATACTCCCCGGCGAGTTTGCCCATTCCCGATTTGGCTGCTATATTCTCGTCCCCGTGGCCGAAACCACTTCACTCGTGAGACAAACGCTCAAAAAGGTGATTCCCCGGCCGGTGCGGGCCCTGCTGCGACCCCTTCTCTACCCAAAGCCCTTTCACCTCCATCCATATCTCTCCCGCTACCTGGGCGAGCCCTATTCCGTGCTGGGATGGCTTCACTACGAAGCCGGCTTTCACCTCTGGCGCTACACCCGCGGCCGCGGCCAACGGTTGGAGCGGCCCATCTTCATCATCGGCTGTCCGCGCTCGGGAACCACGGTTTCGGAACACTTGTTCGCCCTTCATCCCGATATCGCCGATCTCTCCGAAGCGCCGGAGATTTGGGATCCGCGGCACTACTGGAATTTCGAGGCCGATCACGACTGGACGACCGGGGACGTGCGCCCGGAGGACGCGGCGCGCCTGCACGCTCGCTTTGAATATCACCGGCGCTGGGAGGGGAAGGCGCGCTTCATCAATAAATATCCGCGGAGTTCGGTGCGCATCGATTACATCCGGGCGGTATTTCCGGACGCGGTGTTCATTCATGTCATCCGGGACGGCCGGGCGGTGGCCGCCTCCATGCTGGCTTTCATCGGACGCAGCCCCCGCCGCCAGCGAGGCCTCATGCCTTTCTGTCACCCGCCGGAGTGGCGCACGCTGGTGCGGACGGACAAGCTGGAGCAAGTGGCGTTGCAGTGGCAAGCGATTATCAGCACCATCTTGAGCAAGCGGAGCGAACTGGGCCCCGCCTACTACGAGTTCAAGTATGAAGACCTCTGCCAGGAACCGCGCAGGGTACTGGGGGCGGCCTTCCGCTTCGCCGGCCTGCGGGCGGACGACCAAGTGTTAGCGCGGCTGCCGGAACGCCTGGACTCACAGAACTACAAGTGGAAGACACAATTGAGCCCCGAGCAGATCAAGAGGGTCACGCACATTCAGGCCCCAGCGCTGGAGGAGCTGGGCTACCCGCTCTCGCCGTCCTAGAGTGCCAAAAATCTTCCCTCGAGCGACGGCCGTGGTGCCACAAACGCTCAAAAAAGTGCTTCCCCGGCCGCTGCGGGCCAACCTGCGGCGGCTTTTCTATCAAGCGGGCTTTCACCCCTATCCACGTCATCTGTTCTCCCGGTACCGACCGACGCGGCATTCCCTGCCGGAGTGGCTTGCCTACGAACTGGGTTTTCACCTCTGGCGATACACCCGAGGGCGGAACCAACGCATGCAGCGCCCCATTTTCATCATCGGCAGTCCGCGCTCCGGAACATGGATTTCGGTGACCTTGTTCGCGCTTCACCCCGATGTCGCCAACCTCTCCGAAGCGCATGACATTTGGGACCCGTGGCACTACCGGGATTTCGAGGCGGACCACCACTGGACGGCAGCCGACGTGAAGCCGGCGGAGGCGGCGCGGCTGCACGCCCGGTTTGAATACTACCGTCGCCGGCACAAGAAGGACCGCTTCGTCAACAAGAATCCCCGCAGCTCAGTGCGGGTTGACTACATCCGGGCGATTTTCCCGGACGCGGTGCTCATTCATGTCATCCGAGACGGGCGGGCGGTGGCGGCTTCGATGCTGGAGTGGATCCGGCGCCGCCCGGCGGTTCGTCATGCTCCCATGCCGTTTTGCCATCCCCCGAACTGGCGCGCACTGCTGCGGGCGGACAAGCTGGAGCAAGTGGCGTTGCAATGGCGGGCCATCGTCAGCTGCGTCTTGAGCAAGCGGAGCGAACTGGGCCCGGCCTACTACGAGATCAAGTATGAAGACCTCTGCCGGGAGCCGCGGAAGGTGCTGGGGGCAGCCTTCCGATTCGCCGGCCTGCGGGCGGACGAGCAGGTGTTGGCGCAGCTTCCCCAAAGCCTGGAATCGCAGAACTACAAGTGGAAGACGCAGTTCAATCCCAAGCAGATCGAAATGCTGCATCGCATCCAGGGGCCGCTCCTGGCCGAGCTTGGCTACCCGCTCTAGCCCTCCTCCGGCACCGATAACTTTCCGCCGGAATCACCTGACTCGGTTGTGCAGAGGAGTTCCTGCCTGGCTGCCCTCGGCAGCCTCTGTGGTACGATAGCCGCGACAGCAGTCCCGATCGACCCCGAAGCTTCGAGGGAGGACCACTATGACCGCAGCCCAACGCCAGATTCTTCGCCTGGAACGCCAGCAGGTGGCCGACTTCAGCCGCCGCAAGTTGGGCGCCCTTCTCGCCCAGTTTGCGCCCGGCTTCGTCGGCTTTTCTTCGACCCGCCACCCGCGCATCGCCGGCCGCGCCGCCCTGAAGAAGACCTTCCAGCACTACTTGCGCCAATCGCCCCGAGTCCGCTACCGCATCGCCCAGCCCCGCGTGCAGGTCTTTGACGCCGCGGCGGTGGCGAGCTTCTACTGGACGGTGGAGCTCTCCCCCCGGCGACGCGTAAAGGGCCGCGGCACCCACGTGTTTGTCAAGAGAGGCCGCCGCTGGCGCATCGTCCACGAGCACTTCTCCCGCGCCCACTGACGATTCAGCGCGACCGGAAGACACAGTGGTCACTGCACCACGAATGCGAGCCCCTTGGCAGATGATTGTGCTCTTCGTAGTATGCGGTTTTCTTGTCCCTCTCCTAGGAGGTGCGCTTTTTGGTGTGGTTGGCGCTGTCGTGGCTCTGCTTGTTAGTTGGAGTTATTTCATATACGTGGTCAATGCAGAGGATAAGAAGCGGGAATGAAGTATGCACTTCTATGGTCCCCATTGCCGTTTGTTTGTACGGAATCTCCTGATGCGTCCATGCCATCTCCCGCACTAGCTAGAAAAATTCGCCTCAAGTGCGCCACGCACTTGCGCCATTGCCCTGGCCTGGACGGGTTCGTCGTCGCCGAAGCCGGGGAGCCAGGCAACCCCGGGCTCTTTGCGAAACCAGGTAATCTGCCGCTTGGCGTACTGGCGGGTTTCGTGCTTGGTCTGCTTGATGGCTTCCTTGAGGGAGAGCTCGCCGCGCAGGTGGGCAGCGAGTTGCCGGTAGCCGAGAAAGCCGAAGGGCTTGGCGCTGGGGGGAAACCGCTCCCGGAGCCGACGGGTTTCGTCGAGCCACCCGGCGTCCAGCATCGCCTCCACCCGGGCGTCAATCCGCTCGTAGAGTTTCTGGCGCTCTGGCAGCAGGCCGAGCTTCTGCACCGCGTAGCCCTCCAGCCGCGGCCGCCCAGCCCGAAATAGCTCGCTGCGGGGGCGCCGCGCCAGGAAATAGACTTCCAGGGCGCGCACCAACTTGGGCGTATCTCGCAGAGCAATCGCTTGCGCCGAGGCGGGGTCCACCCGCGCCAGCATCCGGTGCAGGTATTCGCTGCCCCGTTCGTTCGCCTGCTCCCGCAAGCGCGCCCGCAGCTCGGGCGAGCGCGGCGGGAGCGGCGACAACCCTTCGAGCAGCGCCCGCAGATAGAGACCGGTGCCTGCGGTCACCACCGGCAGGCGGCCGCGGGCACTCACCTCCGCCAGCACGCGGCGCCCGACGCGCAGGTAGTCGCCGGCGGTGAACTCCTCGGTGGGCTCGCAGAGGTCAAACAAGTGATGCGGAGCCAGGGCACGCGCCGCCGGCTCCACCTTGCCCGTACCAATATCAAAGTGGCGGTAGACCTGGGTGGAGTCGCAGACCAGAACCTCGCCGCCCAGCGCGCAGGCCAAAAAGATTCCCAGGGCCGACTTGCCACTGGCCGTGGGGCCGACGATTACCACCAACGAGCGCGGAGGCGACTTCACGGAAAGAGAACCTTCCAGTAGCGGATCAAGGTGGCGAGCAAGAGCAGCCCCAGCAAGAGGAGCATCCCGGCGAGTTGCGTGCGCTCCAGTTTCACTCCGTACTCCGTCGGGCCCGCAGGCCACTGCACGGTTCGGGCGGCCCGGGGGCGGTTCCGCCCTGGCGTGCCATGCGGACCGAAGTGAAGCATTTCAGAAGCAGATTCCGCGCTTCGCCCCTCGACTCCGCTCGGGGCAGGCTCGGAATGACAGGAGAGAACCTCGCTTGGCTCCGAACGACGCCGCCCAAGGCTGCTTCAGCACCCGGCTACGGCCCGGTGTAATCCACCGGGAGATTGTAGAGGAAGGTGAACTGCAACACGAGGCGGTCGCCGGTGAACTCCGCGGGCAGCGGCGGGAAGGGTTGCGAGCCGCGGATGGCGGCCAGCGCCGGGCGGTCGAGGTGAGAGCGACCGGAAGAGTACGCCAGCGCGGGCTGGCCCAGCGGCACGGCGCCGTCTTTCTGAATGCTGAAGACGATGACCACTTTTCCCTGCTCGCCCCAACGCACGGACTCGGGAATCACTGCGTACCAGTTGCGACGCACGTCGCGGAGCAGCCGGATCAGGTAGGGGCCGAAGTCCACCCCGCGCGTGTCGGAGAGAATCAGCGGAAAAGGGGTGTTGAGGTTGGGAGCAAGTGGTGTGCCGATGTCGCCCGGGTAATCGCCGGCTTTGCCTTTACCCTGGCCGCGGCGCAGCGACTCTTCGATGGCGCGCCCCGGACTGGTCCTCTCAAGGCTCAGCTCCGCGGGGCCGGGGGATTGCGGGCGCGGCAGGTCTTTTAACTCCAGGAGAGCGACTTGTTTCTTTTCTTCCGGCTGCGCCGGGCCCCCGGGTTGGCCCTCGCTCCCCGGCGCGCGCCGCGGGGAAGCGGGCTCAGCGCCGCCACCCGAAGGCGCAGTGGGTGCTGGCGGCAGCAGAATTCGTTGCAGCTCGCGCGGGTCCACAGTCAGCGGGGAGCGGATCACCGCCCGGCGACGCTCTTCCGGGGTCAGGTCCGAGGGGGTTTGAGGCTCGGGAATCGCCGCCAAATCCGAGGGGAGGTAAAGCACGGTCAACTGCTGCTCGGCCAGTTCTAGGCCCTGCTGTTGGGCGAGTTCCTGCGCGGCAAAGAATTTGGGATTGACCAGGAGCACGAGGAGTAACCCCATGTGCAGGACCACCGCGCCCATGGCCGAGTCGCGCCGACGGACGTGGCCCACCTCGTCCTCCCAGTGCACGAGAAAGTCGGGAACGGTCCCGGTCACCATCGTCTTCCCTGCGGGTCTACCTCCGCCATTCGCTGGCGGCCACGGCTGCGGGCAGCTTGCGGCTGTGCTCGGCAATCCCGGCGGCCACCCGCTCGGCCAGTTCCAGCGCCCGCCGGCCTTCGCGGCCGCTGGCGGGCCCGCTTTGGCGCGTCCGCACCGCTTCCCCAAAGGCGCGGAGCTCGGCCCGCAGCGGCTCTTCCGGCCTCGTCTCCAGTTTGCGGATTTCAAGCCCCGCCGGCAAGCCCCGCACGGATTCCGTACCGGGCTTGCCCCCGCTGAGGCGAGCGGCGGCCGCCTCCGCCTTGCCGATGCTGATCACCAACACGTCCTGCCGGGTGTAATCGATCGAAATGTAGGTGTGCGGTTGGAAGAGGCGCAGCTTGCGCACCTTGTCGGTGCTGACCCGGCTGGCCGTCAGGTTGGCCACGCAGCCGTTGGCAAACTCCAGACGCACGCTGGCGATGTCCACCTTCGGGCTGAGGATGGGGATGCCCACCGCGTGCACCTGCTCGACCCGAGCGGGCACGAAGGCGAGCAGGATGTCGAGGTCGTGGATCATCACGTCGAAGAT
>JBHHYS010000072.1:0-11786 GCA_046757645.1 Terriglobia bacterium | reverse complement strand
GTGGGCGAGCGCACCCGCGAAGGCAACGACCTCTGGCTGGAGATGAAAGAGTCGGGCGTAATCACTCCCGGCGACTCAGAGAAATCCCGGGCCGCGCTCGTCTACGGCCAGATGACCGAGCCACCCGGCGCCCGCCTGCGCGTGGGCCTGAGCGGGCTGACGGTGGCCGAATACTTCCGCGACGAAAAGGGCCAGGACGTGCTGCTCTTCATTGACAACATCTTCCGCTTCGTGCAGGCGGGCTCGGAAGTCTCCGCGCTGCTGGGGCGGATGCCCTCCGCCGTCGGCTACCAGCCCAACCTCTCCACCGAGCTGGGCGAGCTTGAAGAGCGCATCACCTCGACCAAGAAAGGCTCGGTCACCTCCGTGCAGGCCATCTACGTGCCCGCTGACGACCTCACCGACCCCGCCCCCGCGACCACCTTCTCCCACCTCGACGCCACCCTGGTGCTCTCCCGGCAGGTGGCCGAGCTCGGCCTCTACCCGGCGGTCGACCCCTTGACCTCCTACTCCCGGATTCTCGACCCGCGGGTGGTGGGCGAAGAACACTACAACGTGGCGCGCGCGGTGAAGTCCATCCTGCAACGCTACAAAGACCTGCAGGACATCATCGCCATCCTGGGCATTGAAGAGCTGAGCGAAGAAGACAAACTCATCGTCTCCCGGGCGCGCAAAATCCAGAAGTTCCTCTCCCAGCCCTTCTTCGTGGCCGAACAGTTCACCGGACTGGAAGGCCGCTACGTCAAGGTGGCCGACACCATCAAGGGATTCAAGATGGTGGTCGAAGGCGAGCTGGACGACGTTCCCGAGCAGGCCTTCTATATGACCGGCCCCATCGAGGATGTCATCGAACGAGCTGAAAAGATGAAGGCGGCCGTATAGGACGTAACCCGCGGTTCGCGACCCGCGACCCGTGAAGGGCAACGGGTGGAGGGCAGAGAATGTCGGGAGGATGGTTCATCTATGAAAACTGGCGGGCGAGAGGCCATCGGGACAAAGTGCACCGAAGTGACTGTGCGTTCTGCAACTCAGGCCGGGGGCTGACCACGGGTACGCGACCCGACAATGGCTAATGGCACGGCCCCTACTCCGCTCGTGCCGCAGTAGAGCAGGCCGCTGCACAACTGGACCGAAACTATTCTCGATGTGGATTTTGCTGTAAAACGCCCTAAGATGCTGAAGAGTTTTCGGGAATTGGAAGTTTGGCAGAAGGCGCACACGCTAGTACTGGATATTTATCGCGTCACAGATGGATTCCCAGATCGTGAGCGTTTTGGGATTGCGGCGCAGCTGCGGCGTGCAGCCGCTTCGATTGCTGCGAACATTGCCGAGGGGTTCGGTCGCCGAACTACGAAAGAGTTGCTGCAATCGATTGCAGTATCCAATGGCTCGTTGGAGGAGACGCGCTATTTCCTGATCCTAAGCAATGAGCTGCATTACCTGAAACTAGACCACTACAATCGGCTCGACCACCAGTGCAACAGAGTCGCCCAAATGCTCAGTGCACTAGCACGGTCACTCAAGAATCGAACGCGTACCGTCCACGGGACACGGGCCACGGGTCGCGGGTCACGCTAGCATGGCGCTGCTACCGGAAACGCTCGAGCTGCAGGTGGTCACTCCGGAACGCCTCATCGTGCGCCAGGAAGTGCACGAAGTGCAGGTGCCGGGCCAGAACGGTTACCTCGGCATCCTCCCCGGCCACGCCCCCCTGTTGGGCGAGCTGCAGATGGGGGAGTTGAGCTACCGGAAAGGCACCGCTTGGGCCTACCTGAGCGTCTTCTGGGGCTTCGTTGAGGCTTTGCCCGAGCGGGTCATCATCCTGGCGGAACTGGCCGAGCGCGGCGAAGAGATTGACGTCGAGCGCGCCCAGCAGGCCCGGCGGCGCGCCGAGGAGCGCTTGCAGCACCCGGGCGACCCCAACCTCGATTTTCCCCGCGCCCAGACCGCCCTGCAGCGCGCCCTCATCCGCTTGCAAGTGGCGACCAAGGCCGGCGGCGCCGGCACCATCGCCCCCGGCCGGCTGCCCGAAGGGCCCACCCCCGCCCCCTGATCCGCGCAAGCGTGAGCCGCCGCCAGGAATCTTTGGCCGGGGCGTGAACATCAAACCATCTTTGAGAGCCAACACAAGGCGAGGCTAGCCACTCGCCTCAGCGGACCAAAAGCGGGAGGAGAAACTGGTGGCGCGGGTTCGGATGTACTTTGCTCCCTGGTGCGGCGACTGCCGGGCGGCTCGGCGCTTTCTCGAGGAGCGCGGTGTGCACTACAAGCCCATCAACATCGAGGAAGACCCCGCCGCCGCCCAACTGGTCATCGAGAAGAACAACGGCAAGCGCAAAGTCCCCACCTTCGAGGTCGACGGCTGCTGGTTTTCGGTCAGCCCTTTTGACCCGGACGTGCTTGCCGAACAGCTCGACCTCGACCCTCCCTAGCTGGACTTTCCCGCGGGGAATTTGCCTTCCACCCGCGGGCTCCGCTACACTGCGCCGCATGCACTTGCACGCCCACGACACGTCGGGGATGGACCGCGCCCTGGGCTGGGCCCTGGGCGTGAACCTGACCTTTGTGGTCGTGGAGTTCGTTGCCGGCTACCTGGCGCACTCACTGGCTCTCGTCTCCGACGCCGTACACAACTTGAGCGACCTCCCCTCGATGTCGCTCGCCTTGCTCGCCCTCTACGTCCAGCGACGACCCGCTGACCATCGACGCACCTACGGCTATCAGCGCAGCGGAGTGCTGGCGGCCTTCGTGAACGCGCTGATCCTGGTGGCAATCGCCGGTTATATCTTCTATGAGGCCTACGAGCGCTTCCACAGCCCGGTGCCGGTGGGGACGAGCTTGATGGTTTGGGTGTCCGTTCTCGGCATCGGGGTCAACGGCAGCATCGCTTTGGCGATGTGGCGCGGCCGGCGAGACCTCAACCTGCGCACCGTTCTCATTCACAATGCGGGCGACGCCGCTTCCAATGTCGGCATCCTGGCCGGCGCCCTGATAATCGCCAAGACCGGCTGGCTGCTGATCGACCCCATCATCAGCGTGGTTATCGGGGCCGCCGTGCTCTGGACGTCCTGGGGCGTCCTCAAGGAGACCACCAACATCCTGCTGGAAGGCACGCCGCCCGACCTTAAGGTTGAAGACGTCGCCCGGGCGATGCTCAAAGTGCCAGGCGTGGCCGAGGTGCACGACATTCACATCTGGTCGCTGGCGGCCCACCTGCGCGCCCTCTCCTGCCACGTGCGCGTTGGGGAGATGTCCACCCGAGAAAGCGAGAAAATTCTCGACCAGCTCAATGCCGTGCTGGCGGACGAGTTTGACATCACCCACACCACCATCCAGTTTGAGCCCGTGGCCACGCCTGCCTCCCTGCATTACTTCCCCGCCGGCACCCGCCAGAAAAATTCCTAGACTCCTGCGGCCACATTCCGCGCATCGAAGAGGCAACAGCCCCATTCAGCAAGAGATGATCGGAAGAGCCTGCCGGCAGCTCACACAAAGCTGTCGAGGGAACGACCGGGCGCGCCCGGTTCCAGGCGCTCGATGCCGCCCAGGTAGGGCCGGAGGACTTCGGGAATCATCACCGAGCCGTCCGCCTGCTGGTAGTTTTCCACCAGAGCCATCCAAGTCCGGCCGATGGCCAGCCCGGAGCCGTTCAGGGTGTGCACGTAGTCGCTTCGATTCTTCCCCGGCAGCCGATAGCGGACGCCGGCGCGACGCGCCTGGAAGGCTTCAAAGTTCGAGCAGGAGGAGATTTCCTTGTAGCTGTCCTGGCCCGGAAGCCAAACTTCAATGTCGTAGGTCTTGGCGGCGGCAAAGCCCATATCCCCGGTGCAGAGGACAACCACGCGGTAGGGCAGGCCGAGCTTCTGCAGGATTACCTCGGCCTCGCGGGTAAGGGACTCCAACTCCTCGTAGCTTTGCTCGGGGCGGCTGAATTCCACCAACTCCACCTTCTGGAACTGGTGTTGGCGCACGATGCCGCGCGTCTCTTTGCCGTAGCTGCCCGCCTCCGAGCGAAAGCAGGGCGTCCAGGCGCAGAGCTTGATGGGCAGGCGCTCGGGATCGAGCGTCTCCTCGCGGAACAGGTTGGTCAGCGGCACTTCCGCGGTGGGGATGAGCCAGTAGTCGGTGCCGGCCAGCTTGAACAAATCTAGCTCGAACCGGGGCAGGTTCCCCGTGCCCACCAGAGCCGCCGAGTTGACAATGAAGGGCGGCAGCACCTCCGTATAGGCGTGCTCGCGGGTGTGGACGTCAAGCATGAAGTCGGCCAAGGCCCGCTCCAGTCGTGCCCCCCAGCCCGCATAGACCGCGAACCGCGCCCCGGCAATCTTGCTGGCACGCCCAAGGTCGAGGATGCCCAGTGCCGCCCCTAAATCCCAATGCGGTTTGGGCGGGAAAGAGAATTTCGGCGGCTCCCCCCACCGGCGCACCTCCTGGTTGTCGGCGGGCGAGCCGCCCACCGGCACGCTCTGGTGAGGAAGGTTGGGGATGCGGAGGAGAAACTCCCTCATTTGCTGATCGAGCTCGTCGGCGCGATTGTCGAGCACCTTGATGCGTCCCGACACCTCTTTCATCTTGCTCATCAAGTGGCTGGCGTCTTTGCCTTCCTTTTTTAACCGTCCGATTTCGGCGCTGGCGCGGTTGCGCTCGGCCTTCAGGGTTTCGACCTCGGTGATGGCTTTGCGGCGCTGCTCATCGCGCCGCAGGAACTCATCGAGCTCCGACGCCACCAGGCCGCGGTCTTGATAGGATTTCCTGACCTGGTCGAGGTGTTGGCGGAGGTAGGCGAGTTCCAGCATCCAGAGCTATTCTACACGAAGGCTGGGCGCGCCCGCCTGAGACCCTCTTCCTTCCCACCTCACCCCTGCAACCACTTTCTTCTCAAGAAGCAGGCCCGGCGCGTCCGACGGGGACGCCGCCCCGGGAACGCGCTTTCTGGACGCCGCGGAGAATCGCCGCCGCCACCGCCTCGGCCGCGGCGGTGCCGAGCGTATTCAAATCGGCCTCCTTCTCACCCAGGGAAAGCGCGAACACCACATCGCCGTCAAACCGGGTGTGCACCGGGGCGAGGGCGCGGGCCAGGCCGTTTTGGGCCATGGCGGCAACCTTGGTGATGGCGGCTTGGTCACAGCCGGCGTTGGTGGCCACCACAGCCAGCGTGGTGCTGGAAAGTGCGCCCGCTGGCGAGCCAAACGCTTGGCGGACGACGCCGCGCTTCATCTGCGCCACCGTGTCGGCAAACTCCGACGAACTTTCCGAAACTCGCGCCCCGGCGAGAATCTTGCCCGTGGCAGGGTGGCGAACATCCCCAAAGGCGTTCACCACCGCCAGAGCGCTCACCGTGACCCCGCCCACTAGCTCCACGCTCACGCTGCCCAGGCCGCCTTTGGTGGCTTGCTTCAGGCCAAAAAGCTTCCCCACGGTAGCGCCAGTGCCGGCGCCCACGCTGCCTTCTTCGACAGCGGCGCTCGTCGCCCGCTTGGCCGCTTCGTAGCCCATAGCGGCGTCCGGGCGGCGCCGCGCATCGCCGATGCCCAGGTCGAAGAGGATGGCGGCGGGGACGACGGGCACGCGGGCGACGCCGGTGGCGAAGCCAATCCCCTGCTCTTCCAGGTAGCGCATCACCCCCGCCGCGGCCTCCAGGCCAAAGGCGCTGCCCCCGGCGAGCACCAGTGCGTGGATGCGTTCCACCAGATGGCCGGGGCGCAGGGTTTCGAGCTCGCGCTCGCCCACCGCCGAGCCGCGCACATCCACGCCGCCCACCGCGCCTGCCCGGCCGCACAGAATCACCGTGCAGCCGGTGACGCCCTCGAAGTCGCTGGCGTGCCCTACCTGTAGCCCCGCAATGTCGGTCAATCCTTTCAAGCTGGCGACCTCCTGTTCCTCAAACTCTACCACAGCGTTTGTTTAGAAGGCGCCTTTGCAGGTAGAATCGTTTCCGCCGAACGGCAAGAGTCCCACAACCACAAGGATGGCTACCGCAGCCTACATCGTCAGCGCCGTCCGCACACCCATGGGGAAATTCGGCGGCTCACTGCGCGGATTGACCCCCGCCGATCTTGGCGTGGTGGCGGCCCGGGCGGCTCTGGAACGCGCCGGCATCGAAGTCCGGCACGTGGACGAAGTAATCATGGGTTGTGCCCGGCAGGCGGGAGCCGGGCCGAACCTCGCCCGGCAGATTACGGTGCGGGCGCTCGGTCCGATGCTGGGGACGCCGGTGCCGGCCTTCACGGTGAACCAAGCCTGCGCCTCCGGCCTGCAGGCGCTGGTGCTGGCCGCCGAGCGGATCGCTGCCGGGCAGGCCAACTGCGTGCTCGCCGGAGGAACCGAGTCAATGAGCCGCGTCCCCTACTTTATCGAAGGAGCCCGCTGGGGAATGAAGATGGGCCACCAGCGCCTGACGGACGGAATGTACAAGGACGGCTTTCTCGACCCGTTGTCCGAGCTGGTGATGGGCGAGACCGCCGAACTGCTGGTGGAAGAATACCGGATCAGCCGCGAGGAGCAGGACCGCTACGCTTGTGCCAGCCACCAGCGCGCGGCCTGTGCCTGGCAGACCGGCCACTTCCGCCAGGAAGTGGTGCCGGTCGAAGTCAAGGACAAGAAGGGCGCGCGCCTGCTGGAGCAGGATGAAACCTTCCGCGCCGACACCTCGGAAGAAAAACTGGCTCGCTTGCCCCCGGTATTCAAGAAAGGCGGCAGCGTCACCGCCGGCAATGCCAGCCAGATGACCGACGGCGCGGCGGCCCTGGTGGTGGTGAGCGGAGCCCAACTCCGAGAGTGGGAGCTCAAACCCCTGGCGCGCCTGGGTGCCTGGGTAGCACTGGGCGTGGACCCGCGCCGGATGGGAATCGGTCCGGTGCCCGCCGTGCGTCGCCTGCTCGAGAAAACCGGCACTCGCCTGGAAGCCTTCGAACTAGTAGAATTGAACGAGGCCTTTGCCGGCCAGGTGCTCGCCTGCAACCGCGAGTTGCCGTTCGACCCCGGGCGGCTGAACGTGAATGGCGGGGCGATTGCCCTGGGCCATCCCATCGGCTGCAGTGGGGCACGCATCGTCACCACTTTGGTGCACGAGATGCGGCGACGCCGGGTGCGGCGGGGCCTAGCCACGCTCTGCGTGAGCGGGGGGCTGGGAATGGCTTTGAGTGTCGAAGCGGCGTAGACCGCAGCACAAAGGGGTGCCACATGGTGGAAGTCCTCCGGCAGTTTTTCGAGGGCATAAGGAAAAAGGAACCCGGAGCCTACAAGTTCATCCAATGGGAGCTGCGCGATGGGCAGGCGCGGCTGACGCTGAATCGCCCCCCCCACAACGTCCTCAACGCCGAAATGCTGACCGAGATAGCCCTGGCCATAGACAGCCTGAACGACTACCCCGAGGTGAAGGTAATCCTGCTGCAGGCGGCGAAAGGCTCAAAATCGTTCTGCGGCGGGGTGGACGTGCCCGAATACACCACCCAGCGCGTCTTTCAGATGCTGGATGCCTTCGCCCGGGTGTTCACCGCCTCCATGGAAGTGGGTAAGCCGCTGGTGGTGGCGGTGAACGGCCCGGCGCTGGGGGGCGGGTGCGAGCTGGCGGCCTTCGGCGACATGGTGATCGCCACGCCCAAGGCCAAGTTCAGCCAGCCGGAAATCAAGCTGCTGGGAATGTTCCCACCTTTCGCCACCAGCATCTTTCCCTACATCATCGGCCCCAAGCGCGCCATGGAGATGCTGCTCACCGGCGAATCCCTGACGGCCGAGGAAGCCCTGACGCTGCGATTGGTGAACAAGCTGGTGCCGGAAGCGGAGCTGGAAAGCGCGGTGGAGGCGACGCTGGCCTACATCGCCCAGCACTCGGCGCCGGTGCTGGCCATGGCCAAGAAGGCCATCTATGAGGGGTTGGGGATGAATCTGATGAACTCGCTCAAATACTCCCACAACCTCTTCCTCAACGAGCTCTACAAGCTGGAAGACCCCCAGGAAGGCCTGCGCGCCATTCGGGAAAGGCGCAAGCCTCACTGGAAGAACCGTTAGCCTGCCCGGAGGCAGCTACCCGCACGATGGCCAAGAGGAAGGGAGGGCGGCGGCGCGCCGCGCCCGTGCCCCCGCCCGCGATTGCCCTGCAACGCACGGTGCCCGCCCGCCCGGAAGCCACCGAGGGCGCCCTGCAAGATGTCATCGTGGCCCTGCGCGCGGTGAACCGCGCCTGCGGCGACCACGACGAAATCCGCCTCGCCTTGCGCGAAGCCTTGAACAACGCGGTGCGGCACGGGAGTGGCTTGGACCCGCTCAAACACATCCACGTCACCTGCCGCTTTGACCCCGAAGAAGGCCTGTGGCTGGTGGTGCGCGATGAAGGACTCGGGTTCGACCCGGAAACGATTCCCGACCCTACGACCGCGGAAAACCTGGAGCGATGCAGCGGCCGGGGACTGTATATGATCCGAAAGCTGATGGACGAAGTGCAGTTCCACGATGGCGGCCGGGAAATCCACATGCGGCGCCGGCCGCGTCGCTGACCGCTATCCCCGGCTCAGGGATAAAGCCAGCCTAAAAGGAAATCTCCCCCAGGCTAAGCACAAGTAAACCTATACGGGTCACTCCTGCCATTGGGCACCCCCCGGGGAATCAGGAAACAAAGCTCATCCTGGCCATCCGGTGACGCCGAGTCAAATTGCCCGGCGCGATTGACAACCTGATTCGGGCGGCATAGACTCGGGCCGCTCGAAACGAACCCCGGTTCAGCACACCGGGGCGGCCCGCCGAAAAACGGCGGGCACGGCTCAGGTGCCACAGGCTCCGAGTCACAGGATTCGGAGTGGGCTTAAAAGGGAAGGCGGTGCGAATCCGCCACGGTCCCGCCACTGTGATCGGCTGCGCTTCTTGAGCCACTGGCCGCCTGGAGAAATTCAGGGCTGGCTGGGAAGGTCTCCCCTTACGGGGAACAGGAAGCGCGTACCCTTCGTCCCGAAGCATCGGGATCGGGAAGGGAGCCGTCAGTCAGGAGATCTGCCTGAGTCTACGCCGGGCACTCTTCGCGCGAGAGAGTGTGGCGTCAAAGCCCGTGGCCTCAACCTCCTCGGCGAGAGTTGAGGCATTTTTGTTTTGAAGCCACGGATGCACACAGATGGACACCGATTAATGGGGAAGAGATGGGCTGCCATCTCGCTGTTCGTCGGAGCGGTGATTCTCTGTCCGACTGTCCTGGCGGCAGAGAAGGCGCAGACACGCACCGTGATCGACGAGACCGGGCGGGCGGTGCGGGTGCCGGCCCGCATCGAACGCATCGTTTCCCTGGCGCCCAGCCTGACGGAAATCGTCTACGCGCTGGGGCTCGAGAAGCGCTTGGTCGGCGTCACCAACCAATGTGATTTTCCTCGGGCGGCGCGGAGAAAACCCAAGGTCGGTGACGTCATCAATCCCAGTGTGGAAAAAATCCTCGAGCTGAAGCCGGACGTGGTCCTGGGCACCACCGCCGGCAATCGCCGCGAAACCGTTCAGGCGCTGGAGCGCCTGGGCGTGCCGCTCTACGGGATTGCTCCCCGCACGGTGGAGGATATCTTCGCCTCCATCCGGCACCTGGCTGAGCTGGCGGGTGTTCCGCAAGCGGGGGAAGAACTGGCGGCGCGCTTGCGCGCGCGCCTGGCGGCCCTCGAAGCCCGGCTGGGGACATCGGAGCGGCCTGCCGTGCTGTTCATCCTCTGGCTCGAGCCCTTGCTGACGGCCGGCGGCGACACTTTTCTGAACGACGTCTTGAGGCGCGCGGGGGCGGAAGCGGTTACGGCCGACCTGCCGCAGAGCTGGCCGCGGCTGAGCCTGGAAGAAGTCATCGAGCGCGACCCGGACTACCTCGTCCTGCCGCGCACGCACAGCCTGCAGGCGCGCTTGGCCCGGTTGGTCCACCGGGAGCCCTGGCGGGGGCTGCGGGCCGTCAAACAGCAGCGGGTTGTATGGCTCGACGACCCGGTGCTGCGCCCCGGGCCGCGCATCGTCGACGCCATTGAAGAGCTGGCTCGGGCACTCCATCCCGAGGCGTTTCCCCCAGAGGAGGCTGCCAGAAAGTGAATCCGACCCTACTCACTTGGAAGCATGTCATCCGCGTGTGCCTGCTGCTGGCGGGCGTGTTGCTCCTGCTGAGCTTCGTAGGCCTCATAGTGGGGCCGGCATCGATGCCGGTGCGGGAAATAGTGGGGCCGGCGCTGTGGGAGGCGCTCACCGGCTCACCGAGCACAGTGACAGCGAAGATCCTTTCCTACCGCCTGCCCCGCGTCTTGTTGGCGATGATCGTGGGAGCGGCGCTTGGCGTCGCCGGCGCCGGCTATCAGGCCCTGCTGCGCAATCCCCTGGCTGACCCCTACGTGCTGGGGGTGTCGAGCGGAGCCGCACTGGGAGCCATCCTTTCCCTGGCGCTGGCGGCTCGCTTGACCTTGGCCACCCCGCTGGCCGCCTTCGTGGGAGCCGCCCTGGCCATCACCGTCGTCTATTATCTCGGCCAGCGCGGCCGCGAGCTTGCGCCCTATACCCTACTGCTCGCAGGTATCATCATGGCCTCGTTTCTCTCCGGCATAATCGTTTTTCTGCTTTACTTCCTCACCGGACGCGACCTGCGCGGGTTCATCTTCTGGCTGATGGGTGACCTGAGCAATCCGCCCGCTCTGCTCTACTTGCTCTGGCTGGGGCTGGCTACACTCGCCGCCATCGGAGTGATCTATTTCGTCGCCGGCGACTTGAACCTGCTGCTGGGCGGTGAGCCGGAGGCGGAGGCGCTGGGGGTCAACGTGCGACGCACGAAACTGCTCGTCTACCTGGCGGCCTCCCTGGCGACCGCACTGGCCGTGTCCGTCAGCGGCGCCATCGGCTACGTAGGTTTGCTGGTACCGCACCTGGTCCGACTTCTCTTCGGCAGTGACTACCGCCTGCTGGTGCCCGCGAGCGCATTAGCCGGAGCGGTGGTGCTGGTGGCAGCCGACGCCCTGGCCCGCACCGTCGTGGCCCCCACCGAGCTCCCGGTGGGTGCGGTGACCGCGGTGGTGGGCGCGCCCGTGTTCATCTACCTCCTGCGGTTTCGCCTGGGAGGACGGTTGCGCCCGCCGGGGGCCGGAGGCGGTAGGTGATGGGCGAGGCGGTGCTTCCGGTGTCTGTGGAGGTGCGCCAGCTGGCCTTCAGTTATCCTCACTTCCGCTTGCGCCGGCTCAATTTTTCGCTCCGCCGGGCTGAGCTGCTGGCCATCGTCGGGCCCAACGCCTCCGGCAAGTCCACCCTGCTGAAATTGCTGGCCGGACTCCTGCCGCCGGAAGCGGGCGCGGTGCTGCTGGAGGGCCGGCCGGTCTCCTCGCTGAGCTTGCGGGAGCGGGCGCAGCGCATCGCGGTGGTGCAGCAGGAAAGCCCGCTGCTGTTTCCCATCCGGGTGCTGCCCTTCGTGCTGCAGGGACGCCACGCCTACCTGCGCGGACTACAGCTTGAAACCAGCGACGACCTGCGCGTAGCACGGGAGGCGCTGCGAGGCACGCGCACCGCCCATCTGACCGAGCGCCTGGTGCAGGAACTTTCCGGCGGCGAGAAGCAGCGGGTGATTCTGGCGCGCGCCCTGGCCCAGGAGCCGCAACTACTGCTGCTCGACGAACCCACCCTGCACCTGGACATCGGCTTCCAGGTCGAGCTGCTGCGCCTGGTGCTGATGCTCGCCCGGCGGGAAAACTACGCGGTGGTGCTGGTGAGCCATGAACTGAACCTGGCGGCGGAGTTTGCCGATACCGTGTTGCTCCTGGACCAGGGCCAGCTGCTCCGCTACGGCCCTCCCGCGGAGGTGT
>JBHHYS010000071.1:0-11816 GCA_046757645.1 Terriglobia bacterium | reverse complement strand
GTGGTAGCTGTCCTCGTAGGCGGGCACCTTGTCGAGCGGCAGCCCGTACCTTTCGGTCAGGCGGATGTCGCCGTGGCAACGCCCGCAAGTGAGCAGGGGGATGTTTGTGGAAAAGACGGGTGAGCCCGGTTCCTTCGGTGACAGGATGCGATGCTCGCCGTGGCAGTCGGTGCACACCGGAGCCTGGCGCGCGCCGTGAGCGACGGCGATGCCGTGGATGCTATTCTTATAGGCGGCGGCAATCTGATTGTGACACGTCCCGCAGGTTTCTGGCACGCGCGAGTGGTAGACGGGGGACCGGGGATCGGCGGCGGCAAAGATGGCGTGGCTGCCATGGCAGTCGCTGCAAGTGGCTCCATCCCGCCCTTGCGCCACGGCCCGGGCATGCACGCTGGCCCGGTAGGCTGCGAGCGGTCGGGCGAAGGGGATGTTGAACTTGGCCACCAGCTCGGGATTGGCATGGCAGCTCCCGCAGGTTTCCGGCAGGCGGCTGGGGTGGACGGGAGAAGCAGAATCAGTGTGGGGCACCAGGGCATGGACGTCTCCATGGCAACTGAAACAATTCGGCGCTTCGAGCGTGCCGCTGCCGCGCGCCTGCCCGTGGATGCTTTGCCGGTAGGCAGCCACCACCTGGTCGTGGCAGGTGGCGCAATCGGGGGGAGCCGCTTTGCTGGGGTGGGGAAAACCCTCGATGTCGGTATGACACCCGGCACAGCCGAACTCCGCGTGCGCGCTGGCGGCAAACGGGCTCGCCGGGACGGCGTCCCCGTGGCAGTCCAGGCACTCCTCCCCATTCGCGGCGGTCGCTCCCGCCGCCAGCAGCCCCGCCGCAAATACGAGCAAGAGCGCCGCGCGGTTCATGCCCGCCGGCGCCGAGAGAATGGCCGATTGGGAGTTCATCGCCAGCACCAGCAACTCTCCTTTGCACGTGGCGGGCCAAAATTATCCGCCGGGCGCGAACCCGGGTGCGCCGAAACCCACCCGGCGGCTGAGAAACCACATCGCTATCGCTAAACGTTGACGCCCGCGACAGCCGATGTGATACTCCTCCCGAAGCGGAGCCACAGTGGGGCGCGCGCGTGAAACTTTCTGGCAGGAAGCACTGCGGCGCGCCGTCCGCCCGGTCTGGTATCTGGGCAACAACCGCGTCAGCCAGCTCGGCGTTGCCCTCACCACCGCCAGTGCCATCACCCTCATCACCTTTTACACCACCGAGTTCTTTGGGGTGCGCGTTGGCCCCTATATCGGCATCATTGCCTTCCTCGGCCTGCCAGCGATTTTCGTCCTCGGGTTGCTCCTCATCCCCCTGGGCATCTGGCGCCGGTTCCACGGGGAAAAACTCGCCCGGCGACTCCCGGATGAGTATCCCCAGATTGACCTGCGGGATCCCCGCCTGCGGGAAACGCTCTGGTTCGTGGTGGTGATGAGCGGGCTGAACCTGGCCCTGCTGCTCACCGCCACCTACCGCGGCATCTACTACATGGACTCGGTCCAGTTCTGCGGCCTCACCTGCCATTCGGTCATGCAGCCCGAGTACACCGCCTACCAGAACTCGCCCCACGCCCGGGTGGCCTGTGTGGAGTGCCACATTGGCCCGGGGGCGCCCTGGTTTGTGCGCTCGAAACTCTCCGGGGCCTACCAGGTGGTCTCGGTCACCTTCGATCTCTACTCGCGTCCCATTCCCATCCCCATCGAGGATCTGCGCCCCTCGCGGGAAACCTGCGAGCAGTGCCACTGGCCGCTGAAGTTTGCCGGCGAGAAGCTCATCGTGAAGACTCACTTCGCGGAGGACGAAGCCAACACCGAAACCAAAACCGTACTGCTCATGCACACCGGGGGGCTCGACCTGCTCACCCGCCAGCCCCGCGGAAATCACGGCGTGCATCTCGAGCCGGGCGCCGAAATCCGCTACCTGGCCACCGACCCCCAACGCCAGCAAATCCCCTACGTGCGCTACCGGCGCCCGAATGGCGAAATCCTCGAATACGTGGACGAGACCGCCGAAAAGTCACCCGCCGCTTGGCGCGCGGCCGGCGCCCTGCGCCTGATGGACTGCATGGACTGTCACAATCGCCCCACCCACGCCTTCCAGCTCCCGGGCCCCGCCCTCGATCAAGCCCTGGCCGCCGGCTTGCTCGACCCCTCCCTGCCTTACCTGAAGCAACAGGCGCTCGCCCTCCTCCAAGCCGACTTCCCCTCGCACGCCGAAGCCGCCCGCCAGATCCCCTCCCGACTGCGCGACTTCTACCGGAATGAGTATCCCCACCTGTTCAACTCACCGCGTCGCTCCACCATCGAGCAGGCCGCCGCCACCCTGGTGGATATCTATCGACGCAACGTCTTCCCGCAAATGAATCTGACTTGGGGCACCTATCCAAACAACCTGGGTCACAACCCGTTCCCCGGCTGCTCCCGCTGCCACGATGGGTTGCACTCCACGCCGGATGGGGCGCGCACCATTCCCGGCGATTGTGACACCTGCCACGCCCTGCTCGCCTTCGAGGAAGTCGAACCGGAGATCCTGAAGGTGCTCGCCGGCGAGTAGGCCCGAATTCTCCGCTTTCAACCCCTCTGAGCGCGGCACTGATGGAGAACCCACTCACGGCCCAGGAGTCATTGTTGCTGCCGCTGGAAGGTGCGCATCCCGCAGTCGTCTCCCGCGGGCGCCCGCTGCGGGATTTCGCCCTTCAGCGGAGAATCTGCCCGCAGCCCGGGGGTTCGTGCTGGCTCGCCAGCCCCCGCCTGCCCGCTATCTTGTTCGTTTTGAGGCAATTAAAAAACGCCGGCGGAGCGAAAAATGGTCATCAGCTTGCCTTCTGCTGGGTGGACACGAGCCCGATGCAGACGAACAGCAACAAGGTTTCCCTCACTTGCCCGCACGGCGAAATGGGCGGGGCCGAAGTGGCTGGCGTGCGCAAGGGGATGAGGTTTTCCGCCCCGCCCGAATTCGGGGGCGAGCCGGGGCGGGGGTCGCTGGAGTCGTTGCTAGTGCTGGCGGCCAGCAGTGGTTTCTGGAGCACGCGACGGGTTCTGGCCGAGCACAGTCGGCTGCCCCGCTGGTGTTGTGCAAGCAAAAACAAGCGGAGCCCCGCACGGAGCCGGGTCGCCGCGCGGCTTGGGCAAGAAGAGATTTTGTGATGGGCCGCGCGTAGCCTCTGCGGTGGTGATTGCCCACTGGGCGCCCACTCGAGGGAGGTCACCATGACAATAACATCCAAGCGGGAAGCAGCCCGGATTCTCCGCGCTGAAGCCGAGAGTCTTCGCCGCCACGGGTTCACAAACTTCTTTAGTCATTCATTTGTCTGTGTGCTGGCACAAGTTCTCCGACTGGAGACCTGCGAGGGATGTTTGCTGAGGGATTATGTGCCCGAGGAGTACCGCAACGAAGCTTTTCCTTGCCAGCATACGGATCAGGCCAGTTGCGAGCGCATTGCCGCGGTCCCGGGGCTATTGGAGGAGGTCGCCGCCCGGTATGTGAGCATCGCCGAGGAGCTGGAGGCCCGCGCGGAGGCTGAAGCCGCGCGCGAGAATCCCTGAAGAGGAAAGTGCCGGCCGCCCACTCCTATGCTAAGATGTGCGCGGCGAATTTGAGCGGCGCCGGACGGGCACGGCTCGAGCGCCACAAAACCTGAAAACTGATCGCTCTGTCCACTGCAGCCAGCGGTGAGGAACTCCAACCTGCGTAGCTCCGCCCCCAACCACCCCGCCCCCCCGGCCTCGGGCCGCCGGCGGTTGCTGGGGTTCCTGCTCGGCTCGGGTGTGCTGGCCTCGCTGGCCTCCGTCCTGTACCCGATTCTCAAATTCGTCCTGCCCCCCCGAAGCGGCGAGCTCGATACCAACACCGTCGTCGCCGCCCGCGTCGGCGAACTCTCCCCCAATGCCGGGAAAATCTTCCGCTTCGGCAACCACCCCGGCCTGCTGATTCGGCTGCCGGACGGCACCTATCGCGCCTTCACGGCGGTGTGCACCCACCTGAGCTGCACGGTGCAGTACCGCTCCCGCCAGCACGACATCTGGTGCGCCTGCCACAACGGCGTCTACGACCTGCACGGCCGCAACGTCAGCGGCCCTCCGCCCCGCCCCCTGGAACACTACGACGTGCACGTGCGCGGCGAGGAAATCGTCGTCGCCCGCCGTGCCCGGGCGTGACCTGATGGGCTCTTGGCTCACGCCGCTCTCCCGCTGGTTCAGCGAGCGGTTTGGCGAGGGCGGGATGGAGTGGTTGCAGAAAAAGCAGGTGCCCCGCCACCGCCACACCCTCTGGTACTACTTGGGGGGGATGACCCTGTTTCTCTTTCTCATCCAGGTGGTCACCGGCATCCTCTTGTTGCTCTACTACCGGCCCACGCCCGGCGGCGCCTTTGAAAGCGTGCAGTTCGTTATGACCAAGGTGCAATTCGGCTGGTTGATCCGCGGGGTGCACGCCTGGGCCGGCAACCTGCTCATCTTCACCGCTATGCTGCACATGTTCTCTACCTTCTTCCTCAAGGCCTACCGCAAGCCGCGCGAACTCACCTGGGTGACCGGCTGCCTGCTGTTCTTTCTCTTCCTCGGTTTCGGGTTCAGTGGCTACTTGCTGCCCTGGAACGAGCTGGCTTTCTTCGCCACCAAGGTGGGCACGGAGATGATGGCTGTCGTGCCCCTGGTGGGCGATTGGATGCTGAGCTTTCTCCGCGGCGGCGAGGAGGTCACCGGCGCCACCCTCACCCGCTTTTTTGGCTTTCATGTGGCGGTTCTGCCTCTGCTGACCACCTTGCTGCTGGCCACGCACCTCTTCCTGGTGCAGCGCTTCGGGATGAGCGTGCCCCCCGCGGTGGAGGAGCGGGCCCGGGGCCAGGCGTTGCCCACCTACGCTTTTTTCCCCAACTTCCTCCTGCGCGACCTCATCGGTTGGTATATCGCCCTGGGTGTGCTGGCGGCGCTCGCCGCCCTCGACCCCTGGGAGCTGGGGGTCAAGGCCGACCCGTTTTCCCCCACCCCGGCGGGGATCAGGCCGGAGTGGTACTTCCTGTTTCTCTTCCAGACTCTTAAACTGCTCCCCAGCCGCTTGTTGTGGATCGAGGGGGAGCAACTGGGTGTGTTGCTGTTTGGGCTGGCGGGGCTGCTGTGGCTGCTCGTCCCGTTTCTCGACCGCCACCCCGAGGGGCGCAGCGGTCGGGTTATCACCGCCGTGGGCGCGGTGATCGTGCTCTATATCGTGGTGATGACTTTCTGGGGGTGGCGCGCATAGTTCTATGGCATTCCGTCTGGCATTCGCGCTGGCTCTGCTGCTGGGGTTGGCCCTGGGGCTCGTGCCGCCGCCGGTGGGGCTGGCGGCCGAGGACCCGCCGACAAAAACCACCGACACCTGCTTGGAATGCCACACCCTGCTCGAGGACGTTCCAAGTCAGAAATTCCTCGATGACATCCACCGCACCCGCGGCCTCACCTGTGCCGCTTGCCACGGCGGCGATCCCACCGCGGAAGATATGCCCGAGGCGATGGATCCGGCCAAGGGTTTCATCGGGGTGCCCCAGCGGGTGCAAATCCCGCGTCTGTGCGCCCGCTGCCACTCGGATGCCGCCTTTATGCGCACCTACAATCCTTCCCTGCGCACCGACCAGTTGGCGCAGTACCGAACCAGCGTCCACGGCCGGCAGCTGCGCCGGGGCGACACCCGCGTGGCCGTCTGCACCGATTGCCACGGCGTGCACGACATTCGCCCCGCCTCCAGCCCCCTTTCCCGCATCTACCCGCTCCGGCTGCCTGAGACCTGTGCGAGCTGCCACGCCGACCCCGAACGGATGAAGCCGTACGGGATTCCCACCGATCAGTTCGCCGGCTACAAAGTGAGCGTCCACTACCAGACATTGGAGGACGGCGACCTCTCCGCCCCGACCTGCGCCACCTGCCACGGCAACCACGGCGCCGCCCCGCCCGGGGTGGCCTCGGTGGAGCGGGTTTGCGGTACCTGCCACGTCTTTCAAGAGCGACTCTTTGACCAGAGCCCGCACAAGCAACCCTGGGCGGAGCTGGGGCTGGCCTCCTGCCTGACTTGCCATGGCAACCACCGCATCGAGCCCACCGGGGACGCTCTGGTGGGCACAGGCGAGGACGCCTTCTGCGTCACCTGCCACACGGAGGGCGAGCCGGCGTGGACGACTGCGGAGCGAATCCATACCGCCCTCACTCAACTCGACTCAGCGCTGGCGGCGGCCGGCAGCATTCTCGACCGCGCCGAGCGCGCGGGCATGGAAGTGGGCGAAGCCCGCCTCACCGAGTCCAACGCCCGGGGAAAACTCATCAAGGCCCGGGTTGACCTCCACGCCTTGGACGCCGCACGCGTCGAGAAAACCACCCAGAGCGGCCAGCAGCTCGCCCAGCAGGCCTACCAGGCCGGCGAGCAGGCCCTCGCCGACCTGGCCTTTCGGCGCAAGGGCTTGGCACTCTCGCTCATAGCGATTGCCCTCGTGGTGCTTGGCCTCTGGCTCCTCCTCCGCGATTTGGAGCGCCGCCGGCCCCACACCCGGTAGCCGGAATCACCCTGAACTTTGGGCTTTTTCCCCCAGCCCTGTGGGTTCTGCCGCGCCGCTTTCCCGCCATCCCTCAGCCCGCCCGAGCGACCTCCCTAACCTGTTTATTTTCAGAGAAAAACAGCTGTCCAGCGGCCCGATTTTTGGCAGCCGAAGTGCCCTGTCTAACGGCAAGAGAAAGGGCCAAGGGCGGCTAAAGTTATGACGCGGCACAGCACACACCACGAAAGCCTCAAACCGCCCGCCCTTTTTGGTCGCTTCTTGGCCGGTTTCGACTGTTTTGCGGAAGTAGAGGTTACTCCCGAAGAAACGGCGGCGACGGAGGTTCGCCCATGAACCCGCCCCAATTCGTCCCGCGCTTGGTCTTCTGGGAGTTGACAACCGGATGCAACTTGCGTTGCCTCCATTGTCGCGCCACCGCCCAGGAGCTTGTCTCGCCCTTTGACCTCTCTACGCCCGACGCCCTGAAGGTCATCGAGCAAGTCTCCAGCTATGCCCACCCTATCCTTGTCCTGAGCGGTGGTGAACCTCTCTTCCGCAAAGACCTATTTACCCTCGCGGCCTACGCCACCCGGCGCGGCCTGCTGGTCGCCTTGGCCACCAACGGCACCTTGATCACCGCCGAGGTCGCCCGCCGCATCCGCGCCGCCGGCATCCGCCGCGTGGCCATCAGTCTCGATGGGGCCGATGGCGCCACCCACGATAGCTTCCGGGGCATCCCCGGGAGCTTTGACGCTGCTCTGCGCGGCCTGGGGGCGGTGCAGGCGCTCGGCCTCTCCACCCAGATCAACACTACCGTCACCCGGCACAACGCCAAGCAACTCCCCGCCATCCTCGAGCTGGCGCGCCGCCTGGGTGTGGACGCCTTCCATACTTTCCTGCTGGTGCCGGTGGGCTGCGGGGTCAACATCGCCGACGAGCAGATGGTGCCCGCCTCGGAATATGAGGAGATTTTGCACTGGTTTTACGACCGGGAGCGCGAGGGCCGGCTGGAGCTGAAAGCCACCTGCGCCCCCCACTACTACCGCATCCGCAAGCAGCGAGAAGTCAATGAGCGACGCGCGGCTCAAACCAAAATGGACGCCCCCCATCCTGGCGCCCTTGGCGCGGACCTCAAGCCGCGCGTCGCTCACCATTCCACCCCCCCGCCCCGGACGCGGCACCCGCAGATGGGTGCGGTCACCAAAGGCTGCCTGGCGGGTTCGGCCGTTTGCTTCATCTCCCACCAGGGCGAGGTCTATCCCTGCGGCTACCTCCCGGTGAAAGCCGGTGACTTGCGCACACAGAGCTTCGCCGAAATCTGGGAGCGCTCGCCGGTCTTCGCCGCTTTGCGCGACCCCGACAACCTCAAAGGTAAGTGCGGGCTGTGCGAGTTCCGCAAAATCTGCCTGGGGTGTCGCGCCCGCGCCTTCGCCGCCAGCGGAGACTATCTGGCGGAGGAACCCTTCTGCGTTTATCAGCCGCGCGCCCCAGCGCTCCGTTCGCGCTCCGCTGAGCCGTGCTTGGCCTCACCCCGGCCGGGCAGGTGGCGGCAGGACAGCCGGCTATGAGGCTGCGGTGGCCTCGCCAATGTGCTGCTGGGGCGCGGTGCTCCGGGTGATGGTGTTTCGCCTTTGAGGGTGGCGGCGATGAGTGCCCAGGGGATCACCATGGAGAGTTGGCTGGCTCAGTTGCAGACCGGCACTTGTGCCACAGACTTCGACACCCGGGAAATCCCCCCCGAAATCCTCGAACGCATCTTGGAGGTCGGCTGCTACGCCGCCTTGCCCTGGAACTTGCAGCCCTGGCAGTTTGTGGTAATCACCTCCCCGGCCAGCCGCCAGAAGCTGCTGCGGAATTGCTTCGACCCGGGGCCGGCAGCCACCGCCCCGGTGCTGCTGATCGCCTTGGGTGACCTCCGCGCCTGGAAGCGGGCCCCGGCCCGCCTCTCCGAGATGGTCAGCAGCAGCAGCCTGGCCCCAGGCAGCGAGGCCGGCCACCTCCACCGCATTCGCCAGCAGTGGAGCAACGAAGAGACGGCTCGCCTCTTGGCCATCGCCCAGACTCACGCCGCGCTTCAGCAGGTGCGCTTGGTGGCGCTCGCGTGCGGCCTCGCCAGTTGGTGGACGGGCGAGTTCGATGCCGCCGGCATCGCCCGCGACTTCCACATCCCCGACTCCCTCTTGGTGGTTGCGGTGCTGGGGCTGGGCTACTGCGCCCACCGGGCCTTTCTTCCCCGCACCTCCCTGGCCCGCACAGTTTTTGCTGAAGCCTACGGCCTGCCGTGGTATCGCGCCGCCAAGGAAAAAGCCCCGTAATCGGAGCGACGCTGCCCGGCAAAGAGATTCTCGAGGGCCCCCTTGGGGAACACCTCCCCGCCTTCTTCAAGAATTCACCCACCCGGACGGGCGCGAACCGCGTAGCCGGTTTGTTGCCTCCGAGCTCACCTGACGACGGGTTGAATCCCATTCCGGCAACCTCCACTCCTAATTCCTTTTCTCGGTGCCAAATACCCCGCGGGTTACAGGCATCAAGGGGAGGATTCGTGAACTGAGACCACCGAGGGGATGACCAAAAGAGGAAAATCTCTCATCGCAATCTTTCAGCTTTGGCTGGCACGCAAACTGCTATCCTCGCAGTAAACCGAGAGGTGATACAGCATGGCCAACTGGCGAGAGGGTCGGAATGTCGCACTCTTGTCCCTTTTCCTGCTCTTATTCGCCTTCGGCGCTGCTGTGATTGCTACGGCGGGGCCGGGCGACAAACTGTCGCCCGCGGAAGCGGCTGCAAAGAAACGAGACAACACACTGTCGTTGGCGGTGCCGCCCGCCCAGGAGAGTGAGTACGTGGGCGGGGCGGACTGCTTGGTTTGCCACGACATCGAGCAGGCCTTTGCCAAAAATCCCCACTACAAGACCTGGAAGGACGAATCGCTCCCCTGGAGTGAGCGCGGCTGTGAAACCTGCCACGGGCCCGGCCGGGCGCACATCGATGCCGGGGGCGACCCCGACCGGCTGTTCAACTTCAAAAAGGTTTCGCCGCAGCAGATCAGCGACCGCTGCCTGGACTGTCACCTGGAGCAGGAAGGCCAGGCCAACTTTCTCCGCAACGAGCATGGCTTGAACACGGTGGCCTGCACCGACTGCCACTCCATCCACAGTCCCGGCGTCCACTCGCCCCTGCTCAAGGCGCGCAGCCCGGCGCTTTGCTACAACTGCCACGGCGAGGTGCGGGTCCAGTTCAACAAGCCCTTCCACCACAAGGTCAACGAAGGCCTGCTGAGCTGCACCGACTGCCACCAGCAACACGGGGGCTTCGAGCGGCGCCAGTTGCGTACCTCCACCGGCGGCGACTTTGCCTGCTATGAGTGCCACGCCGACAAGCAGGGCCCCTTCGTCTTCGAGCATCCCCCGGTGAAGGTCGAGGGCTGCGCCATCTGCCACGACGTCCACGGCTCGGTCAACCCCCGCCTCCTGAAGCGCTCCGAGGTCCGCTTCCTCTGTCTCGAGTGCCACTCCGGCAGCCCGAATGCCTTCGGCGACTCCACCCCCTTCTTCCACGACCTGCGGCAGGCCGCCTGGCAGAACTGCACCACTTGCCACGTCAATATCCACGGCTCCAACCTCAGCCCCGTCTTCTTCGAGTGAGGAGACTATGCGAACTCGAACCCTACTGGTTATGTTTGCGCTGACTACCCTGCTGGGGGGATTGCTCGGCCAGCCAGCGACCGCCCAGCAAACCCAGAAACGCTCCGACGTGGAGTTCATGCCGGCGCCGCCGCCGCCGGAAGAACAGCCCCCGCGGCCCTGGGGCCCGTACGACTTCTCGCTCAGCCTGGAGGCCGGCGCCCAGGCCACCGCCATCCACGGCAACCTGGACGTCTACCGCTCCCAGCTGAACTACTTGAATGACGGTCTGCGCCTGTTCAACTTCAACTTCAGCGGCAAGGGCAAGGACGGCGCCTTCTTTTCCAACTTCCACATCCAGGGTGCCGGTTGGGGCGGCGACCCCAGCAACTGGCTGCGCTACGGCGTCAGCAAGGACAAGTGGTTCGACTTTCGCGCCACCTACCGCCGCAACGACTACTTCTGGGTCTTTCCCGGCTTCGCCCGCGACCAGCACCGCAACGACCAGCAGCGCCGCTGGCAAACCTTTGACTTGACCCTCTTCCCCGATCGCCCCCTGCGCGTCCGCCTGGGCTACACCCGCAACTCCAGCTTTGGGCTGGCCCTCACCACCCAGGACTTCTCCCGCGACGAGTTCTTGCTCTTCGAGCCTCTCCGCCAAACCTACGACGAGTACCGCGCTGGCGTGCAGTTGAACCTCCGGCGGTGGAACTTCTTCTTCGAGCAGAGCTACCGCTTCTTCCGCAACGACCGCTCCCTCTTCCTCCCCGGAGGCTTCAACCCCGGCAACGACACTAGCGATGCCACCTTTCTGACTGACTTGCAGCGCCGGCAGCCCATCCGCGCCAAAATCCCCTTCACCCGCTTCACCGTCACCGGCCGCCCGCACCGCACTGTGGACGTCGCCGCCCACATCGCCTACTCCCATACCGACATTGACGCCTCTCGCTTCGAAAATTCTCTGGGGCGAACCTTCCTGGGAGCGGATGCGCGCGAGGTGATCACCAGCACCCTGGATGCCAACCGGCCCTATACGGTCGCCGACGCTACCGCCACCTGGCGCCCCTTCTCCCGCCTCACCCTCTCCAACGACTTCCGCTTCGACCAGTACAACATCGGCGGGGCGGGCACCTTCGCCGACTTTACCTTCTTTCCGCTGCTCGGCAGCAGCGACGAAGACCGGTCACTGCAGCAGCGGCAACTCGAGTTGCAGGGCTTCCAGAACCGTTTCGAGGGCCGCTTCGACTTCACCCGCTGGCTCACCGCCCGCGCCGGCTTCATCTACCACCACCGCGACGTAGACTTTAACGAGTTCGAGTTTGAGTGCGCTCTCGTGGGCGCCATCTCCCCCTCCCCCGCCTGCCCGAGCATTACCGACGTCGAAGAACTGGAACTCAACCACTTCAACCTCAATACCCGCAGCTTCCTCCTGGGCACCATCATCCGCGTCCGGCCCACCTTCAGCGCCTTCTTCGATCTGGAGCGCGGCAATGCCACCGGCGTCTTCACCCGTCTGAGCCCCAACAACATCAACCGCATCCGCGTGCGCGGTCGCTGGGAGCCGACCCACGGCGTCAAGCTGGCCGCCAGTTGGTTCATCTTCGAGAAGGACAATTTCAATCTCCCCACCAGCGTTGAGCTGTCCGGCTCTGACATTGACGTCAACCCCAACGGCCGCCACAGCTCCCGCAACCGCGGC
>JBHHYS010000070.1:0-11920 GCA_046757645.1 Terriglobia bacterium | reverse complement strand
GAATGGTGAGGACGATGGCCCAAGCCAGCGGCACCAGAAAGGGAGAGAAAATCAGGTAGAGGAGATAGCCCAGCAGCCCGATCAAGACAACCAGCCAGATGCGTTCCACGAGAGTTTCTCAAGCTTTCTGGCGGGGCGAGCCATTCGGGCGCCGCCCGGCAGCCGGTTTTGACGATGGTGGCGCGCTTCAACTCCTCCCAGACGCAGGTTCTGGTGGTCCTGACGCGGGACAACGTCGTCAACTACATCGGCGGTCAGATTATCTTTCCCCTGTTCTGGCTAATCAAGGCCGATTTTGAATTGAGCGCCGCCCGGCTCGGTTTGCGGGGGACGGTCGTGCGCAGCCTCCACTCGCGGGGGAGGCTGCCGCTGGGCCTGCTGGCCGGCCGCTCCGCTCGCAAAAAGGTCATCAGCGTGCTACCCTCAGCCGGGGGCGACCTTTCCCAGGATTTAGCTACTCTCCTCCGGGCGTTATTGCAGATGCGGGCCGTGCTGAATCTGTGCAAATTCGACTCTACCTAGTTTGATCGGCACTCTGCGGAGTCGTCGAAATAGGGATAGTGCCACGGCCGGAATCTGAAGGGAGGGCGATGGCAATTCCGCGCTTCACCCACACCCAGATCCTCGTCCTGGCGATCCTGACGCTGATCAATTTTGTCAACTACATTGACCGCCAGATCATTTTTGCTCTTGTGCCTCTCATCCAAGCGGATTTTGGTCTCACCCACCTTCAAGTGGCGTGGCTGGGAACAGTTTTCAGCTTCGTGCATTCTCTCTTCACCCTGCCGCTCGCGGTGCTGGCTGACCGCAGCTCGCGCAAAAAAATCATCGGCTACGGGGTCATCGTCTGGAGCGCGGCGACTTTCCTGAGCGGGCTGGCCGCTTCCTTCCGCTCGCTGCTCACCGTGCGGGCGCTGGTGGGGGTGGGCGAAGCGGCTTATGCTCCGGCCGCCACAGCCACCATCACCGGCAGTTTTTCCCGGCAGATCCGCGCCCGGGTCCAGGGCGTCTTTGACCTCGGGATGTTCATCGGGGGCGCCGCCGGACTCGCTCTGGGCAGCATTCTGGGGGAGTGGGTGGGTTGGCGTCCGGCGTTCTTTATCGTCGCTGTTCCGGGCCTGCTGCTGGCGCTGAGCATCCTGCGCTTGCCCGAGCCGCCGGTAGAACGCCGGGAAAAGTTCATTCCCATCCGTCAGCTCTTGCGCGTGCCTGCCTATGTGATGGTACTGGTCGGCGGCTGGTTCATCACCTTCGCGGCCTACTCCTACATCTTCTGGGGCACGAAGTTCGTCCACGAGTACAAGGCCTTCCGGCTGCGGGATGCCGGCCTGATCCTGGGGGGTACGCTGGTGGTGGCGGGCATCCTAGGGGTGCTGGCCGGGGCCGCCCTGGCCGACCGGCTGGCGCAGCGGTTTCCCTGGGGCCGGGTAGCGGTTATCGGCATCGGCTTCTTGGTGTCGGCGCCGTTCTTGTTTTGGGCGTTCCATACTCCGAGCAAAGGGGTTTTCCTCATCCTCTTCTTCGTGGGCGGCTTTTTCGCCACCTGGTACCACGGGCCGCTGACCGCCACCATCCACGACCTCACCCCGGCACGCGCCCACGCCACCGCCATCGGGGTGTATTACTTTTTCGTCAATTTCTTTGCCACCACCTGGGCCTTTCCGATAATCGGCCGGGTCGCGGATCGCCATAATCTGCTCACCGGGATGCACGTAGCCTGGGGGGCGCAAGTAGTCGGGGCGCTCTGCTTTTTCGTGGTTGCCTACTTGATCCGCCGCCACGGCCTGCACCATCCTGCCCTGGCGCACTACCACTAGCGGGTGGGTGGTTATAATCGCAGGGGGTGGAGGAGCCAGCCTGCATGGCCGAAAGGTGTACTCATCGCCGCACGCGCTTGATTGCCCAGGACGACGCCACCACCTATGTTGAATGCCTGGATTGCGGGGAGGTGTTCGACACCGCCGAGCTCGAACCCTCCACACCCGCCGCGTCCGAATTCGACGAAGACCTCTCCGACGCGTAGATGATGAAAGCCGCCGCCGGCGAGGACCGTTCCCGCTGATTGAGCCGCGCGGAAAAAAATTTTCGTTTCCGTCCCTGGCTGGTTCTTTCCGACTTTCTTGGAGATTCCCCCCGCCCGGGTCGGTGGGAACGGCCCTAGGGAAGCAGGCCGAGCTGTTCGGCCCAGCGGAGAACTTCCTGGCGGGGAACAGACAGGATGGGGAGGTGGGTGTCGCGGTCGGCTTCCAGGGATTCGCGCAGGTAGGCAGCGGCCAATTGGGCGGCTTCGTCGTCGCTGAGGGAGCGGCCGGCGCGCTGGCGAAACTCCTCGAAGGCCGGGTGGGCCAGGGCAACGATGATCCCGCGGCCGTTGACCAGAAACTTGCAGTCAATGGTGTCGCTGTGGCGAGTGGCAATCGCCGCCCAGAGGTGGGAGAAGCGCACCTTGTATTCTTCCCCGGTGAGGCGGGCGCGCACGGTGAAAGGCGGCACCATTGCCGGCATCTCCCGGGCTTTGGGGATGACCATTCTCTTCTCCACCGCGGGCTTCAACTCTATTTTAGGGCTGTCCGCGGCCCTGCACTACTCAAGATTTTGAGGCGCGCGCTGGGCTAGCGGCCGAGGCGCTTTTTGATCTCGCGCTCGTATTCGGGGAAGTAGCGGGCGATAACCGGCAGGTCAAACGCGCCCAGGATGGACTCTTTGGGCTCCCGCGCCAGCAAAAACTCAAATGAGCGCCGCACCAGCTCTTCGGGCGACACTGTTCCGCCGGTCAGCTTCTGGTAGTAGTCCGGTTTGAGGGTGACCAGGTGGGAGGAGTGGGTGCCGCCCTCGCGCACGGTGACGCGGAAGTTGCCTTCCGCTTGCGGGTCCGCTTGGATGGTAATGGTCATGGGGTCAGCGGGTCTGCGCGGCTTTCTGGTGATTTTCGCCGTCAAGCTGGTGAATGACCAGCCGGGCGGATGTCAGGCCTTGATCGGTTAGCCCCATATACACATCCAGGGCGGAGAGTGGCCCGCATGGCTCTCCCTCCCCGGTCAGGTTTGCCTCACTCAATTCGGCGGGCCGCTTGCACGCTGGCAAGCCCGAAGCCGCGGATCAATTCCCTTAACCGGGCTTGATCCGTGGTGGGCGGGGCGCAGCGCGCCCCGGCGCACACGAGCGTCTGCGGGCCCTCCGCCCGGCTCAACGATTCTACCTGCTTGCGCAACTCCGGGGGCACCGGCGGCGGATTCTTTTCAGCCAGATCATAGAGGAGCACCATCTTCAGCGGGCGGTAGGTTTCGAGCCCCGCGCGCCAGAGCGCTTGCGTGCGCGCATCCCGCTTTTCTCCCACCACGATCACCCGCAGCGGAGGCGACAGGTGATAGTTCGCCGCCCGGGCATAGCTGGCGGCAAAGCTTCCCAGCCGGGGCGCCGACCCGGCGAAGGCAGCCAGGGTTGCCTGCGCCTTCTTGCGGAATCGCTCCTCCCCGGTCAGATAGAAAAGCCGGTCCAATGCCAGCGCGGCCACGGGGTTCGCGCCGGGGAGGGGCGCATCCTGAATTTCTTTCCGGGGCTGGCGGAGGATTTCGAGGAATTCTTCGCCGTGGGCCACATCGAAAAAGCCGCCCTGCCCCGCGTCCCAGAAGTTCTCCAGCGTGTAGTTCATCAGATCGCGGGCGGCGTCGAGATACCGCTCTCGCCCACTGATCTCAAACATATCCAACAGAGCCAGAGTCATATAGGCCTGGTCTTTCAGCAAGCCGGGCGTGCGGGGGCGGCCCTCGAAAAGCGTGTGGACCATCCCCTGGCCGGGGCGATAAGCCTTCGCCAGGAGAAAGTCCGTGGTGCGCAGGGCAAACTCTTTCACGCTTTCGTCGCCGAAGGCTTCGTAGGCCTGTCGGTAGGCGGAGAGCACCAGGGCGTTCCAATCGATGAATTTGGTCGGGTCCACGAAGGGGGCCTCTTGCCGGTGGCGGGCAGCGCGCAGTTTTCCCTGGGCGCGGTCGAGCAGCGCCTTCGCCTGCGCGGGCGTCACCCCTAGGTCCCCGCTGAGCTGCTGGATTGATTGGGCGGGGTAGAGCACATTGCGCTCCGGGGTCGAAGGGGGGTGGCGCTGCGGGGCAGCCGTCACCCCAAAGCGCGCTGCGAAGGCGCGGGCTTCCTCCGCGGCCAAGAGGTCTTCGATCTCTTTCACAGTCCAGGTGTAGTAGGAGCCATCGTCATCGAGGCTGACGTCGGCATCTTGCGAGGCAAAAAAACCCCCGCGCGCCTGGTCGGACAGTGTCCGGGTGAGGTAGCCGATAATTTCCTGGGCGGCTTCTCGATAGAGGGGCTTTCCAGTGGCCCGGTAGCCCTGGGCGAAGGCGGCGAGGAGTTCGGCCTGGACGTAGGCCATCTTTTCAAAGTGAGGAACGTGCCAGAAGCGGTCGGTGGAGTAGCGGTAGAAGCCGCCGTGGAGGAAGTCGCGCAGGCCGCCCCGGGCCATGCCGTCGAGGGTTTTCTCGGCCACCTCCCGCAGCCGGTCGTCCCCGGTGACAAAGTGGCGCTCAAGCGCCAGTTGGATGACGGCGCCGTGAGGGAATTTGGGGGCGCGCTTCGGGCCGCCGTACTCAGGGTCAAAGTTCTCTCGGAGGGCGGCCACCAGCTTCCCCCGCAACTCAGGAGTCACTTCGCCCGGTTGGGCGAACGCGGTGTCAGCAGCCTGCAAGCGCTGGCTGATTTGATCCGCCACCGCCAGCACCCGGTCCTTTTGGGTTCGGTAGGCCTCAAACACGCGGGGCAACAGCTGTTTCAGACCCGGCCGGCCTTGGCGGGTCTCCGCGGGAAAGTAGGTGCCGCCGAAGAAGAGTTTGCCCGCGGGGGTGAGGAAAGCCGTCAGGGGCCAGCCGCCCTGGCCGGTGAGGGCCTGCACAGCGCGCTGGTAGCGGGCGTCAATGTCGGGGCGGGCGTCGCGGTCCACTTTGACGGCGACGAACATCTGGTTGATCAAGCGGGCGATTTCCGGGTTTTCGTAGCTCTCCCGATCCATTACGTGGCACCAGTGGCACCAGACGGCGCCGATGTCAAGCAAGATGGGGCGGTCGAGCTTCTGGGCGCGCGCGAAGGGTTCCGGACCGAAGGGATACCAGTCCACCGGCTGGTAGGCCGCGCCGCGCAGATAGGGGCTGGCCTGGTTGAGCAGTCGATTGGGCTTGTTGGCGGGGCGCGGCTCAGAACCCGCCAGCACCGCGCCGGCGTAGCCCTGATAGCCGCCGGTGGCGGCCAGAGCGAGCGTCAAGGCCATCCCCCACAGGAAAGCCCGGGGGACGCGCCGGTACCCCGGCTGGCGGGAGGTTTTTGATTGGTGGGGGCGTCTGGCCATCCAGGTTCCTGACCCGGGCTTATTGCACCCGGACGCTGAGCCTGACTTCGCGGTGAGCGGGGCGGAGGCAGAGCCGGTCGTTGCAAGCTTGAAAGTAAAAGGCCAGCCGCAGGGTGTGGGTGCCCGCGGGGACGCCGGATTGGGCGCGCAGCCGCAGGGGAAGCTTGACCGTGCCATCGTAGACGGAAAGTTTTACGTCCGGGGCGAAGCTGAACGCCTTCAGCTCTCCGGCCGGATAGTCCACCTTCTCGAGAACAAACCCGGGGGATTCGCGCAGCTCGACCCGAGTGGGGATGAGGTAGTCGAGGGAGGGCTGGTGGGAGTTGATGTGAAAGCCCTCGCGGACGGTGGCCACCAGGGTAAAGGCGGCGGTGCCACCGGGCTGAATTTTCACCTGCGCGGGTTCCAGGCGCACCTGGACGACGCTTTCCGCCTTGGGCAGTTGCGCGCGACTCAGCAGGCTGAGCGCCAGGCTGGCGCCGAGCACAACGATGAGCAGCGGAAAGCGCTTCATAACAGAGCCTCGATATTCGCGCGCAGGAGGTCGATATCGGTGATGCCCACGTGTTTGTAGGCAATGCGGCCCTGGCGGTCAATGAAAAAGGTTACCGGGAGTCCGGGCAGTCCCCCGAAGGCGTCGGCCGCCTTCTTGTCGGGGTCGAGCACGACCAGATATTCGATGGGGGTTTCCTGGCGGAAATTGTCAATGTCCTTCCAGCCGCCGTCGTCCACCGAGATGCCCACGAATTCCACCCCCTGGGGGCCATACTCCTGGTAGGTCTGGTTAAAGAAAGGAATTTCCAGCCGACAGGGCAGGCACCACGACGCCCAGAAGTTCACCACCACGACTTTTCCGCGCAGCTCACTCAGGCGCAGCGTGGAGCCGTCGGCGCGGGTCAAGGCGACATCGGGCGCCAAGCGGCGGTCCACCCGGGGCTCGGAGCTCGCCGGGGAATCGATCGAAGCCGCCAGGGGCAGCTCCAGGCTGAAGCGGTTGAAGAAGGCGAAGTAGCTTGCCAGCCAGGTCAACTGGTTGGTGGCCACCAGGAGGCCGACGGCAATCAAGAGCACGCCGGCAAAGCGTTCCACCCATTGCAGGTGGCGACGAAAGCCCTGGTAGAAGGCGAGGAACTTGTTGATGCCCAGGGCGGTGAGCAGGAAGGGAATGCCCAGGCCGAGCGAGTAGATGGCGAGGAGAAGCACGCCTTCGGCGACGGTTTCTTTGGTGGCCGCCAGCAACAGCAACGCGCCCAGGATGGGCCCGATGCAGGGGGTCCAGCCGAAGGCGAAGGCCAAGCCCAGCAAGAAGGTTCCCGGCTTGCCGGCGACCAGCCCGCCGTGGTAGCGCTTCTCCCGATAGAGCGCCGGGATCTTGAGCACCCCCAGAAGGAAGAAGCCGAAGAGAATGATAATCACCCCGGCGATTTTGTAGAGGATCGACTTGTACTCATTCAGGAAGGCCCCCACGGCGCTCGCCGAGGCTCCCATGGCGATGAACACCACCGAAAAACCCAAGATGAAGATGACCGCGTTGGCTGCCACCGCCCGGGCGGCGCCGGGCTCGCCTTGCTTCAGTCGTTCCACACTGACGCCGGACATCAAGGAGATGTAGCCGGGCACCAGCGGCAACACGCAAGGGGAGAGGAACGACAGGAAGCCGGCCAGGAAGGCTACCAGAGGACCGATGTCAGCCATAGTCGGGAATCACCAGAGCTCGACCTGGGTCAGAACTGGGCTGCGCGGGCCGCGCTTCTCACCTTTATGAGATGCTGCCCCGCTCAGGTTCGCTGCGCCCTTTTCTCCCCTACGCCATCACCCATTATAGGCGATGGCCGGGCGGCGTCGCCAGGGAAAAAGGAGCATATCGGAGGTGATCCCCAGGAGATTTTCGACCCCACCAGCCAGCGTCTTGGCGTCGAGGTGAAGGTCCGGCGGGCCGGCACCCAGTGGGTGCATCCAACGGGTGGGCGACGCCGGGTTTTGCGCCCAGCGCACCTCGGCATCAAAGACTGAATAGGCATCCCAGGCAGTGGCTGCACCCGGCAACTCGAGGATTTGTCCGTAGAGCTTGCCCCGGGCGGCCTCCGGGTCGGAGAAGTGCACGACGCGCGGATCGTCGATGAAGCGTGCGGCTGGGCGCGCCCTCGGACCTCTCAGCAATTGGACGCCGGAAGGCGCCAAGCGTTAGCCGCGCCGGCAGCTCCGGCTGAGGCCCTCCTGGAACCGGCGGATTTTGAGAAAGCTCGATTTCCGCGGGGTGGGCCGCCCTTGAAGGCGTCTCCGCATCGAATTACCATAGGGAGGTAGGCGGATGCGAATCGCGCGCAGCCATCCTTTGCGGCGGCTCTTCGCCGAGCTGGTGGAGCGGCACTTCTTCGACGACGTGCGCGTGCAGGATCCCCGGGTGGCCAGCTATGTATCCGCGCTGCTCACCGACTTCACCCACGTGGACAGCCTCTACCGGATTCGCAGCCTGCGCGGGCAGCCGCTGGACGACCTGGGCGAGATGCTGCTGGAGTCAGACCCGCTCGGCCCGGAGGGCTCCTTCGACCGCGAACGCGCGGTGCGGAAGCAGATCGGGGACTACACGCTCTTCATGACCGGGATGTTCCCCGAGAGCGTCGCGGTGCGGCGCCGCCGCCGAGCCTTTCCCCGCCTGGATGCGCTGCTCGACTACGTCCAGGCCGGCAAGGAGTCCTACGCCATCGTTTCCTCGTTTAACCAATTCGAGTACCGGGGGGAGGCGCCGCTGTTCCGGCAGTTGTCGGAGAGCTTCGAGCTGTGCGTCTTCGGGCTGAACCTGGTGAAGCAAGACTTGGAACGCTTCCAGGCAGACTACTACCGGCGGCTGCGGGCCACACTGGAAGCCGAAGGCGGTTCGTGAGTTGTTCGGCCGCCGCCGCGAGCATGCCCCACCCGCTTCCCCCGGGTAAAGCCTACTCCAGCGAATTCCCTCATACGGCGCGAAGCCTCTTCGCGCTCGGTTGTCATGCTGAACGAAGTGAAGCACCCCTCGACTTTCGCTCGGGGTGCCCTGAGCTCTGTCGAAGGGCATCTCAAGAGAGATTTTTCGCGGCGCTCAGAATGACAGAGGCCTTGCGCGAGAAGATTCCCTGAGCGCAGAATCAGCGATGCCCACAAAGTGTCCCATCTGCGAGCGTCGCACCGCCAAGCGGTCCTGCCCGGGCCTGCCCCGGAGCCCTTGGGCGGGCAAGCCGGAGAGGATCTGCGCGCCGTGCTGCGGCGCGGAGCGCGAGGTGAGGATCGACTGCCCGGGCGACTGCCCCTACCTGATCGCCGCCCACCGCTACCAAACCCAGCGCCCGGTGGAGAGGCGCGGGGTCGGGCGAGCGCGCCCCGCCCGCAGCGAGCTGGCCTTTGCCACCGTGGAGATTGACGCGGATTTTCTGCAGGAGAAGCAGGAGTTAATCGCCGGGCTGAGCCTGCTGATTGTGCGCTTCGCCGGCGAGCACAGCGAAGTGCGCGACCCCGACGTGCTGGCCGCGCTCGATGCCCTGGCGCAGAGCTATCAGACGCTCGAGTCGGGCCTCTATTACGAGAAGCCCCCGGAGAGCGCGGCGGCCCGCGTCGTCTACGCGGCCGCGCAGAGCTACTTGAACCACTACGCGGAGGAGCAGCAGAAACGCACGGGTATGAGCGTGCGCCCGGGCGAGGTGCTGCGCGCGGTGGTCTTCTTGCGGCGACTGGGTCAACTGGAGGCGAACGGGCGGCCGCTTTCTCGCCGCTACCTGGGGTTCTTGCGCGCGCAGTTGCCCGCCGAAGCCACCGCCGGGCGGGAGCCGCGGCTCATCGTCCCCGGTGCCTAGAAGACTCTCTCCGCTCCTCGGAACGCTTGCCGCTATTGAAGGCGACGAGTTTCTCCCACTCAATTTCCCCACTAGGTCGACAAAAATCCTGCAAAAACTCTCGAGTGAATCGATTCACTGCGTTGCTCCACGCTCTTTGGTACACAGGGCGGTGTTTAGCAGGATGATTCTTCATGACGCGAACGAGCTTTAGATAGAAATCCGGGTCTCCGGTAAGTTCTTCCCAAAACTCCTGTCCTGAGCGCTCGCGGTAGATCTTGGTCTTCGTTGGCTGTGATCGTTTCCTACCGTACCCATGGCCGAGCAGGGCATCGAACGGCTTGTGCAGCTTCATGAGTCTATTGCGCAGAGCGACAAATTCCTCGTGCTGTCGCTTCTTCTGGCTGGCATTGAATATGTTCGGGCCGGACTTGACGGCCACGGCCAAATAGCGCTTTCTCGTTTCAATAGCAACGTCGACGCCTTCGCTCGGCGAGACAGTTCCACCGCTTGCCATCTGGGCAATGGGTTCGAAAAACGCATCGCCAAAAATTCCCTCATCAGATGCTGACATGTAGGCAGCGAGTAAGCTTTCGATCACCTCAGAGGCTTTCTGCAAGCCTGTAGCTCGGAAAAGATAAGGATTCTTGCGCCGAAGAATCTTCTTTAGGGGGAGACTTTCTAAGCCGTCGAGACGACGGGCGTAGAAGCTATCGAGGCTGCGCTTGACTAGTTTCTCTAGCTTCTTTGTGTCCATCAGCATCGCGGGGGAGCAAATCCCAAAGTGCTTTCTCCTTTACGCCCCAGAGACGGTTGCGAGCCACCTTACAGAACCCTGGGTTGATCTCGATACCGATGAAGTGCCGACCAAATTGCTGACACGCAACTGCCGTGGAACCTGACCCCAAAAAGGGGTCTAGAACGATTTCACCTGGCTTCGTGAAGAGACCAATGAACCAAGCAGGTAGTTCGGGTGGGAATGTGGCTGCGTGACGGCGATTGCTGCATTCCGTAGCCATGTGGAGGACATTCGTAGGGTAAGCTTTGTCCCGCCCGACCCAATTGGCAACTTTCTTCCCAAACCCACTCCTTACTCGCGAGTTGTCACGTCGTTTGTCGGTCGCGCTGAGACGGCGCAGCCGGCTGTGACGCCAATCCCCCATCGGAACCATCACGGCATCCTGATACATGTTGAACTTCCTGTTGCGGGTAAAATGGAGGCACCTTTCCCAAGCATCACGAAAGCGATTGGGCCAGCGGCCGGGATAGCAGTTTTTCTTATGCCAGATGTACTCCTCAATCCAGAGCCATCCTTGTTCTCGGAGATGGAGGATAAGGTTCAGTACGTAGGGGTGTCTCTCTCCTGAAACCACCCTTTCCTTTATGTTAAGGATAAAAGAGCCGCTTGGCTTTAGGACACGCTTTAACTCCTGACCAATTGGCAAAAACCATTCTACGTAGTTGGCTGGCCTCGTGCCGACATACGATCCGCGGCGGTTGTCTGCGTACGGTGGTGACGTCATTATGAGGCCGATAGAGTCGGAAGGCAGTTGCGGCAAAATCTCGCGGCAATCGCCCTCGACAATCGAATCGAGATAGCGAGTTATACCTTTGCTAGACATGGAGCTTTTCCGGGAATATACCATACTCGGGCAAAATCGGCCACGGTAGGATCAGGGGATTGTGTAACTAAGTTGCCCGCCGAAGCCACCGCCGGGCGGGAGCCGCGGCTCATCGTCCCCGGCCGGTAAAAGTTTTTCACCCGGGCACGACCTCCGCCAGGGGCGGCGTGGGGGGTTCGAGGGGAAAGCCGCGGGCGCGCCAAGCGGCCAGGCCACCGGCGAGGGGGCGGACGCGGGCAATGCCGTGGCGGCGGAGGAGCAGCGCCACCCGGGCGCTGGTGGCCTCGTTGGGTCAAGTGCAATAGAGCACCACCTCGCGGTCGCGGGGAATCTCCTGATGGCGGGGGTCGAGTTCTTCGGGGAGCAGGTGGAGGGCGCCGGGGATTTTGGCGTTGTCGGCATCGAATTCGAGCGAATGGCGGAGGTCCACAACCACAACATCCTCGCCCGCCTCCAGCTTTCGCTTGAGCTCCTCCGGGGTGATGCGGGCGATCCAGAGCTGGCGGAGGAAACGCTGCCGCTGGAGATACTTCCAGCCGAGGTAGGCGGCCAGCGCCGCCCCCAGCCCGAGACCCAAGCCGGTGCCCAGGTGCGTGGCGTAAACGGCCAGGCGCTCGAGCTGCTCGCGGAAGAGGTAGCCCAGGCCGCTGAACCCGCCCGCCCAGAAAAACGCACCTCCGGCGTCCCAGAGCGCAAAGCGGGTCAACCGCATGCCAATCATCCCCGCCAGCGGCGGCGCCACGGTGTTCAGTCCGGGGACGAACTTGGCGAAGAGCAGGGTGGGGGCGCCGTGGCGGGCAATGACGCTTTGGGTGCGGCGGACACAGGAGTCGGGTTCGAGCGAAATCCGGCAGAGCAGGTTCAGCACGGAGTGGCCGCGGTGGCGGCCAAGCTGATACCAGGTGAGGTCGCTCAGCAGCGAAGCCGCCACGGCCGTGAGCAACGCCAGCGGGTAGGAGAGTTGGCCGGCGCCGGCCAGCGCGCCCATCGCCAGCAGAGCCGGAATGGCGGGCAGCGGCAGGCCCATCTGCTCGGCCAACACGAAAACGAACAGCACCAAGTAGCCGTGCTGCAACAGGAACTGGATGGCCTCGTCCACGGCGGCCTAGATTCGCTCGAAACCGCCGCGGATGCAAGCCGGGAGC
>JBHHYS010000069.1:0-11987 GCA_046757645.1 Terriglobia bacterium | reverse complement strand
GAATGGTGAGGACGATGGCCCAAGCCAGCGGCACCAGAAAGGGAGAGAAAATCAGATAGATGAGGTAGCCCAGCAGCCCGATCAAGACAACTAGCCAGAGGCGTTCCACGAGGCGTTGTCTCGCTTCCCCGCTCGGCGGGCTCCGCGGAGCCCGTGAATCACTGCTTGATTCGCGGTCTCAATTTTTCGGAGAAATGAGGAGACCAGCGAGTTTAGTGATGGGGGGTGTCGGGTGTCAATCGAGACTCCGGTCAGCAGCCCAGGATTGAGCGGGGCGGTTTCGGCGGCGGGGTGGTGTGGGGGTGAATTGCTGCTCCTCGGTGGAGCCGGCCAGCGCGGTTGTGGAGGAAGTCCCGCCGGCAATCGTCTGCGCCACGGCATCAAAGTAGCCCGTGCCGACAAACTTCTGGTGGGCGACGGCGCTGTAGCCCGCCTGCTTTTGCCGCTCGAATTCGGTCTCTTGCAAGCGGGTGTAGGCGGTCATTCCTGTTTCTCGGTAGGCGCGGGCGAGCTCGAACATGCCCAGGTTCAAGGAATGGAATCCCGCCAGGGTGACGAATTGGAACTTGTAGCCCATCGCTCCGAGCTCCGCCTGGAAGTTTGCGATGGTCGCATCATCCAGCCTCTTCTTCCAATTGAAGGAGGGAGAGCAGTTGTAGGCCAGGAGTTTTCCGGGAAAGCGAGCGTGGATGGCCCGGGCAAACCGCCGCGCTTCGTCCAGGTTCGGCTGCGAGGTTTCGCACCAGAGCAGATCAGCATAGGGCGCATAGGCGAGGCCCCGGGCAATCGCGGCTTCCAGCCCGCCCTTGAACCGGAAGTAGCCCTCGAGGGTTCTTTCCCCGCTCAGGAAGCGATGGTCCCTAGGATCCACCTCGCTTCGAATCAAGCCGGCGCTATTGGCGTCGGTGCGGGCAATGATCAGCGTGGGAATGCCGAGCACATCCGCCGCCAAGCGGGCGGCCACCAGCTTCTGCACAAACTCCCTGGTGGGAACCACAACTTTGCCTCCCATGTGGCCGCACTTCTTGAGAGACGAGAGCTGGTCTTCAAAATGCACCGCGGCGGCGCCGGCTTCGATCATGGCTTTCATCAGCTCAAAAGTGTTCAAAGAACCCCCGAAGCCCGCCTCGGCATCGGCCACCAGCGGGGCAAACCAATGAAGGTCATTCCGGCCGTCGGCATGGTGAATCTGATCGGCGCGTAGGAGAGCGTTGTTGATGCGGCGGACAAGATTGGGCACGCTGTCGACCGGATAGAGGCTCTGGTCGGGGTACATCTGTCCCGCATCGTTGGCATCGCCGGCCACCTGCCAGCCGCTCACGTAGATGGCCGGGAGTCCGGCTTGCACCTGTTGGATGGCTTGATTGCCGGTCAGCGCCCCCAAGGCCGGCACATAGGGCTCGGTGTGCAGCAGGTCCCAGAATCTTTGCGCGCCGAGCCGGGCCAGGGTGTGCTCAATCTGAACCGAGCCCCGCAGGCGAACCACATCGTCCGCTGTGTAAGGGCGCGCGATTCCCTTCCAGCGCGGCGCGGCATTCCAGTTCCGCGCCATGGCGGCGGTGTCACGGCCGTTGGTTGGCATCCGTTTTCCTCCTGGTCTGTCGCCGGGCATCGAGTTTCCCTCAGACCGGAGTAAATTCCCGGCGGGCGATCATGCTTTCGCTGAGGCGACGCGCAGCGCGATATTTCTCCAAGACTGCCGGGTCGGTTCCCGGCGGCTGCCCCTGGATGAGCCGATCCAGCTCGGCGTCAAACAACCGGCTTATCTGTTCCGGGGTGTGCTTAAGCCGCTGGCCGCCGCCATCCGCCCCGGCGACCAGTGCTCCATGGAGAATGCGCTGGGCAATCATCAGACGATAGATTCGATCCGTGGCCAGGTCCTCCATGTAGCCATCGAGCAAACTGGCGCCTCGGCCGCTCAACACTCCGTGGCGATAGCGAATCACGGTGCGCACGGCGGCGCGGGTGCCTTCCAGAGTGATCCTGCCCACATGCTTGGGAAGAGGCCGCAGGTCGGGAGAGCGCACCGGCTTGGCGGGACGGGCGTGGAGCTGATTGGGAGCGGGGAATTGCTGGAGGGCGATTTCGTTCTGATCCGGATGCCCGGTCCAGGCGCCGTCCATCAAACTGTCGGCTTCGTTTTTCTTATCCTCCGCCAGCACCCGCAGGGCGCGGGCGTTGAGCTCGGGGTCCTGGCGAGTGGGGTAAAGCGCCGTCATCCCCCCGATAGCCAGCAGGCCGCGCTGGTGGCAGATTTCCGGCATCAGCTCGCGCAGGTGCTGGAAGAAGGGGACATTGTGGGGAATGGTGTTGCGATCGGGCAGAACCCAGTTGGGGTCAACCAGAGTGAAATGGATCAGACTCGCCATGTAGTCCCAGCGCCCCAGGTTCAGTCCCAGCAGGTGCTCCCGGAGGTGGTAGGCGAATTCCTCCATCTGGAAGGCCAGGGGGTGCGACTCGACCAGCGCCATGCACTTGACGTAATCAGCCGGCCACCCTTTGGCTTTCGCTACCGCGTGAAAGAGGTCGCGCCACCACAAGGCCTCTTCAGCCGATTCCGATTTGGGGATGTAGAAGCAGAGCGGGTGGTTCAACTCCGCCGGATCAACCGGGTAGGCGACCCGGGCGACGTCGAACAGGGGCGCGGGGAGTAGCTCGTCTCCCAGGATTCCCGCCTGGTTCAAATGCAGTCCCCGGGGCCGCACAAAGATGACGGTGGGACTTTTCTTGATGGCGACGATTCGATTCCGCTTCGGGTCGAAGTAGGTCAGCTGGCCTCGCAGGGCGGCGAGGATATTGTCAATGCCGCGGCGGAGGTTGGGCCAGGAGTTGGCCATCGCGTCTTCGAGGTCCAACATCACCCCAGGGGCGCCGGCATTCAGCATCTTCACCACCAGCTCGGCGTCGTCCGCCGGGCCGGTCATTTGATTCCGCTGATCCCGGCACCACTCAGGCAATTCGATCCTCCAATCGCCCCTGGTGGCCGGCGAAGAGGGTAAGTGGGTCGGCAAGCGCCCGCGGTGCGCCTCGGCCAACACCGTCGCCCGCTTGCTCACCAGGGCCCGCTGCCGCGGGGTAAATTCATCGTGCAGGGGAAGCAGAAACTCCAGGAATCCCCCGGGCAGCTCGCTGGCCGGGTCAAAACCCGGCGGTGCCGCGTTGATTCCCAGAGTAATTGTCTGCATCTCTTCCACCATTTCTCCTCGCTGGTCCCAAACCCCCCAGCCCTTGCCCGCCACTCCTCCTGAGGGCTTTCCTGGCGGCGCGGCCGGGGTGAAGACGATTTCCGCTTCTGCGCAGTTTAGTTCGTTATATTGAATGGTGATTCTCTATGATGTACATCCTACACCCGGGGCGCGCTGCTGTCAAGGCGCTGTTCAGGATAGTGAACGAAAATTCGGTATTTAGACTGCGGGCGGAGCGGGGATGAACCGGTCGCGGACGGGCGCCCGGAGGCGCACGTCCCCGGCGCGGGCCAGGCGGGGTGGTCGCTCGGCGGGCGATGCCGCGCTTGTAATACCCCGGGCAGGCTGCTATGGTAGCAGCTAGCTTTTGCGATCGGGTTCTCCAGGGATCGCGGCCGCAGCGCGGAAGTCACCATCGGGGTTGGCGGTGACGATGACCAACGGGGAATGACATCCCCAATGCTCTCTGGGCGTGCCTTCTCCTCTGACCGCAGGGCAAACCAAACCCACAACCGAGAGGCAGCTTTAGCTCCTGAAATCGAAAACGTCCTTTTGTGAGGCAATCGTGGCAGCCGCCAGCAACCCGGGTAACCCTCTCCCGCCGGAAGGGGACCGACGCAGGAGCCAGCGGGTTTTGTTGGTGATCGGCGTGGAGGTGAACTGGACCACCAGGCAGGGCGAACGCGCCCAGGAGCACGCAGAAACGGAAGTGGTGAACGCGTACGGTGCCCGGCTGCAGATGAAAGGCCGCGCCCCCCCCTGCGGGGAGATCGAGCTGAGGCGCCCTAAAATTGGCCAGTCCACGCGGGCGCGGGTGCTCGAGGTGAGCAAGCGCAGCCCCGATGGCTTGACCCGAGTTACCGTGGAGCTTGAAGTCCCCAGCGAGTCCTTCTGGGGTGTGACCATCCCGCCCCTGCCGGGCGCGGCTGCCCGTTAGGCATCTACCCTTCATTCCGGTTGCAAAGGAAACCCGCGCCGCCGGCGGGCCGGGGAAGCCCGTGGACTGAACTAGGGCTTGGCTTCCGCACCCGCCTCAAGGGTTTTGCGGATGGCGTCGAGGATGCCGTTGATGAACTCGACCGACTCGGGAGTGGAGAAGCGGCGGGCAATCTCCAGGGCTTCGTTGATGACCACCGCCGGCGGGGTGGCGGGCTCGGCCTCGAGCTCGCACACGGCGAGGCGGAGGATGTTGCGGTCCACGGCAGTCATGCGCTCCAGGCGCCAGTGCTGGGAGTGGGCGGCGAGCCGCGAGTCGATCTCCTCGAGCCCCGCCACCGTGGCGGTGAACAGCCGGTCGGCAAAGGCGCGGGTGGATTCGTTCGGCGGGGGCCGCTGCCGCCAGAAGCGCGCCTGGGTGTCGGCGGGGGCGCCGCGCTCGCCTTCCCACTGGAAGAGCAACTGCAGGGCGCACTCGCGGGCTTTGCGCCGCGTTCCCATCAGCGCCGACCCCGGCGGTTGGCCGGCTTCAACAGATTGGCCATTTCCACGGCGGTGAGCGCCGCCTCGGCGCCTTTGTTGCCCGACTTGGCCCCGGCGCGCTCGATGGCCTGCTCCAGGGTATCGGTGGTGAGCACGCCGAAGGCCATGGGCACGCCGGTTTCGATGGCGGCGAGCTGGACGCCGCGGGCGACCTCCGCGCTGATGTAGTCGAAGTGCTGAGTCTCGCCGCGAATGATGCAGCCCAGGCAAATCAGCGCCTGGTAGCGGCGGGTCTGGGCCAATTTTTTCGCCGCCACCGGGATTTCGAAGGAGCCGGGGACGCGCACCACTTCGATTTGCTTCTCATCAGCGCCGGCACGGGCCAGGGCGTCGAACGCCCCGCTCAGCAGCCGCTCGGTGATGAAGCTGTTGAAGCGGCTGACCACAATCGCCAGCCGCAACCCTTTGGCGTTCAACTCGCCTTTGGTTTCTTTTACCAAGTCCCGCTCCTTATCCCAGCGGCAGGGGCCCTTCGACTTCGCTCCCCTCGGCGTTGCTCGGGGCAAGCCGGGCGAGCAAGCTCAGGGCAAGCCGCTGGGATGGACGACATCTAAGGATACCTCAAGCGGTATCCGTTTCTTTTCCTTTGCTTCCTTTGCCTCATTTGCCTCCTTTGCCTCGGGAATTTTCACCACAGAGACACAGAGGCCACAGAGAAGAAATTTAGCGGCCGACGAACTTGGGGGGGCGTTTTTCGAGGAACGCCCGGGTGCCTTCCTTCATATCTTCCGTGGTGCAGCAGAGGCTGAACAGGGTGGCCTCCAGAAACAGCCCTTCAGCCAGGCTCATCTCCATTCCGCGATGGACCGCCTCCAGGCAGAAGCGGATGGCGAGCGGGGCGTTGGCGGCAATTTTTTTGGCCCAGGATTCCGCGGTGTCCAGCAGGTCGGGCGCCGGCACCAGCTGGTTCACCAAGCCGATGCGCAGCGCCTCCTCGGCGGCAATCGGCTCCCCGCTCAACACCAGCTGCAGGGCCCGGCCCTTCCCCACCAAGCGCGCCAGGCGTTGCGTGCCGCCGTAGCCGGGAATCAGACCCAGCTTGACCTCGGGCTGCCCCAGACGGGCGTTTTCCGCGGCGATGCGGAAGGTGCAGGCCATCGCCAACTCGCAGCCCCCGCCCAGGGCGTAGCCGTTGATGGCGGCGATGAAGGGTTTGGGGGAGCGCTCGATGCGGTCGAGGACTGACTGGCCGTAGAGGCCGTAGTCGCGCCCGGCAACCGGGGGGAGCTGGGCGAGCTCGTTGATGTCGGCGCCGGAGACGAACGCCTTCTCGCCGGCACCGGTGAGGATGGCCACGCGCGCAGCGTCGTCAGCGATGACGTCCTTGACGCAAGCGTCGAGCTCTTCCAGGGTGCGGCGATTCAGGGCGTTCAGCACCTTGGGGCGGTTGATGGTGATGAAGGCGATGGCGTCCCGTTTGTCGTAGAGCAGGTTTTCGTAGGTCACGAAGCACCTCAGGGGCTAAAGCCCAAACGCTTGGGCTGCTTTTTCGGCGGGGTTAAAACCCCGCCCTACCAAAACCTCCCAACCACTGAGCAGAGCCCGGTGGCACCTGCCCCCGGCATCTCCCCCAGGCAGGAGCCCCCGCTGAAAAGCGCGGGGCCGGCTGGGGGCGCGATGGTTTTTCCTTTGCTTGCTCTGCTTCATTGTCCCAGCTGCAACTGCATGGGCTTGGGGTTTTTGGGGTCGGCGTAGTCGTAGAAGCCCCGGCCGGTCTTGCGCCCGTGCCAGCCCGCGGTCACCAGGCGCTTGAGGAGGGGCGGCGGAGCGAAGCGCGCCTCGCGGTACTCTTCGAACATAATCTCAGCAATGAAGAGGGTGGTGTCGAGCCCGACGAAATCGAGCAGGGTGAAGGGCCCCATGGGGTGGTTCAAGCCCAAGTGAATGGACTTGTCAATGTCGGGAATGCTGCCGAAGCCTTCTTCCAGAGCGCGGATGGAGTCGAGCAAGTAGGGAATCAGCAGGCGGTTGACGATGAACCCCACCCGGTCCCAGGTGCGCACCGGAACTTTCCCCACCTTTTCGGCAAACTGCACGCCGGCCTCGAACACTTGGTCGTCGGTCTGGATGGTGCGGATGACTTCGACCAGCTTCATCAGCGGCACCGGGTTCATGAAGTGCAGGCCGATGAAGCGCTGCGGGCGGCGGGTGGCGGCGGCCATCTCGGTGATGGAAATCGAAGAGGTGTTGCTGGCCAGGATGGTGTGCGGGGGGCAGAGGCGGTCGAGCTCGGCGAATAATTCTTTCTTCAGCTTGGGGTTTTCGGTGATGGCTTCGATCACCAGGTCGGACTCTTTCAGGTCGGCAACGTTCGTGGTGCGTTTGATGCGGCTGAGAGCGTTTTTCTTCTCCGCTTCGGAGAGCTGGTTCTTTTGCACAAACCGGGTGAGGCTGCGCTCAATGTTTTTCATCCCGTTGTCGAGCAGCGCGTCGTTCACCTCGCGCACCACCACGGCGAAGCCCGCCTGGGCCGCCACTTGGGTGATGCCCGAGCCCATCAGGCCGCAGCCCACTACGCCTACTTTCTGAATGTCCATCGTGCATTGCCTCCTACATGGGTGTCAGAGAGGTGAAAAGCAGATCCATCGCTCCGCTCGGGATGACAAGCCTGGCAACAGCAGCTAGCCTTAGGGCCTGTGTGGCCTCCAGCCCGGCGGCTTGTCCTGAGCCGGGCCGAAGGGCGCCTGCCTACCCCGCGCCGTCCCGCGGGGCGACCGGATCCCCAGCGGCATCCCTCGACTCCGCCCTTCGACTTCGCCCCTCGACGGAGCTCGGGACAAGCTCCGGGCAAGCTCGGGACAAGGAAGCCGCGGGGCTGGAGCCTCAGGGGCTAAAGCCCAAACGCTTGGGCTGCTTTTTCGGCGGGGTTAAAACCCCGCCCTACCAAAACTCCTTCGGCGGGTCAGGGCTTTAGCCCTGACAACTTCCTTGCTTGCCTTTCCCCGGCTTCAGCCGCTGAGGTGATCTCTCTCAGGGGCTAAAGCCGCGACCCACAAAGAACAAAAGCAGATCCCTCGCTGCGCCCCTCGACCTCGCTCGGGACAAGCTCGGGGCAGGCTCGGGATGACAGCACGCGCGCAGCCTAGCTCGCCGCCTCCACGATCATGGCGATGCCCTGGCCACCGCCAATGCAGGCGGTCGCCAGGCCGTAGCGAGCGCCGCGCCGGCGGAGCTCGTAGAGCAGAGTAAGCACCAAGCGTGTCCCGGTGGCGCCGAGGGGATGACCCAAGGCGATGGCACCGCCGTTGACGTTGGTCTTCTCCCGGTCGAGCCCCAGCTCCTTTTCCACGGCAAGGTACTGGGGAGCGAAGGCTTCGTTGACTTCCACCAAGTCGATCTCTTCCAGCTTGAGCCCGGCACGGGCGAGCGCCTGACGGCTGGCGGGCACCGGCCCGATGCCCATAATCTTGGGCTCAACCCCGGCCACCGCCCAGGAGACCAGCCGGCCCAGCGGCTCGCGCTTCTTGCTCTTGGCGATGGCTGCGGTGGTCACCACCACGGCGGCCGCGCCGTCCACGATGCCGCTGGCGTTGCCGGCGGTGATGATGCCCTGGGGGCGGAAGGCGGGCGGGAGCTTCGCCAATCCTTCCAGGGTGGTCTCCGGCCGCCGGTGGTCATCCTCGCTGAAGAGCGTGGTTCCCTTTTTGCTTTTGAGCTCAACGGGGACAATCTCGTCCTTCAGGCGGCCGGCCTTGTAAGCGGCCTCGGCGGCCTGCTGGCTGCGGAGGGCGTAGTCGTCGGCGGCCGGGCGGGTGATGCCGCGCTGCTGGGCCAGGTTTTCGGCGGTGTCGGCCATATAGCAACCGCAGTAAGTATCTTTGAGCGCCACCAACAGAGAATCCTCGAGCTGACCGTCGCCCAAGCGGAAGCCCCAGCGGGCGCCGCGAATCACGTGGGGAGCCTGGCTCATCGACTCCATACCGCCCGCCAGCACGATTTTGGCTTCGCCGAGCAGCAGGCGGTGAGCCGCCTGGATGATGGCCTCCATCCCCGAGCCGCACAGCCGGTTGACAGTGACCGCGGGGACTTCCACCGGCAGGCCGGCTTTCAAGCCCACGTGGCGCGCCCCGTAGATGGCGTCGCCGCTGGTCTGCAACGCGTTGCCGAAGATGACGTGGTCGAACGCCGCCGGCTCCACCCGGCTGCGCTGGATGGCGGCGCGGGCGGCCAGCCCGCCCAGCTCCAAGGCGGAATGGTCGCGCAGCGCTCCGCCATAGCGCGCCATGGGGGTGCGGGCCCCGGCGAGAATGACGATGTCTCGTGCCTGCATCGGACTCGGCTCCGGTGCCGCGGCCCCGCCGAGGCTACTGGAGGACGACGGCGTTCCCTTTCCGGCGGGCTCCCTGCAGGGAAAACTCCACGCGATTGATGACTTCGGTGACGATGTCCAAGGGGTCGTAATCGGGGCGAATCAGGGCTTCGCTGACCCCGGCGCTGAAGCTGACCGACTCGTTGCCCCCGGGCAGCGGCAGGGCGCTCAAGGTCTTGCAGAGCTTTTCGACCACGGGTTGCGCCTTCTCCGCCTGGGTATCGGCCAGCACCAGGCCCAAGGAGGTGGTGGTGTAGCGGATGGCGGTATCACTCTGGCGGACGCTGGCCAGCAGGATTTCGCCCGCCTGCTGCATGAATTTCTGCACAGTTGCCTCGCCCACCTGGCGCCGCCACTGCCCGCCGTTGTCCAGCTCGAGCAGAGCCACCGCCAGGGGGGCGCCTTGCGCCTTGGCCCGGGTCACTTCGCTCACCAGACAATCCAGGTAGCTGCTGCGGGCCAGCAGCCCGGTGCCTTCGTCGGCCACGGAGAGCTTCCTCATCAGGGAGCGCAGGCGGGTGTGTTCGATGGCGGTTTCCACCTGGTCGGCCACGGTGCGCAGCAGGTAGACTTCATGGGGCTGCCACTGGCGGGCGTGGTCGGCCTGGGAGAGAACGATGAAGCCCGCGTGCTGCTGCTTCCCTTTCTCAATCAGGGGCATCGCCAGGGCGGATTGGGCGCCTGCCTGTTTCAGCTCCGGGGTCAAGTTGCAATCCAAGACGGCGCCGTTCTCCCGGTCGAGTTCCACCTGAGTCAGCAAGCCGAGCAGCTTGACCACCGCCGCCGGCGGCGAGCGCGGCACGCCCGCGGCACAAAACTCCACCGCGGAGGAGGCGGGGGTGCCGGGCTGTCCCAGAATCCCCAAGCAACGGCTGGCTTGGAGGTATTTCCCCAACTCGCTCACCGCGGTGTAGAGGATGGTCTTGGGGGTGGTTTGGCGATAGAGGGCGTGGGTGATTTCGGAAATCTTGGCCAAGTCCCGGACCGTCCCCCCGCTTGCCGGGCCCTCGGGTGGAGCGGTGGCGGACGGGGCGGGAGCGCCGGCGGCCGGGAGCGGACCGGACACGCCCTGCGGCATGTACTGGGCCTGTTGGCAGAGCTCGTAGAAGCGCTGGTTCGACCCCGCGGTGCCCGGGAACCTCTGGTGAATCGCTTGCAGCTTCTCGATGGCTTTGGCCCGGAGGGCGTACTGGAGGAAGATCTCCGCCTGCACCATCAAGTCCTCCAGCACGGACTCCTGCTGGCGGGCGTCGACGATGGGTGCGTCCTCGCCGCTCTTGTCGGCGAGGCCCACCACGGCAGCGCGACCGGCGCTGGTCACGTTGGTGATGCGGGCGGCCACCGCGCGGAGGCGGGTGTCATCGAGCTTGCCCTGGAGCTGCTTGAGCCGGCGCTGGTTGGCGGCGTCGTAGGGGTCGATATCGATCAGGCACTCGAGCGCCTCCACCGCCCGGGCATAGTCCCCGGCCTGGCAGTAGAGGCCGAAGAGATCGCCGAGCACAGTGGCGTAGCGGCCCTCTTCGTTGGCCTCGTCGAAGACCGCGGCAACATACTCGGCCAGGGGGGTGAGCGCGGGGTTGGCTCGGTAGATGCGCTCCATGCACTGCATAAATTCCCGCCGGCGTTTACTGGCGAAGAGCCGCTTCTGGACCCAGCCCAGCAGCTCCACGCCCCGCTGCACCTGGCGGGCCTTGCAGTAGAGGCCGGCAAGCTCGAACAGCCGTTCGTAGGTGTCGGGCTTGGACTGGTAGTAGAGCCGGAGAACCTCTTCGGCTTCCCGGAGGCGCTTTCCGGCGAGCAGGGCGGAGGCCAGGGTTTCGAGCAACGCGGCGTCGTCCGCGCTGTCGGCGTAGAAGGGCAAGAGCAGCTCGGCCGCTTGCGCGTGCCGGCCCCGTTCCAAGTGAAGCTGCGCCAGACTGAGGGCGGTGGTGCGTTCGGGGGTAAGGTCGTAGGCGCGTTGGAGCAACTCCAGGGCCCGCTCGGGGTGGTCCGGGCGGAACAACTGGCCGGCGCGCAGCAAGGTCCGGGCGGCCAGCCCAGTTTTGCGCAGTTTCTGGGCCTGCTCGCCCAACTCCACCTGGGTTTCGGGGTTGTCCGGCTCGAGCCCCGCGACCTGCTCCAGGCAGGAGAGCACGCGGGCGGCGTCTCCCGCCTCGTGGAAGAGGGCGAGGGCGGTGCGGTAGGCCTCGACCGCCTCCGGGTTCTTGCCCAGCGATTGCAGCAAGTTGCCCAGGGTGCAGTAGCGTTCGGGCGGCTGGTGGGTTCCCTGCAATGACTTGCGGAAGAGCGGCACCGCCTTGGCGGCGTCTTTCGCCTCCGCGTAATTGTCAAACGCCAGGCCGTAGTAGCGGTTTGCCTCCCGGGTCTCGCCGCTGCGGGCGCAGAGGTCGGCCAGGTTGCGGAGCAGGTCGGGCTGGCGAGGGTCGAGCTCGACCGCGGCCTTGTATTCTTCGATGGCCAGGTCAATCTTGTTCTTGCTGACGTACTTCTCCGCTTTTTGGAGATGCTTTTCTAATTCGGTCATTTCCGACGGGCCTTCCCGAAACCGAGCCGGTCTGCGGCAGGCGAGCTTGCCGGCGGCCTGCAGAGCGCGCCCCCACGACTCCCCACCGCCGCTCGAGAAGTAACATCAACTATATACCGGAAGCTGGCGGGCAGCAATCCTACTTTGGTATGGCCTGGCGCGGTACCCGCCGCCCTTTCCGCGGACGCTTACTTGTGGCACACTTACTCGTTTCGCCTGCCGGTGGCGGGCACGCTTGCCTGTTGCCGGAGGCTCTCGGCCACCGATGATGTTATGAGCGAGCCACCGCGCATCCGCAACTTCTCCATCATCGCCCACATCGACCACGGCAAGTCCACCCTGGCCGACCGCTTGCTGGAGCGCACCGGGGCGCTGAGCCCGCGGCAGCAGGGGGAGCTGGCCCGCCGGGGCGGGCAGCTGCTGGACTCGATGGAGCTGGAGCGCGAGCGCGGCATCACCATCAAGGCCCACGCCGTCCGCCTGCACTACA
>JBHHYS010000068.1:0-12259 GCA_046757645.1 Terriglobia bacterium | reverse complement strand
GAGCAGCGGACTCATAATCCGTCGGTCGGTGGTTCGAATCCACCCGGGCCCACCAGACCTGCCCAAGGAAGCCAGCCGTTGCTTGCACCGCCATCCCCGCCTCATAATGGGGGCGACGCCTGACACTCGGTTGGGGGGGATAATGTCGATCTGGAAGTTCCTTGGAGTGGAGAAGAGGGAAACGGCCCCCCGGGCTTCTTCCCTAGAGACGGACACCGTCCGCAAGATCGTCGAGGCTTTGGACCGGCTGGAGCCGGAGCGCGCCCGCTACATCGCTGCCTTTGCTTACCTCTTGAGCCGAGTAGCCCACGCCGACCGTACGATCAGCCCGGAGGAGACGCGTGAAATGGAGCGCATCGTCATGGAGCGGAGTGGTCTCCCCGAGGAGCAGGCAATCCTGGTGGTTCAGATGGCCAAAACCCAGAGCCTTCTGTTCGGAGGCACTGAAAACTTCTTGGTCACCCGGGAGTTCAACAATATCGCCAACCGAGAGCAAAAACTCGCTTTGCTGCACTGCCTCTTCGCCGTGTCCTCATCCGACCAATCCATCTCCACTCTGGAGGACAACGAGATCCGCCAGATTTCCAAAGAGCTCAGGTTGAGTCACCAGGACTTCATCTCCGTGCGGTTGTCTCACCGCCAGCATCTCGCCGTACTGAAGAAACCCTCGAAGCCTGAGAAGGCGTGACTCCCCGCGACTCCCCTCCGGCCCCCACCAACCTTTTCACGGAGTTACCGCCGACTGCTCGCGAGCGTCAGGGATCGACTTTGGCTGTACGTTGGCTATCGCGGCACGTCGGGAGAGACAAAGCTGCCCGCGCGGCGGACTAGATCTTGACCGACAGGCCTTCTTTGGCGGCGACCACCTCCTCGAAGTGGTCGCGGGCGCGGCGGAGGATCTGATTGACTCCCCTATCGTCGCGGTCCGGGTCATGGTGGAAGAGGATGAGCTTCTGGGCCCGGCACTCCTGGGCGATGTGCACGCCTTCCTTCCAGTTCGAGTGCCCCCAGTGGCGATGGGCCTTCATCTCCTCGGGGGTGTACTGGGCGTCGTAGATAAGCAGGTCCGCCCCCTCGGCCAGGCTGCGCACGTTCTTGTCGCCCTCCGGGTCGCCGGGCTCGTTGTCGGTGGCATAGACCAGCACCTTGCCGTCGCACTCGATGCGGTAACCCACGCAACCCTGGGGATGGTGGAGCGGCTTGCTGACCAGCACCAGGTCGTCGTAGGCGATACGCTCCTGCTCGATCTCAACGAAGTGCCGACGGGCGGCCATGGTGCTCATGTCCACGGGGAAATAGGGGTCGGTCATCTGCCCTTCCAAGGCCTGTTTAACGCTCTCGTTCTGGAAGTGGAAGGAATGGAAAAGGAACTGGTTGCGCTTATGGTAAAGCGGGGGAAAGAAGGGAATTCCCTGGATGTGGTCCCAATGGTAGTGGGTCAGGAAGATGTGGGCCTGGATGGGCTTGCGGCCAAACTCCTTCTCCAGCCTCTTCCCCAACTGGCGGAAGCCCGTGCCGCAGTCCAGGATGAAGAGGTTGCCGCGCCGGGTGCGCAGCTCCACGCAGGGTGTGTTCCCCCCGTAGCCTAGATTGCGGGCGATGGGGGTGGGGGTGGAGCCCCGCACGCCCCAAAACCGCACATACATTTCCGTCGCCCTCGGTGGTTCCTCGAAAGTTTACTCCTGGCCGGCCACTCCCCTTGGGCCTCAGTCGATTAGTGGGAGCGGGATGAAACGGCGGCCATCATTGCACAGCCGCCAGCGAGCGGGCAAGAAAAAACCCGGCTGCCCGGCCGAGAGGCCCAGACAACCTCAGCGCCCGGCGCGCATCTAATCTTGACTAGATAACTAACCACCCCGACTTCCACGAGGCGGGGAGGCGACGCCGCCTGCTGCTGCAATGAGCGCCGCTTCCCCGCCCGTTCTTTTCTGCGCCCGGGAACCGCGCCGCCTCGGGACTGCTTCCATATCTTACCACCCGCGCCGGCGGCGCCCTTTTCGCCAGACGACCTTTAGCTCTCGCCGCCACTCTTCGTTGATCCCCACCAATGTCACCGGCACTTCGGGCGCCAAATACCCCACGACGGTCTCGGTGGCGGGATGAAACTGCAGGGCCGGGGCCACCAACAAGAGCTCGGGCGGGTCGGGCTTCAGGTTGACCCCCGGGAAATAGCCGCCCCGGGCCAACTCCCCGCGCTGCTGATGCCAACGCACCCGCAACCAGTAGTCCAGCCCCTGCAACGCCAGGTGGATGTCAGTGGAAGCCTTCAACTCGATGACCACCAGTTGCCCGTCGCGGGTGGCCCCCAGCAGGTCGGCTACCCCGTGCTCCCCCGCGGTCACCGCCGGCACCTGCCGATAGAGGTGGTCGGGCGCCAGCCGGGGATCAATCGCCTGCGGGGCGGCCCGCACCACACATTCCAACCAGCGCTCCGGCTGCAAGCGATAGTAGGGGCTGGTGGGGGGCCCCTCAGCGGCGCGTTCCCGCCGCAGGCACGCCACCAGCTCCGCCAAGGCAGAAAAATTCTCCCCGCTCAGCCGCTCTTCCTGGCGACCGACGCCGAAACTCACCTCGCCGCCCAGCGCGCGGGCAAACTCCAGCCCGCGAAAACGAAGGTAGAGCTCACGCCGCCCGGCGGGCACCACCGCTTCAATCCCCTCGGGGGCCAGCGCGCGAATGCGTTCCACCCCCGATCCCGCCGAGCGGGATGCCGCCAGAACCTCTTCGGCGTGGCGGGCCGGCGCCAGCCGGGTTTGCCAATTGCCGAGGTCGCGCTCGTCCACCCGCGTCGAAGCCCGCAGCTCTTCATCCACGGCGTAGAGTTCCACCCCAAGGCGCGTCCGGGCGAGGTAGGGCAGCCGGCTGGCAGTGGTGTCGCTGCGGCCCTCCGGCAGGAACAACCGCAGCCCCGCCCAGACCCGCTCCGGGTAGCGCGCGCGGTTCCAGTCGAACCAGATCAGCCCGTAGGTGAGGAGGGAGTCCACCGCCGCCGCCGCTTCCCCGGCGTTCACCCCCAGGACCGCCCACCACTGCGCCCCCTCCCGGAGTCGGGCGCGGGTGTAGTGGCCGGAGAACGACCGCCTCAAGTCGGCTGCGCTGGAAAGCCCCTCCAGCCGCGCTCGAGGGAATTCCCGCGCCAGCAGTCGGCGCAGCCCGGCGCGGTACTTGCGCCGGGCCGCGGAGCGTTCCCGGGCGAGCCCGGCGCCCCTCGACTTCGTCGCGGCCACCACCAATTTTCCCGGCTGGCGCTGGCCGAAGCGCTCCACTTGCAATACCAGCCGCTCCGCGCTTTCCTCGGCAATGTCCACCACGTGGCGCACCCAATTGCGCTCCGCCGACCAGAGCTGGAGCAGGAGCTTGCCATGAGCCTCTTCCAGACGGTAACGGGTCTCGCGGAGGTCGAAGAGCAGTTCGCCGTCCTCGGTCACTTCGCGCTGCGGGTCAGCCGCGAGAAAGGCTTCAATCCGCCTCCGCAGCCTCTCTGGCTCGCGCTCGCTCACCGGGACTTCCATGCCCGTGGGCGTCGGGGCGCCCCGAGGGCTGCGCCACGCCCTTGGCTCTGGGGAAGAATGGTGCCGCCTATCATAGCGGCAATCGCGCGGCACGGCTACACACCGCCGGTTGCGCTGGAGGAAGAGAGCACAAATTGATTTGTGGGGGAAGCGTGTGCTAGGGTCGAGCGCGCCATGGCGGACGCTCGCATCGAGCCGCTGCGCCCCCCGGAGGTCAGCCAAGGGCGCGGTTGGCGGCTGCGCTTGATTGTGGCGGCGGTGCTGGGTCTGGGGGTGCTGGCGGGGATTCTCTGGCTGGGGCGGCCGGGTTCGGAGCCCTCCGCACCGCCTGTGCCCGACAACCTACCCCCGCTGAGCCCGGAGGCGGAAGCCTACCTGGGCGAGATCGAAATCAGCGGCCTGGAGCTAAGCCGCTGGGAGAACCTTCTCGGCCAGACGGTGACTTACCTCGACGCCAACCTCACCAACCGCGGAACCCGCTCGGTGGTGGCGCTGGAGTTGGCCATCGAGTTCCTCGACCCCTACGAGCGCGTGGTGCTGCGCGACACCCTGCGTCCCATCGGCGCCGCCCGGCCGTCCCCGACCGGCCGCCCCACCGGCCCCCTCGTCCCCGGCGAAACCCGCAGCTTTCGCGCCAGCTTCGAGCACCTCCCCGCCAACTGGAACCGCCGCCCGCCCCGCACCCGCATCACCGGCCTGCTGCTCGACTAACGCTTCGCACTTCTCGGTTCCCGATTCTTCCCATTCAGCGGCCCAAGGAGAGGCGCTGTGCCAGCGGCGCCGGCAGCCCGACCTGCTTCATCTTCTCCTGGGTGGCTTCGATGTCGTAGGGCACCCGGCAGTACTCCACCACGCGCTTCGCGTCGTCATAGAAGGCAAACCCGGCGCGAGGATCGCCGTCCCGGGGCTGGCCGATGGACCCGGGGTTGATCAAATACTTCGCCGTCGCCTCCAAGCTGAACGGGACCGAGGCCGCCCCGGGCGGCACACTCACCCGCAGCACCTCCAGACGACCGTTCTCCGGCAGCCCAAAGCCACCCTGAAGGTGAGTGTGACCGCAAAAAGTGACTCCCACCTCCGCCGCCAGCAAACTTGCCCGCGCTTCCTGGGGCTGAAGCACGTACTCGTCTTCATCGCGCACTGAGCCGTGGACAATCTGAAAGCTGCCCGCCCGCTGGGGGCCGAGGTCGAGCTGCCGCAGGTAGCTGAGGTTTTCTGGGCGGAGCTGCTGGCGGGTCCAGGAGGCCGCCACCCGGGCGATCGGATTGAATTCTTCCGCGTTGCTAATGCCGCAGCTCGCTTTGTCGTGGTTGCCCCGCACCACGGCGACCGGGGCCAGCTCGCGCACCCGGTGGATGACCTCGTTGGGCTCGGGCCCGTAGCCCACCAAGTCACCCAGGCAAATCACTTGGTCAAAGTTTTTGTCCACCTGGGCGAGCACGGCTTCCAAGGCCGCCAGGTTGGAATGGATATCGCTCAGAATCAAGTAACGCATGAATGTCTGCGGACCCGCCCGCCATTATATAGTGAGCGGCGGGGTTTGGGCGACACCATTTGGCCCATCGATTGCCTTGGTTTCTGTTGACCCGTCTCGCGACTAGAGGGACAATACCCGGAGACGACCTGACCCGAACAAGGTGGGCCCTTTCCTCTTTGGAGGGAGTGCCATGGTATCCGTTCCCCGTCTGCTTTTCCCTCTTGTTTTGGGCGCGGTGCTGCTATCGGTAGCGCCAGCGCCAGCTACCGCGCAAGCCGACCTGGCCGCTTTGTGGAGCGCCCTCGCGCAGCCCGCCTTTGACCCCAACCAGGTGGCCGTGGCTGGAAACGTCGAGCTGCGGCGCGACGCCGCCACGCTCACCCTCATCAATGGCCGCCTGGCGCTGAGCCAAGCCCTGGGGCCGCCGGGGAGTGAGCGCGTGGTTGCGGCCGCCTTCAAAGGCAGCGGCTGCCTGCGCTTCGCCCCCACGCTCCCCCTGGAGAAGCAACAGCTTGCCTTCCACAGCGGCCAGGAAGTCCTGGAGGCAGAGTTCACCGAAGCCGTCCTCCTGTTCACTGACAACACGCTTGAGGAGCTCGCCGCACAGGTCAACTTCGGCTCGGGCGATCCCAGCGAACTTCAAAAGCTCTACCGGAGCCGAAACAAATACTGGACCAAGTACGGCCTTAACTGGGAGCCCCGGCTGCTGAAAGCCCTGCTGGCAGACCGGCCGGAGCGCCACGCCCTCTTCGTTGCTGAACTCAAGACCCGCAAACACGGCTGGCTGACGCTCGTCGTGGACGCCACAGACCCCGAGGACGTGGCGCTGTTTCGGTTCGAACCCCGCCGGGCCTTCACTGTATGGTCGTCGTTCCCCTCCGGGGGTCGGCGTCCCCAGGAGGTTTTTGCCGACCCCCTGGCCCATCACGAATATCTCATCAGGAGCTACCGCCTCGATGTCACCGTGGAGAAGAACACCAAGCTCGAGGCCGAGGCGGAAGTGAAACTCGAGATGCGACATGACGGCGAGCGCGTCCTGCTGTTTGACCTCGACCCCAACCTCCGCGTCAGCGAAGTCACCAACGCCGCTGGCCAGCCCCTGGTATTTTTCCAGCCTAGAGATCCCAAAGATGACTACTTCCTCGGGGACTATCTGGTGGTGGTCGCCCCCGAGGCGTTTCCCCTAGGGCCCAATGCGCTACGCGTCCGCTACGCCGGCAAGCGTGTCGTCCGCAAGATGGGTGGCGGCAACTTCTTCTGCCAGAGCTTCGGCTGGTATCCCACTTACGGCGCGGACGAATTTGCCGCCCGGGTTGACTTTGACCTGACCCTGCGAGTCCCCAAGAAATACGAGGCGGTGGCGACGGGGCAAAAAGTGGAAGATTACAAGCAAGACAAGTATCGCATCACGCGCTGGAAAAGTGGGCTCCCCCTGGCGGTGGCCGGCTTTGCTTTCGGGGATTACAAGGTCTTCACGGAAACCGTGGGCGACACCCAGGTGGAGATTTATGCCAACAAGAACCCAGACGACATGCTCAGCTTCTTCGAACGCGTTGCCCGCAGCCCCGGCACCATCCTCATCGACCCAAGCGACCCGAGCGGCCGCGACCCCACTGTGATGTCAGGGGAAGGACCCAAGGCACCGATGATGGTACTGGGTTCGCTGGCCCCGGGCCGGCTGGCCAAGGTGATGGCGAGCGAAGTCGGAAACTCGTTGCGCCTGATGGAGGAATACTTCGGCCCCTACCCGTACAAGAAACTGGCTGTCACCAACCTCCCCGGGTCGTACTCCTACGGGCAGGGCTGGCCCTCACTGCTCTACGTCTGGGCTATATCTTTCCTCGACTCCACTCAGCGGCAACAGCTCGGCATCACCGATCACGTCCGGCTCACCGACTTCTTCCGCGCCCACGAGACCTCCCACCAATGGTGGGGCCATGCGGTGGGCTGGAAGAGTTACCACGACCAGTGGCTCTCAGAAGGCTTCGCCGAATTCTCCGGTATGCTCTATGCTCAAAAGCGGCGCAACCCCGGCGAGTACTTCCGCTTGCTGCGAGAGAATCGCGACAGCCTCCGCGTACGCGACCCCGGCGGCGCCGTTTACGAGCAGATCGGCCCCATCTACGCCGGTATTCGCCTGAGCTCCGCCGACCACCCGGGTGGCTACAATCAGGTCGTTTACGCCAAGGGTGGCTGGGTGCTGCACATGCTCCAACAAATGCTCTACGACCCCCGCAACCGCGAGCAGCCTGACCACCGCTTCATCGCCATGATGCAGGAGTTCACCAAAACTTACTTCAACCAGCCCGCCTCCACCGAAGACTTCAAGCGCATCGTCGAAAAGCACATGACCCCGCAGATGGACCTGGACGGCAACCGCCGCATGGACTGGTTCTTCAACCAGTGGGTCTACGGCACCGGCATCCCCCACTACGACTTCAGCTACTCGATTGTCCCCCAGCCGGACTCCAACACTTTTCTCCTCAAAGGCCGGCTCCGGCAGCGGCGGGTGCCCGACTCTTTTAAGATGCCCGTCCCGGTCTACCTCCACCAGGGCAAAAAAATGTTTCGCGCTGGCTGGATTGTGACCACCGGCCCCGAAACTCCCTTCGAGGTGCGACTCCCCTTTAAGCCCGACAAGGTCACCATCAACGAGTGGGAAGACATCCTCTGCACCATGAGCCACAAGTAGCCTGCCGCCTTGCCCCTGCAACCTGGCCCGCGCAGAATAATGGGGTGAGCTCCGCCGCGCTCCCCATCGACCCCCGCTGGGGCAAACCCCCGTGGCGCCTCACCGCCCGGGTTGACCCTGCTCCCCTGCCGGAAAAAGTGGACGTGGCCATCGTGGGGGGCGGCTTTACCGGCCTGGCGGTGGCTTGCTGGCTCAGACGTCTGGCCCCCGAGCGGAGCGTGGCCCTCCTGGAAGCCAGCCACCTAGGCGCCGGAGCCAGCGGACGCACCGGCGGCATCGTGCTCGACGAAACCCCGGCGGGTGCCCTGCCCGAGCTGGGGGCGGTGCTGGGCGGCTTCGCGCAGGCCCTGGTCGAGCTGGGCATCGACTGCGACCTCAAGCTGAGCGGCGTCTGGGAGATCGCCCGGAGCGAGGCAAGCAGCGACTCGCCCATTGCCTGGCAGGACTCCGGGTTGCTGCGCGTCGCCGAGGAAGTCCCGGGCGGCACGCTCGACCCCGGGGCGCTGCTCAGCGGACTCGCCCGGGTGGCGCAAGCCAGCGGCGCCCGCCTCTACGAACACGCTGGGGTGCACCGGATTCGCTTTGAGGACTCCGTGCGGCTCGAGCTCACTGCCGGCGAACTGTCGGCCCAGCAGGTGGTTCAGGCAGTCAACGCCAGCGGGCTTGAACTCGCCCCCTGGCCGGCCTCCACCCGAGCGAACCTTACTCTGGCAGTCGCCACCGCCCCGCTGAGCGAAGACCAGCTGCGCCGGCTGGGCTTGGCCCCGGGGAAACCGTTTTACACCCTCGACCTCCCTTACCTGTGGGGCAGCCCGCTCGCCGACCACCGGCTCATTTTCGGCGGCGGACTGGTTCACGTGGAGACCGCTGAGGAGTTGGCCGCGGTGGATGTTCGCCAAGGCGAAGCAGTGCGGCTACTGGAATCACTCCAAGCCCGCGTGCGGGGTCTCCATCCCGTGTTGGGCTCGGTGGAGTTCACCCATCGCTGGGGCGGGCCGATTCTGTTTGCTCCGGCTGGCCGGCCCATCCTCTGCCGGCACCCCGAATCGCCTCGCGGACTCGTTCTGGGCGGCTACACCGGCCAGGGCATCGCTCTTTCGGTTTATCTCGCCCGCTGGGCGGCGAAAGCATTGCTCGGTGGGCGGCACCTCCCCAACTGGGGCCAGCCGGAGGATTAAAGGTCGGGCTGACCGCGGCGCTGCATCTGGCTTGGCTCGAAGGTGGCCGAGAGGCTCCCGCGCCGGGTGGGACAGACGATTCGCACCGGCCCGCGCCCAGCTTCCTCCGGTGGCACCGCCGTCCGGGCGCGCTCGAACCTCAGGCGCAAGCCGATCAGCTGCCGCGTTTCACTATCGTGCAGGAACTCCACCGAGTCCGGCGCCGAAGCGTACCCCTGAAAGGAAAAAATCAGCCCGATGCCTTGCCTCAGCTCCTCCGCTGTCATTCCCTCGAAGGCGTCGAGCGGCACCACCTGAAGCCCGCCCGTCTCGGTACGGAATCCGGCAAACACGTAGAGCTGGTAGGCACGCTGGGGCGCCTCCAGGAACTCCTTTTCCGCTTCCGGGTCCAGGGGGCCCTTGAAGCGCTCGAAACGCACCCGGGCCTCGCGCATCGTCTGCGCCGACTGCCACTGCGCGTAGTAGCGCATCTTGCCCAGGTGCACCTCCACGCCCGGCTCCACCAGCGTCGCCGGGCGGCTCCAGGGCGAATCGGTCAACAGGGTAAGGGTCTCGGCCAGCGTCCACTGCTCGAAGGGCCGCACCTCCCAGAAGGGCGCCGCCGCTGCCGGTTCCCCTGCGGGCTTCTCCTGCGCTGTGAGAACCCCCGCCGAAAGTAGCAGAACCATCACCCAGGTCGAGCCGCGGCGCATTCTGCTTGCTGCCTCCCCCGACTAGCGGATCAACATACAATCACCGTAGGAGTAAAAGCGATAATTTTCTGCCACAGCGTGGCCATAGGCCCGCAAAAGTTTCTCCCGCCCGGCAAACGCGCACACCAGAATCAGCAGCGAAGACCGCGGCAGGTGAAAGTTGGTCAGCAGTTGGCTGACCACCTTGAACTCGTACCCGGGATAGATGTAGAGACGGGCTTCGCCCGGCCCTGCCACAATCCGGCCCCTGTGCCGGGTGGCACAGTCTTCGAGCGCCCGCACCACTGTCGTGCCCGCGGCCAGTACAGGGCTCCCTCGCGACCGTGCCGCTTCGATCGCCGCCACTGCTGCCGGCGGAATCTGGTAGCTTTCCACGTGCATCTTGTGGCGCTCCACCGTCTCGGTGTGGACCGGCTGGAAGGTGCCGTAGCCCACCTCGAGAGTGACCTCCGCCACTTCGCAGCCCCGACCCCGGATTGCCTCCAGGGTCTGCGAAGTGAAGTGCAGGCCCGCAGTGGGGGCCGCCACCGCCCGGCCCTGCCGGGCGAACACTGTCTGGTAGCGGTCGCGGTCGGCCGGGACGTCCGGGCGATCAATATAGGGCGGCAGGGGCACGTGCCCCAGGCGCTCCACCGTGGCCGCGAACTCTCCCAGGCACCGAAACCGGAGAGTGCGCAGGCCGTAGTTGCCCCGGCCCACCACCTCCGCTTGGAGTTCCCCCTCGCCAAAGAGGAGAACCTCCCCGGAGCGCACCTTGCGCCCCGGGCGCACCAGCGCGTCCCAGCTGTCGCCTCCTTCCAAGCGCCGTACGAGCAACACCTCGATCGGCGCCTTCAGGTACTCGCGCCGGATCCGGCTGCGCCGACCGATGGGTTGGGCGCCCATGCCCCGCCGGCGGGCAAACAGCCGCGCCGGAAAAACCCGGGCGTTGTTCAGCACAATCAACTCGTCCCCTCTGAGCAGCGCCGGCAATTCCCGAAACAGCCGGTCTTCCCAGCGCCCGCTCCCGCGACCGAGGACCAGCATCCGGGAGGCGTCGCGCTCCCCTAGGGGGTACTGCGCAATCCGCTCCCGGGGCAGTTCGTAGTCAAATTCCGCCAGCTTCACTGCGCTTGCCATTCTACTCGCAGCCGGGCCTCGGCGCAGTGCCGCCTCGAAACCCTGCCGCGCTCCACCAACAAGTGTGCGTGGACTGGCGCACATCAAGATAAAACTGTAACATATTGAAAAATAAGAAAATAAACTTTGCTTCCAATTATTGACAGCTAGCAACTAATATTATATAATAGCTATCGAATCATATAGATGGCTATGGCTTGTAATGCGCTATCAAACACGTTCAGCTACGGAGGTGAACTATGACTCGGCTGCTGACTCGTTGGGACCCGTTCCGGGACCTGACTACTTTGCACGACCCGATCTACCGGCTCTTCGACGACAGCTTCGGCCGCTTCCGCGGTGAGCTCGGGAGCGAGGCGCTGGAGGGCGCGACTTGGGCGCCGGCCGTGGACATCGTGGAGAAGGGCGACGAGCTTGTCCTGAAGGCCGATCTGCCGGGTATCGACCCCAAGACGGTCGAAATCTCGGTGGAGAACGGGACGCTGACGCTGAAGGGCGAGCGGAAGTGGGAGTCCGACCTGAAGGAGGATGATTACCGCCGCGTGGAACGCGTCTATGGCTCCTTCGTGCGCTGCTTCACCCTGCCCCGCTCGGTTGACCCGGACAAGGTCGAGGCTGAGTACCGCAACGGCGTCCTGCAGGTGAGGCTGCCGAAGCGGCCCGAGGCCAAGCCGAAGCAGATCAAGGTCGCGGTGAAGTAACCGCCTGCTGCCGCCCCGACGGAAATCCGTCGGGGCGGCCTCCCTTTGTCCTGATCCGCAGTTGACCCTAAGCGGAGAGAAGAGATGGCAATTCGGTTTGACAAGCTGACTTTCAAGGCGCAGCAGGCGTTGCAGGACGCCCAGGAGCGGGCGGCGCAGCTCAACCATCAGGAGCTGACCGGCCTGCACCTGCTGGCCGCACTGGTGGGGCAATCCGACGGCCTGGTTGCGCCGCTGCTGGAGAAACTCGGCGTGCGTCCCGCACAGGTGGGGCTCGAGCTTGACCGGGCGCTGGCCGACCTCCCCAAGGTCGACGCCGCGGTTCAGGCCTACCTAGGCCCAGGTCTAGAGCAGACTCTGCGCCAAGCCTTCCGCGAAGCCGACGAGTTCAAAGACGAGTACGTTTCCAGCGAGCATCTCCTCCTGGCCCTGGCCGAGCAGAAGGGCCAGCCGGCCCAGCACATCCTCGCTCGTCACGGGGTCACCCGCGAGGCGCTCCTCCACGCACTGCAATCGGTGCGCGGCAGCCAACGCATTACCGACCCCGATCCCGAATCAAAGTACCAAGCCCTGCAGCGCTACACCCGCGAGCTGACCGCCCTGGCCCGCCGGGGCAAGCTCGACCCGGTCATCGGCCGCGATGACGAAATCCGTCGCGTCATCCAGGTCCTCTCCCGCCGCACCAAGAACAACCCGGTGCTGATCGGTGAACCCGGGGTGGGCAAGACCGCCATCGTTGAAGGCCTGGCCCAACGCATCGCCGCCGGCGACGTCCCGGAAGTCCTGAAGCCCAAGCGCATCGTGCAGCTTGACCTGGCGGCGCTGGTGGCCGGAGCGAAGTACCGAGGCGAGTTCGAAGACCGCTTGAAGGCGGTCCTGAAGGAACTC
>JBHHYS010000067.1:0-12536 GCA_046757645.1 Terriglobia bacterium | reverse complement strand
GTCCGGCTGGAGTTTCCCAACCCAGACTTTGAGCTCAAGCCGGACATGTTTGCCGACGTGGAGATCAAGATCGACTACGGCGTGAAGACGCTGGTGCCCACCGAGGCGGTGTTGGACTCCGGCATGCGCCAGATCGTCTTCGTGGCCAAGCCCGGCGGCTTCTTCGAGCCGCGGGAAATCCGGGTGGGAGCGCGGCTGGAAAACCAGTACATCGTCCTGGGAGGCCTCAAACCGGGCGAGACCATCGTCACCTCGGGCAACTTCTTGATTGATTCCGAAAGTCGCCTGAGCACGGCCACCGGAGGGATGTCGCACCAACACTAGCTGTTGAGAGGGAAGCGGACCATGCGCACACGGAGCCTGATTCTGGCAGCGAGCTGGGGGCTGGGCCTCCTCTTCTTGGTGGCGGGCATGGTGACTTGGTTGTACCACCCGCCCTCCGCCCGGTGCCCTGTCTGCCAACGTCCCATCCATGCCAACACACATGCCACGGCGCGGGTGGAGAGCCGGCAAATCGAACTGTGCTGTCCGCAGTGTGTGCTCGCCCTCCGCCAGCAGACCGGCAAGGATGCTCGCTTCCTCGAGGTGAGCGACTTCCTCACCGCAGGCTCGTTGCGGCCGGAGACGGCCTACTACGTGGAGGGCAGTGCGGTGGAAGTCTGCCGTATCCCGCCCCGGTCCCGCCCAGGTGGTGGGACGCTGCTCGAGAGGCATTCTGACCCGTGCACGCCCAACCTGCTGGCCTTCGCCAATGAGAAGCAGGCCCGCGCTTTTATGGCTGAGAATGGGGGCACCCTGAAACGGCTGAAAGATTTGCTGCGAGAACAGCCCCCACCCACGGGTTCCACCGAACGGAGCGGGACGCCATGATTGAAAACCTCATCGAGTGGAGCGCAAAAAACAAGTTCTACATCTTCCTGGGCATCTTCTTTGCCATCGCCTGGGGGCTTTGGGCTGCCTATAACACCCCCCTGGATGCCATTCCCGACCTCTCCGACGTGCAGGTGATCGTCTTTGCGGAGTGGAAGGGTCGCAGCCCCGACTTGATAGAAGACCAGGTGACCTACCCGATCGTCATCGCGCTGCTCTCGGCCCCCAAGGTCAAGGTGGTGCGTGGCTACTCCTTCTTTGGGCTCTCTTTCGTCTACATCATCTTCGAGGACGGCACCGACATCTACTGGGCTCGCTCCCGCGTGCTGGAATATATGCAAGGGGTGACCGGCAGCCTCCCCGAGGGGGTCACGCCGATTCTGGGGCCGGACGCCACCGGGGTGGGCTGGGCCTTCGAATACGCCCTGGTAGATAAGACCGGGCGGCACGACCTGGCGCAACTGCGGACATTCCAGGATTGGTACGTGCGCTACTGGCTGGCGGCGGTGCCGGGGGTCTCGGAAGTCGCCAGCGTGGGGGGTTTCGTCAAGCAGTACCAGGTAGACCTGAATCCCAACAGCCTGCTGGCGTACAACCTGCCGGTCAACAAGGTGATCGACGCCATCCGCCGCAGCAACAACGACGTGGGGGGGCGGGTGGTGGAGTTCACGGGGCGCGAGTATATGGTGCGCGGACTGGGCTACATCAAGAATGTCTCTGACATCGAAGTGATCCCGGTGGGGACGAACGAGCAGGGCACCCCCATCTACATTCGGGACATCGCCAACGTCCACCTGGGTCCCGACATTCGCCGCGGGGTGGCCGAACTGAACGGCGAGGGCGAAGTGGTGGGGGGCATCGTGGTAGTGCGTTTCGGCGAGAACGCCCTGGCGGTGATTGAGCGGGTCAAGGAGAAGATTGAGCAGATCAAAGAAGCCCTCCCCGAGGGGGTGGAGCTGGTGCCGGTGTACGACCGCTCTGAGCTGATTCTGCGCTCCATCGACACGCTGAAGGAAAAGTTGCTGGAAGAAATGATCATTGTCAGTTTGGTCAGCCTGATCTTCCTCTTCCACTTCCGCAGCGCCCTGGTGGCCATCCTCACCTTGCCCATCGCCATCCTGATGTCGCTGGTGTCGATGTACTACATCGGGCTCAACTCCAACATCATGTCGCTGGGCGGCATTGCCATCGCCATCGGGGCCATGGTGGACGCCGCCATTGTGATGATCGAGAACGCCCACAAGCACCTGGAGAAATGGGAGCATGAGGGAAAGAAGGAGAGTCGCAGCGTCGTCCTCATCGAGGCCGCCAAGGAGGTGGGCAAGCCGCTCTTCTTCGCCTTGCTCATCATCACCGTCTCCTTCATACCCGTCTTTACCCTGGAGGCGCAGGAGGGCCGCCTGTTCAAGCCCCTGGCTTTCACCAAAACCTTTGCCATGTTCTTTGCCGCGCTGCTTTCGGTGACCCTGGTGCCGGTGCTGATGCTGCTGCTGATCCGCGGCAAGATTGCCCCCGAGCACAAGAATCCGCTCAACCGCTTCTTGATCTGGATTTATCGGCCCTTCGTGCACCTGGCCCTGCGGTTCCCCAAGACGGTGCTGTTGTTGGCGTTGATTGCGGTGGTGGTCACGGTGCCCGCCTTCACCCGGCTGGGCTCGGAATTTATGCCGCCGCTCTACGAAGGCTCTCTACTCTATATGCCCACCGGCCTGCCGGGGATGTCGATTACCGAAGCCCAGCGCCTGCTCCAGCTTCAGGACAAGATCATCAAGCAGTTTCCGGAGGTGGAGTCGGTCTTCGGCAAGGCGGGGCGGTCGCGCACGCCCACCGATCCCGCTCCCCTGGAGATGATGGAGAACACCATCGTCCTGAAGCCGGAGAGCGAGTGGCGCCCGGGAATGACGCCAGAGAAATTGATCAACGAGATGGATGCGGCCCTGAAGCTTCCCGGCACCTCCAACTCCTGGACCATGCCCATCAAAGGCCGGATTGACATGCTCACCACCGGCATCCGCACCCCCATCGGCATCAAGATTCTGGGCCCGGACCTCAAGGTGATCGAGAAAATCGGGGAGGAGATGGAGCGGGCGATGAAAGACATTCCCGGAACCCGCAACATCTACGCGGAGCGGGTGGTGAGCGGCTTCTTCTACGACTTCGACATCGACCGCCGGGAGGTGGCCCGCTATGGACTGACGGTGGGCGACGTCGAAGATGTGATCGAGACCGCCATCGGCGGCAAGAACATCACCCAAACCGTGGAAGGCCGAGAGCGCTTTCCGGTCAATGTCCGCTACGCCCGGGAGCTGCGCGACGAGCCGCAGAAGCTGGAGCGGGTGCTGGTGGCCACGCCCACCGGCGCCTTGGTTCCCCTCACCCAACTGGCGCGGCTGCAAATGACCATGGGGCCGCCGGTCATCAAGAGCGAGGACGCCGAGCTGGTGGGCTACGTCTATGTGGACGTGGCCGGGCGCGACCTAGGCGGCTATGTCGAGGAAGCCATGCGGGTGGTGGACGAGAAGGTGTCGCTGCCGACCGGCTACCACCTGCTCTGGAGCGGCCAGTACGAGTATATGCAGCGGGCCAAGGAGCGGCTGACCTACGTGGTGCCCCTGACTTTGCTGATCATCGTGGTCCTGCTCTACAGCAACTTCAACTCCATGGCCAAAAGCTTGATTGTGCTGCTCTCGGTGCCGTTTGCCCTGGTGGGCGGAATCTGGTTGCTCTACCTGCAGAGCTACAACCTGAGTGTGGCGGTCTGGGTGGGATTCATTGCCCTGGCGGGCGTGTCGGCGGAAATCGGGGTGGTGATGATTGTCTACCTGGACCAAGCCTACTACCGCCGCCTACGCCAAGGGCGGATGAACGCCCCAGAGGATCTCTACAACTCCATCATCGAGGGGGCGGTAATGCGGCTTCGGCCGATTGTGATGACGGCGACCGCGATCATAGCGGGGTTGCTGCCCATCATGTGGAGCCACGGCACCGGCGCCGACGTGATGAAGCGCATCGCCGCCCCGATGGTGGGCGGCATGCTGACCTCGACCCTCCTCACCCTCATCGTCATCCCGGTGATTTACGAAATGTGGCGGGGCTGGCAACTACGCCACGCGGCCCATCCGGCCCAGGAGGAAGCCAAGAGTTGAGGAAGGAGAGTGGGTGATGAAAGTTCTCTTTCGCGGGTGTCTCATCCTGGTGGGCCTGCCGGTTCTGCTCCTGTCTGTCTGCTTGGCCCCCCAAGCGGCCACCCCCCAGGCGGCTGGGTTGACCGAAGACGAGCGCAACACCATCGAAGTCTTCCGCCTCGCCCGCCAGGGGGTGGTGCACATCAAGGCCCGGGTGGCCCTGGATTCACAATTCTCAAAGGAGACCATGGCGACCAGCACCGGAACCGGGTTCGTTCTCGACCGAGAAGGCCGCATCCTCACCGCCTACCATGTGATCGAGGACAAGAACCAGATTGATGTGGTTCTGAGCAGTGGCCGGCGTCTCCCGGCACGCATGGTGGGAACCGCGCCCCGGCTCGACATCGCCCTGTTGCAGGTGGAGGCCTCCGAAGACGAACTGTTTCCCTTACCCCTGGCCGCCTCGAACACCCTCCAAGTCGGGCAGAAAGTAATGGCCATCGGCAACCCCATCGGCCTGCACAACACGCTCACCGTCGGCGTGGTGAGCGCCCTGGAGCGCAGCGCCGGCGACACCGCCGTTGAGCTGCAGGACGCTCTGATCCAGACCGATGCGGCCATCAACCCGGGCAACAGCGGCGGCCCGTTGCTGAACTCGGCGGGCGAGGTGGTGGGCATCAACACCGCCGTGGTGGAAGGGGCGCAGAATGTCGGTTTTGCCATCCCGATTTACTTTGCCCGCCGCATCATCCCGGACCTGATCGAGATGGGACACCCGTACCGCCCGCGGCTGGGTTTCAGCGGCAGTGAAATCACCCCCAGCATCGCGAAACTCTTCGGCCTACCGCTGACGCGCGGCTTCCTGGTGGAAGAAGTCCTGCCGGGCAGCCCGGCAGCCTATGCCGGCCTGCGCGCCGGCGAGCGGATTGTGGTGGTCAGCGAGAAACCCTATGTGCTGGGCGGGGACATCATCACCGCCGTCAACGGGCGGGCGGTGGTGGCCCCCTCCCAGATCGCACAAGTCTTGCTGCAATCCCACCCGGGGCAGGTGCTCCGCCTGAGCATTTATCGCCAGGGACAAAAAGTGGAAATTGCCATCACCCTGCGGAAGATGCCGATGCAATTCTAGGAGGCTCGAATGAGAAACAGCGTGTGAATCGCCGGAATGGTTGTGCTGGCCGCTGGGTTGTTGTCGGCCGCTTGTTCGGGTTCGGGTACCCCCTCCCCCAAACCCCCGCCGCAGGCAAAGTCCGCTGCGCCGCCGCCCCCGGCACAGAAGTCCTCTCCCCCAGCCCCGGCGCCAGCCACCACCCCACCGCGCCCCACTCGACGGGTGCCCCCCTACTTCAAAAGCGCGGAAGCGGCAAAGCCGTTCCCCCGGTTGTTGCCGGCCAGCTATTTTCGCAATCGCCCGATCGTGGCCCGCGCCTATCAAATCGCCCACCAGATTCCCGGGGTAATTGCCCAGCAGCCTTGCTACTGCTACTGCGACCGGGCCGGCCACCGCAGTCTGCTCGACTGCTACGCCTCAGACCACGCGGCCGGGTGACTGCTCTGCATCAAGGAGGTCCTCCTTGCAGCTCAGATGACGAAGCAAGGCAAGAAACCTGCCCAGATCCGGGACGCCATCATCCGTGGCGAGTGGCGCACGGTAGACATCTTTTCAGCCATGCGCTAGGCACAAGGAGAGCACGATGCCAGAACTCAGACAGGACCCCACCACCAAGGAATGGGTGGTGATCGCGGTGGAGCGGGCCAAACGCCCCGATCAGTTTCGCAAACGAGAAGCCGGGGACACTCCCCCCACCCGAGAGGAGCGCCTCTGCCCCTTCTGTCCCGGGAACGAGCTCCTCACACCCGAAGAACTCTTTGCCCTGCGGGATTCGGGCGGCAAAGACCAGCCCGGCTGGCGGGTGCGGGTGGTGGCGAACAAGTTTGCCGCGTTCACGCCGGAGGAAAGCACCCGGCGGCACGACTACGGCCGCTTCTTTCACGCCCTGGACGGCTTCGGCCATCACGAGGTCATCATTGAAAGCCCCGATCATGATCGGCAGCTGCCCTTGATGAGCGACCAGCAGATTCTGGAGTTGCTGCACACCTATCGGCAGCGCTATGAAGTTTTGTGCAAAGACTCCCGGGTCAAGCTCATCCTGCTCTTCCGCAACCACGGCTTGCGCGCGGGAACCTCGCTGGCGCACCCGCATTCGCAGTTGGTGGCCACCCCCATCATTCCGTTTCACATCCGGCAGAAGTACGACGTCGCCATTCGCCACTACGACGACACCGGGCACTGTCTCTACTGCGACGTGGTGGCCGAGGAGAAGGCGGCGGCCAAGCGGATCGTTCTGGAAACGCCCCGCTTTCTGGTCTTCCACCCCTTCGCCTCCCAAGTGCCGTTTGAGACCTGGATCGCCCCCAAGCAGCACAACCCCTGCTTCGCCCGCATCGGCTTCGAAGAAACCCTGGAGCTGGCTTCGGTTCTGCGACGCCTGCTGCGCGGGCTCTACGACGCCCTGGAGAACCCCGATTTCAATCTCATCATTCACACCGCACCCGTGGAAGACGAAGAGAGGCCGTATTTTCTCTGGCACATCGAAATCCGGCCGCGACTGACCACCGCAGCCGGGTTTGAGCTGGGCACGGGAATCTACATCAACACCGCGGTCCCCGAGGAAACCGCGCCTTTCCTCAATTCAGTCCTGGCCAATGTGCCGGCGGGAGCGTGACCCACAATGCCTCGGCCGCATAGCTCAACCCTGCTGCTTCTGCTCGGCTCGCTACTCGGGGGAATCCCCGCCCCGGCGTCCGAACCGCTTGCACCAGAATCCGGCCGCTCGGTCGAAGAGCGATTCAGCTTGTACCACCACGAGCTACGCCGTGCGGCCGGCGAACTGCTGGCCAGCACCCGCTCTCTAGCGTTGCCGCGCCGGGGTGCCGAGTCCGCCTTTGCGACAGGAAGCTATGAGCGGGAGTTCGAAGAGGCCCAAGTGCACCATTTCGCCCAGCAATATTGGGGCGGGCGCATTGACGATCTTCGCCAAGCTCTTGGCCGCTTGCGCCAACTTCGGCCGGCTCTTGAACCTATTCTCAGCGCGGAGGGGGTTCCCCCGGACTTGATTGCTGTTGTGCTGATTGAAAGCGGTGTTCAGCCCGCAGCGGAATCGCCGCGCGGGGCCCGGGGCCTGTGGCAGTTCGTCGCCACCACCGCGCGCCGTTATGGCCTGCGGGTCAACCCAGAGCGCGACGACCGCCTCGATACCCAGAAGGCGACCCGGGCGGCGGCTCGCTACTTGCGCGACCTCTATCTTCGATTCGGAGACTGGTCGCTGGCGCTGGCCGCCTACAACGCCGGGGAAGCCGCCGTGCAACAGGCGATTGACCAGGCGGGTCGCCGGGACTTCGCCACTCTGGGGAGTCAGCAGCTCCTACCCGCGGAAACCCGTGACTATGTGCCCGCGGTGCTGGCTGCCATGGAGCTCCTGGGTGACTCGGGCCCAATCACTCCACCGGCTAAGACGCCGGGACAAGGCAACCAATCACCGCTTTTGTTCGCGGAGACAGTGGCCCGTAACTGAAGGAGAGAATTTAGAAATGCGGCGTTTGTCGCAAAACTCGAAAGGAGGCTCTATGCATCACAAAGCAACCATTGCGTCATTTCTCTTGGCCGGTCTGTCTGTCTTTGCCATTGCGGCCGTGGCCCAACACGCCCAGCACCATCCCGAACAAACCAACCCGACGGAAGAGTCCAAGGGGAAGTCGATGATGTCCGGCGGGATGATGTCCGGGGGAATGATGTCGGGCGGAATGATGGCCCGGCATCAGGAGATGCAGACACTGCTTGGCCAGCTGGTGGAAAGCTTCGCCACCCTGGAAGGCGCGCTGGCCGACCAACGGGTGGGGGCGACGGCGAAGCAGCGCCTGGCCGAACACCGCGCGCTGCTCGAGCAGTTGCAGAGCAAGCTTACGCACCGCTCGGAGATGATGCAGAAGATGATGGAGAAGAAGGACGGCTGTCCGATGATGGGCGGCAAAGAGAAGCAAGGCTAGGCGGGAGCCCAGCCGCCTTCTCGATTCGGTGAGGGAGACGCCAGGTGAGCCGGAGAGCTAGACGCAGCGACAATGCCCGCGACGAGGGTTGGTTGCTCAGAATCGCCATGGGCTTTCTGCTGCTGATCGGTATCCTCGCCATCTGGTTCTCCCGCGCCGACGACTATCGCCCCGCCGTGGTGCAGGCAGGCAGCGATCTGCAACTTCCCCTCCTGGAGCTGAACGGGGGAGAACTCCGCCTTTTCACATATCCGATCAACTCATCCAGCGACGCTCAGCTCGTCGTCCAGCGAGGACCGGACGACACGCTTCGGGTTGCCTTTGCCTCGTGCCGGCGCTGCTTTGGCTCTCGCCATTACGAGTGGTGGGGCCAGCTCATCTGTGGTCATTGCGGCCATAGCATGAAACTACCCGACCCCGGCGAACAAACCCCGGAGGAGACCGATTGCATCCCGGTTGCTTTGCCCTACTCGATCGAAGGGAGCCAGGTTATCGTGCGCGGCCAGGCGATCACGGACGAATTCCTCCGCTGGTTTCAACCCAAGCAGGCCCGGAAATAGGTCAGCGGCGGGCAGGAACAATGCGAGAACAACTGGAAAAAGAAAAAGAGCCGGGAGCGCCACTTCCAGAACCAGGGTGGAAGCTGCGGCTGGGCTGGCAGGGGAACGACTACCCCATTCCGGCGATTGCCAACCGGCTGCCCTACTTTCTCGGCGGGCTCACGTTCTGCGGGATCTTGATCCAAATCCTCAGCGGCGTTTACTTGGCCCAGTACTACAACCCGGACCCGCTCGGCGCCCACAGCAGCGTGATCTACATCGTCGAACGGGCCTGGTTGGGCGACTTCGTGCGCAGCCTGCACTTGTGGTCGGCCAACCTGGTGCTCATCAGCGTCACTTTGCATCTGCTCTGGGTCTTCTGGCGCGGCTCCTACAAGAAGCCGCGGGAGCTCACTTATTGGGCCGGGGTAGGGATGCTGGGGATTTTATTTTTCCTCTACTTCACCGGCACGGTGATGAAGAATGACCAGGAAGGGGTCGAGGCACTCGCGCACAGCGTTGCCGCCGCCGAACGGGCTGGCTTGGCCGGAGTCCTTCTGACCCCGGGCTTTACCCGCAGCACCTCGCTGTTGACTCGCCTGTACGGAATGCACGTCAGCGTGCTCCCCTTGGCTCTGCTGGGGCTTTTGGGCCTGCACTTTTGGTTGATCCGTTACCTGGATATCCACACCCACCCCGGAGAAGCGGAGGGCGGCAGCAATTTTCAGGTGCATCTGCGCAAGCTGGCCGCACTGGGCCTGCTGTTCTTCGCTCTGACGGCGCTGCTGGCGGTTTTCTCCCCCGCACAGTTGTTATCCGCGGGAGTCTCCGGGGTGGAAATCACCAAGCCGCCTTTCTTCTTCCTCTGGATTTATGCGGTGGAAAATGTTCTGGGGACACCCGGCTTGGTGGTGGTGCCGCCGCTAGTCTACCTGCTGTTCTTTCTGCCGCCACTGCTCGATCGCAAACCCTCAGCCCGCCCGGGAGACCGCAAGCTGATTCTCGGGGCTGGTTTTGGGCTGTTCCTGCTGCTGTTCGTCCTGGCGGTGTACGCCAGGCTCGCGCCCGCCCAACAGCATCTGGGAATGTAAGGAGGCAGGCTGGATGAAAAGAGCAATCTTCCTCACTTTCCTCGTAGGCTTGCTGGCGCTTCCCGCAGCGGGTCATGGGACCTCGCTTTCTCTGAGTCGGTCTCAAGTCCAGCCCGGCGAGCGGATAAAAGTCAAAGGAGGCGGGTGGGGCGAGAACGCGGTTATCGAACTCACCCTCGAGGGTGCCTTGAACACCTACCCGCTCGGGAAAGCGCAAGGGAATGCGCATGGGGAGTTTCAAGCCGAGGTGCTTATACCTGCCGAGGCCAAGCCGGGCAGCTACACGCTCAACGCCCAAGCGGGAACGACCGCGGCCTCGGCCCCCCTAAGGGTCGCTCCAGGCGGCGCGCCGGCGGGGTCTGAGCCTGGCGCAGAAGGCGCGGCCGAGGAACGCGCCTCGCTTGAGCCGCTGCAACTCGACCGCTCCTGGAGCCGGAGCGAAACCGCAGCCGTCTGGGCATTGATTGTTGCAGCGGCGCTCGTCGGTGGTCTACTCTGGTTCAGGAAATAGATGGGCGGACGGTTCGATGGGCGCTGCGGATCGCGGCGGCAATCCAGGGAGAGCACGAGTGGATAGAAGCGAGAGTTGCCGATGAAGTATTGCGGGCAGTGCGGGCAGGAGTGGGCCGATAGCTTTCAATACTGCCCGAACGATGCCACTCCCTTGCAAGCTGCACCGGCCGACCCGATAGTCGGCCAACTGTTGGGGAACAAGTACAAGATTCTTGACCGGCTGGGTCGGGGGCCCCACGGCAGGGTTTATCGGGCGCACCACCGGATTGCCGACCAGCCCTGCGCGGTCAAGCTCCTGGACGCTGAAGCGACCCAGGCGGATGGGCCACTGCAGCAACTGAGGAGCGCGGTGCGGCTGGGCTTGGAATTGCGCTCCCCCCACACCGTGCGCCTCTATAGCTTCACAGATAAGTATCTGGCTTGTCCATAATTTTGCTGAGATTTTCTAGTCTGTGACTCAGCGTCCGTAACCATTGTTGAGCCTCTTGTGCCACGCCGGGATAGACAACATCGGGAACGTGAGCATCATCCAAAAATTTTGCTTCTGCCTGGGCCGCACACTCTTTTGATAGAAAAGCGCGGGTTGCTAGCAGCCAATTTCTGTCCGCATTTATCCATGTTTCGACTGCAGCCGAACTTGCGCCAACCCGAGGAGCGCTTCCCCGAATTTCGCCGCCTTGGTTCATGAACGAAGCTAGCTTTGCCATTCTTTCCTGCCGAAGTTGCACGTGTACCTCTGTGGCTGCCGGGCCGCCTTTCGGAATTTGGGCCAATTGGCTCCGAAGAACCTCTCGTTCTCTGTCTGCTTCTTCATAGATGGAATGTGGCGCTTGTACTAGGCCAATAAAGAAAACTGCCAAGAAAACCGCCAAGGGGATTGCCCAAACTAAGATGCTCATAAGTCCAGAAAACTGGGGTGCAAAATAAGCGATAGCCCCGCCAACAAGGGCGATTGCCAGCGCAATCTTTCCGGTAGTACCCCAGGCGGCTCTACCGGCCCGCCTAAGACACTCCCAATAAAACTGGGCCAAAGACATGGCCCGATTGTGCCATAACTAAGCGGCAAGCCAAATTAAGACACTACCCCGCTGTGCTGATAATTGCCAATTCCCGGCGCGGGTGCTAGCATAGGGCGACTCTTACAGGCCGCATGGACTCGCGTCGCTATCACAACCTCGTCCCCGATTCGCCCCTGCACCGGCAACTGGAACACCTGCTGCGGGACAACCACGGCCGGGTATCGCCGGCGGCCGTCTGCGAAGAAGTGCTCGGCCTGGCGAGCACGGAGCCGGGGCTGGCGGCGATGCTGGTCGAGGTGTTGATCCAGGATGACGTGCGGATGCGGATGGACGGGGACGGCAGCGTGGAATGGGTTGAGCCCCCGGCGGAGGAGGTGTGGCGCGCCTGCCGGCGCTTCGTGGCCGTGGACGTGGAGACCACAAACAGCCGGCGGGGCGAGCAGCGCATAATCGAGATCGGGGTGTGCCGCATCGAAGACGGGCGGGTGAGGCAGGAGTGGGCGTCGCTGGTGAACCCCGAGCGGCGGATTCCCTACTGGGTGCAGCAACTCACCGGCATCGTGGATGCCACGGTGCAGAAGGCGCCCCGCTTCGCCGAGCTGGCGCCGCGGCTGATGGAGGAAATGGAGGGGGCTATCCTGGTGGGCCACCACGCACGCTTCGATGTGGCTTGCCTGAACGCCGAGTTCAGTCGCTGGCTGGGCAAGCGGCTGAACAACCGCTATCTATGCACGGTGGAGCTCGCCCGGCACTTCCTGCCGGGGAGCGAGAACTACCGGCTGGTGACCTTGAGCCAGTGGCTGCGGCTCACTCACACCCAGCCACACCGCGCCGGCTCAGATGCGCGAGCCACCGCCGAACTCTTTTGCCACTTACTCGACACGGTGGAGGCGCCCTGGAGCGAATACTTGCGGCCCCGCGCCCCCGGCCAGGCGGAGGGAAGGGCCTCAGATTCTTGAAACGAATCCACCGGCCATTTCGTAGTTTGTAAGGAGTCCTCCGGGACTCATTCTCCGTGGAGGAGTGCCACTATGCTGATCCCGTCTCTTCGTCGTTGCACGGCCAGTCTGCTGCTGGCCGGGTTGATTGCCTTGCCCTTACCCGCGCAAGGCCCCCATATTGATTTCACCCGGGCAAAGTCCCACCTGCCCAACCTGTTTGGCCCCTACAGCCCCCGGGCGGTGCCCCAGCCGAGCCTGCGGAATGGTCCGCGGCTCGACACCCTGATCCGCGACGGCAAGCTCTACCTGAGCTTGCAGGACGCGATCTACCTGGCGCTGGAAAACAATCTGGACATCGCGGTGCAGCGCTATGGTCCGGCCATCGCGGAAA
>JBHHYS010000066.1:0-12840 GCA_046757645.1 Terriglobia bacterium | reverse complement strand
CACCCGCCAGTGGGTGATCATCGCCACCGAACGCGCCCGCCGCCCGGATGAGTTCCGCCAACCCGAGAAGGCCCGCAGCCACCGGCTCCCCTACGTCCCTACCTGCCCGTTCTGCCCGGGCAACGAGGAGCAAACGCCGCCGGAGAGCTTCCGCATCGCCCGTCCCGAAGCTTCGGGCGGTGGCTGGCAGGTGCGGGTGGTGCCGAACAAATTTGCGGCGCTCGAATCTGCGGGCGCGCTAGCGCGCACCAGCGTGGGGCTGAAGCGAACCATTACCGGGGTGGGCATCCACGAGGTGATCGTGGAGACGCCGGACCACAGCACCACACTGGCGTTGATGCGGGAGCAGGAAATGGAGCAGGTGATTCACACTTACCTGGGGCGGTACCACGCGGTGGCCGGGGACGCGCGGGTGGAGGCGGTCACCCTGTTCAAGAACCATGGCCCGGCGGCGGGGACCTCGCTCGAGCACACGCACTCGCAACTCATCGGCACCCCGGTGATTCCCACCGAGGTGCGCGAACGCCTGGAGACCGCGCTGCGGTTCTACGACGACACCGGCCGGTGCATCTTCTGCGCCACGCTGGAGGAGGAGCGGGCGGAGGGAAAGCGGGTGGTGGCCGAGAACGAGCATTTCGTGGCGTTCGTGCCCTTCGGCGCTCCTACCCCCTTTCACCTCTGGATTTATCCTAAGCGCCACTGCGCCTCCTTCGGCCGCATCGAGCCGGCGGAGATTGCCCGCCTGGCGCACATCCTGCGCCGGGTGCTGCGCAAGCTCTACGCCGGCTTGGCTGACCCGGACTATAACTTCGTCATCCGCACCGCTCCCAAGGAGTCGGAGCAGGTGCGCTACTACCACTGGTACCTGAGCGTGGTGCCGCGGTTGACGCAGACCGCGGGGTTCGAGATGGGCTCGGGGATGTTCATCAACGTGGCCCAGCCCGAGGCCTCAGCCCAATTTCTGCGCAACATCGCAGTTGATTAGCACGCATCGGCATCCCGGTCACAAAGGAGGGCTACGATGGGATTTCTAGCGGAGAGTCGCGCGCAAGTGGTGTCGCGGCGCCTACTGGTGGTGTTGCGACTATACCTTGGGATTGCGTTTATCGTGGCCGCCGGGCCCAAGCTGCAGGCGGGAGCGAACTGGCCCGAGCGCATGGCCGCATCTTTGGAGCGGTCGCTGCCCCAGAGCTACGGTTTCTATAAGGCCTTTGTGGAGAACACGATTCTGCCCAACCAGGAGCTCTTCGCGTTCCTCGTGGCCTGGGGAGAAGTTCTGGTCGGCGTGGGCCTCTTGCTAGGATTGTTCACTCGCCTCGCAGCGCTGATGGGCCTGGTGATGAACACCAACTACCTGTTGCTGCTGGGGCAACTACCGTTAGGGCCGATGAACAATGCCGCCTTGATCTTTGCTGAGATAGTAATTCTGCTGGGAGCGGCGGGGCGCGCCTATGGGGTGGACTACTTCCTGGCCAAGAGATGGCCCCGCGGCCTGCTGTGGTGAAGAGGTTGGAGAGTCTCAAGCCGACATCAGAGGGCCCTTCGGCAAGCTCCGCTTCGACAGGACAAGCTAACCCCTGCCCAAAAACAGACCCCTCGACTTCGCTCGGGGTGACAAAGACTCTGGCAACGTGGGTGAACATGTCATGCCGAGCATAGCCGAGGCATCTGCTTGTGGGAGTCCGGGAGGGCAGAAGCAGACCGCTTGGTTTCACTCCCTTCGACTTCACTCGGGGCAAGTGCCTTACCCTGTCTTTAGCTTTTACTCTGGTTGCTGGCCTGCCCCGCCGGCGGCCGATGGGCGTAGACGGTCGCGGCTCAGGGGTGTTCGATGCCTTCGATGGTGCGGTAGGTGTCGCGGGCAATGAGCAACTCTTCGTTGGTGGGAATGACGTAGATTTGGGAGCGGCTGGCGGGGGTAGAGATTTCGGCTTCGCGGCCGAGGGCGCGGTGGTTTTTCTCCGGGTCGAGTTCGTAGCCGAGCGCCCCCAGGTTCTGGCAACTGAGTTCGCGGATGCGGGGAGCGTTTTCCCCGATGCCTCCGGTGAAGACCAGGGCGTGCACCTGGCCGAGCACGGCGGTGTAGGCGCCAATGTACTTGCGCAGGCGGTAGCAGAAGACATCGATAGCGAGGCGGGCGCGCTCGTGGCCCTGGCGGGCGCTTTCCAACAGGGTGCGCATATCGTTGGTTTCGCCGCTGATGCCGTAGAGGCCGCTGTAGCGGTTGAGCATGGTAGCCACCTCGTGGGGGCTCATCTCCTGCTTGACCATCAGGTGGGGCACGATGGAGGGGTCGAGGTCGCCCGCCCGCGTGCCCATCACCAAGCCCTCGAGCGGGGTGAAGCCCATGGAGGTGTCCACGGAGCGGCCCGACTGGATGGCGGTGAGGGAACAGCCGTTGCCGAGGTGGCAAGTGATGAGGTTGGTGTCTTCTTTGGGGCGGCCGCTCAACTGCCGGTAGCGAAAAGCCACGTAGCGGTGGGAGGTGCCGTGGAAACCGTAGCGGCGGATGCGGTGGCGGCGGAAGTAGTCGTAGGGAAGGGCGTAGAGAAAGGCGCGGGCCGGCATGGCTTGGTGGAAGGCGGTGTCGAAGACGGCCACCTGGGGCCGCCCGGGAAAGAGCTGGGCGCAAACGTGGTAGCCCTTGAGGTTGTGAGGGTTGTGCAGGGGGGCGAGCTCAATCGCGTCTTCGATTTTGCGCAGCACCTCGGAGGTAATCCGTTGCGAGTTGCGGAACTCGCCGCCGTGCACCACCCGGTGGCCGATGGCCTCGATCTCGCTGGGGTCGGCGAGCACCCCGATGGTCTGGAGCAAGGAGAGAACTTTGACGATGGCGGCGCGGTGGTCGGCCAGGTGGCCGCCGACGTCGCGCAGGCTGCGCCCCTGCGCCTGGCAGGCGACCAGGGTTTCCGAGGTGCCGATCTTTTCCACCTGGCCGCTGGCGATCAGCCGGTCGGCGTTGCCATCAATGAGCTCCAGGTTGGTCTCGATGAATTGGAACTTGACCGTGGAGCTGCCGCAGTTGAGAACCAGAATTTTCATGCTGCCGCGGGGGGGCGAGTCTTCCCGGTTGCGGTTCGCCCCGGCCCGGACTATTGTAGTGCCAGAGTTCGAAGAAAGGTAGGCGGCTCGCCGACGCCAAGGCTTCCGCCGTCGTCGAGCGACTTCAGCGGACAGGTGGGTGGGGAAGCCCGAATGACGAGCCCGGAGGTGGGCAGTGAAACGCTTAGTGGGTGGCGCAGTGGCGCTGGTGCTGGCGGCGGGAATGTTCGCCCGGGTGGGGGCGGGGACCACGGAAGAAGAAAAGATTGACGCGGTGATTGCCGCGGTGATCCAAGCCTATCGCACCGGCGACTATGCCGCCATGCGGCGCTACTACGCGCCGGAGGCCACCGTAGTGCCGAGCGATTACAGCCCGCCGCTGGTGGGCTGGGCGAATGTGGAGCCCCGGTATCGGCGGGCGTACGCCAACCTGACCAGGGTGGAAATGATTCGGGAAAACACCCGCATTGAGCGGCGGGGGAAGCTGGCCTGGGCGGTCTATCAGTGGCGTTTTGCGGGCGTCGTGGGGCCGCGGGCTTTCGGTGTGCAGGGGCACACCACGCTGATCTTCGAAAAGCGCGGGGGCAACTGGCTCATCCTTCACAACCACACCTCGGCCATCCCGCCGCCGGCCGAGCCACCTGCGGCGACCCCGCCGTCCTCCTAGTGCGGTTCCAACTCGATGGGGCCAAGACGCACGGCCGAGCCGGGTCAGCCGCGGACGGCGAGGACGCCTACCGGTGGCAGGCAGGCTTTCGAGCAATCAGTCGGACGGGCGCGAGCCCGGCGCCTTACCGCAACTGCTGATAGACCCAGAGGGCGAAGGTGGCTACGCCCAGCACCCCCGCGGTCACCAGGCAGCCGATGAGATACGGCCGGATGCGATCGAGCTTGGCAACGAGCTCGCGTTGTTCGCGGAGGAGGCGCTCTTCGCCGGGGTCGATGAAGAGCTGGTCCTTCTCGTGGAGGCCGATCATGGCGCGGTAGACCGCCAGCGCAATGCACACTGCGGTGACCGCCAGCCAGGTGACGAGCATCCCGAGGAGCAGCGAAAAACTCAGCAGCATAAGCCGACCTCCCGGCTACGGGATTTCCCCCCCCGGCGTTCGGGAGGGAGGACTTGCCGGCCAACCGGGCAGATTCTAACACCGCCGGGCAGCAAGACGAACGGGAAAGCAACCGCGCAAGGGGTAGCTCTCCTGGGGAGACATAATCCGCTCCCCCGACGGTGGCCTCGCTGGCCGCCAATTCCAGGCCCCTCTCCTCGCTTGCCGGTGGCCCCCCATCCGTCTGGGGAGGTAGAGTTCGATGCCGGGGCCGGCGGGGCTGCGGACAGGGTGGCTGGGGCTGCCTGGGAGGCGAGCGGGAGTGCGCCGGTGCGCGCTCACTGTGCTGCGCGCCCGCTGGGTTCCGCGGGTGTGCTTCCACCGCTGGAGGGCAAAAGAATTACTTGGCGAAGGGGAGAAGGTATGCTAGGCTAGGCGTGCGTTTGAAGCTCTTGCAACACCTATAGAGTTGAACTGAAGGCTGCGAGACTCAACTTCGCGGCTTTTTTTTGTGTCAGCCTCGGGGCGTTGGAGAGAAGCAGACAGCACCAACAACAAGGAGTAAGCATAACGTGACAATGCAGAACGGACGTGAGCAAGGAGTAGTCAAGTGGTTCAACGCCTCGAAGGGCTACGGGTTTATCCGGCGCGAGTCGGGTGAAGACGTCTTCGTCCACTACTCCGCCATCCAGGGAGAGGGCTACCGCAACCTCCAGGAAGGCGCGGCAGTGGAGTTTGAGGTGACCAAGGGCCCCAAGGGCTTCCAGGCCACCAACGTCATCCCACTCTAAGCTCCCTCGAAACCAATGCGGGAGCCGGGCCTCCACGGTTCGGCTCCCGTTTCTTTTACACTCAGCCCCCGGCGGAGCGCGCCCTGCCCTTTACCCTCTGGCGTAGTGACGATCCTGCGCTTGGCGTGCCCCTTGCCCGCACCCTCTCGCTCCTAGCCGTACGGCACAGGCCAACTTTCCTCCGCGCAGTGCAGGAGAGAAGGCCACCCGGCGCTGCCGAAGCTGGGAGTCCCCGATAAAAGCCATCGGGGTAAACTCCCCCACACGGGCTGAACGTCCATCCCGACTGTGTCGGGACGCGTCGGAGCCTCCGACTCGGTAAGAATTCAGTAAGAATTATGGTGCCGAAGCGGGGACTCGAACCCCGACGGCCTTGCGGCCACTGCGCCCTGAACGCAGCGCGTCTGCCAATTCCGCCACTTCGGCCCGCCAACCTGGTTGGGGCAGAACCCCGCAGGGAATCACCCCGCGGAGCTTGACGCCATCCCGACTGTGTCGGGACGCGTCTGTGCCCATTCCGCCACTTCGGCCCCACAGCCGTCCCTTTGCCGAGGAGCAAAGGGAGAAGCATGCGGAATTCCATCTTGCCAACTCCCACGCCGGGTGTCAAGCTGGTCGCCTTTCACGTGGTGGGGCACACCCGGTTGGGGCCGCCCGGCAGCAGCGCCGAACTATTCCTCCGCCGCCGAAAGCGGTGGAGGCTGTTTGAGGGCAGGCTATTCCTGCACCCTTGCGCGTCAGAGGGATTGCCTGACTAACCTTCCCTCCTACCCGGAAGGTCTGGTATAGTAGCCCCACCCCCAGCAGGGGACAGGACGGGGGTCTCGTCCGACCCATGGGACATACCAGCCATACCATCAAAGTCGTGGTGGCCGATGACCACCCCATCTATCGCCTGGGAGTGGCGAAGCTGCTGGAGCCGGAAAGCGACCTGGCAATGGTGGGCGAAGCCGCGAACGGCATGGAAGCTATCCTGCTGGCGGAACGGTTTAGCCCCGACGTGTTGCTGCTCGACCTGAAGATGCCGGTGATGGACGGCATCGAGGCGCTCAGCGAGCTCGCCCGACGCAAGCTGCGCACCCGCGTCATCCTGATGTTGACCAACGCCGAGCGCGACAAGGCGGTGCGGGCGGTGCGTCTGGGGGCGCGCGGGGTCATTTTCAAGGAGGCCGAGCGGGGGCTGCTGGCGAAGAGCATCCGCAAGGTGCACGCCGGGGAAGTCTGGATCGACAACCCCATCCTCAGCCAGGCGCTCGAGAGCCTGGTGAGCCGACCACCCAGCGCGCCCCGGCCCAGCGGCGAACCCGAGACCCACCTCTCCAGCCGGGAGATGGAGGTGGTGCGCTGCGTGGCCATGGGCTTGCGCAACAAAGAAGTGGCCGACAGGCTGGGGGTCAGCGAGGCCACGATTAAGAACCACCTCACCAGCATCTACGCCAAGCTGGGAGTCTCGGACCGCCTGGAACTGATCCTTTACGCCATCCACAACCGCGTCATCCACCTCTAGCCCGCGCCGGCCATGCGCCCGGGTGAAGCCATGCAGCGACCCGCCGGGATTACCGTTCTGGCGGTTTTGCACTTCGTCATCGCCGCTGTGGTTCTAGTGGCGGGGGCGCTGTGGATTTGGGCGATTGGGGTGCTCAGCCAGCTCGCCGAACAGGGAATCACTTACGGCGCTGAGCTGCCCCCGAGCCTGAGCCAGCAATTCCTCCTGCTGGTGTGGCTGGGGAGGCTGGTGGGTGTGATTCTCCTGCTCGTTGGTGGGGTGAAGGCGGTGATTGGGGTGGGGTTGTGGAAGCTGCGCAACTGGGGGCGGCTCCTCACGCTCATCGTGGCGGCGCTGAGCGTGCTGCTGGCGCTGCCGGGGATTGTAACTTCGCTCAGGGCGGGGGCGTTTTTCGGGCTGGGGTTCGGGCTGCTGGTGGCGGTGGGCTACGCGGTGATCATCTGGTATCTGCTCCAGCCGCCGGTGAAGCGCGCCTTCGGGGCCGTGTAAGGGTTGCGCGGGGGCGCTAAGGAAGGCGGGTGTCCCGCCGACGGCGGGATAAACTCCGCACCTCTTCCGGACTGGGTGGGGTTAGACGGCGGACCGGCGGAGCCACGCCAGCGGCGGAAGTGAGGCGGCAGGGGGCGAGCTCCTACCCTACCCAGTCTTCAGCACCTTGGGGCACTGCCTGATACACCATCCCGCGGGTTGCGCCCACTGAAGAGAAACCCGGACGGGGCCCGGCAGCCTTTCCCTTGGGTGCGGCATCCTGGGTGGTTGTAGGCGAACGGACTCGGAGTGTCTTATAGTGGTTCGCGGGAGGAGCAGCGGGATGCGGAGGAGGCTAGCGGGCGCGGGCTTTCGCGGCATTCAGTGCGGGTGCGGGCTTCTGCTGCTGATGAGCGTGGCAGTGCCCTTGGCAGGGGTCGAAGTCGCGGGCGAGTCACCTGCCTGCGCGAGGGGAGTCGAACTCCGCCTCAGCTCGCAGGAAGCGCAACAGGGGAGTTTGCTTCTAGTGGAAATACGCAGCGCGCTGCCGCTCGCCCAACTGGAAGCCCACTGGCAGGGGCAGCGGCTGCGCTTCTGGCCCGCGGGCAACCCGGAAGGGGTGCAGCGGGCGTTGCTGGGGGTTGACCTGGCGCAGCCCGCCGGCCGCTTTCCCCTCACCCTGAGCGCCGACGGGGCAAGCGGCGAGCGGCTCACGTGCAGCGTCTGGGTCTCGGTTGAGGAGGTCAAGTTCGCCCCCGAGCGGCTGCGGGTGGACCGGCGGTTCGTGGAGTTGACCCTGAAAGACCTCGAGCGTGCGCGGCGGGAAGGCGAACGCTTGCGGGCACTCTGGCAGGAGGTGACCCCGGAACGGCTCTGGCAGGGTGCCTTCCGGCTGCCGCTCGAGGGGATTGAATCGGCGGGGAACTTCGGCCGGCGCCGCTGGCTCAACCAGCAGCCGCGCTCCCCGCATGGCGGCGAAGATTTTTCTGCCCCGGCGGGCACGCCCGTGCGGGCGACCGAACGCGGCCGGGTAGTGCTGGCCGAAGCGCTGTTCTTTTCCGGCAATACCGTGGTGCTCGATCACGGCCTGGGGCTCTACACCTTCTACGGTCACTTGGAGTCGATTGGGGTGAAGGAAGGGGAGTTGGTGGAAGCCGGGGCGGTGGTGGGCCGGGTGGGCGCCACCGGGCGGGTTACGGGCGCGCATCTGCACTGGGCCGTGCGCCTCAACGCCACCCGGGTCAACCCCCTCGACCTGGTGGCGCTGCTCGCTCCCTAGCCGTGCGCGCAACCCCGACAGGCGGTGGCGCAGGGAAAGCGTTGGGGGGGGAGAAAGGGCCGTGAGTTCTCCGGCGGCCGAGCGTAAAATCGAATTGCCGCGAAGAAGTCGGCTGCCGCGGGGAATCGGAACTTCAAGAGGACAGCATGGAAAAGCCACAGCGCATCGCGCAGCTCTACGCATATAGCGTCTGCCTAGTCGCGGTGATCACCTTTCTCATGTCCACATTTGGCCTGGTTATGGCGCTCACCGAGATGAGTGATCCCTGGCATGCGTCACGCTACGCCTGGGGCGGGTACCCGGACTTGTCTTCGTTCGAGGCCTACAAGTTGCAAATGCTGCGGTTGGGACAGGCAACTCAGAAGGAGCCAACGGCTGGCTACGTTCCGGACGAGGAAACCTTACGGGCGATGTACGAAGCGGCCAAGGCAGAACGGATTCAGGCCGTACGGCTGCAAGCACGCCGCCGGGCAATGCCCAACGGTTTGCTCATTGTCGTGTGCATCGTGCTTTTCGCCCTCCATTGGCGATGGGCGCGAAAACTCACCCGGGCCGAAGCCTGACTTCGGGGCGGGCGCTTCACCGCGCCGCGCGTTCACGCTTGTGCACTACTGCCACCAAGCCTCTGTGTCCAACGCGCAGCACCTGAAGCAAACTGCGCAGAAGCGGGGGGCAGGGCGCAAGGCCCTAGCCTACCCTGCCCGATAGAAACGCACAGGCCCCTCGACTCCGCTCGGGACAGGTGAGGCGGTGCCGGGCCGGGGTGGCAAGAAAAGCCGCAGGAAGGCCGGAGGCCATCCTGCGCTACCGTTCAAAAACAGGTGGAAGCGGGTGCCCCGCCGTGGGCGGGATAAACTCCGCACCGCTTCCGGACTCAAGAAAAACCGGCGACGAATGCAGGGGATTCGTCGCCGCTACCTGGAACGCACAGGCAAGGATGCCCGTGCCACTGGATGGCGATGGGGTGAAGCTGAACATCAGGGGCTAAAGCCCGAACTTGCCCCTAGGCCTGAGCGTCGCGGCTAAAGCGGCGTCCATGAAGCAGGCTGCTAGGGGAGAATCCCTGAGGCGGGAGTCCTTCGACAGGCTCCCCGCAAAAAGCACGGGGTCTTCGCTTTGCTTCGACAGGACAAGCCTCGGGGCTCGATGCATTCAGTTGAGCAATGGTAATGGCAGACAGGAGGACAGGCAAGAATGCCTGTCCTACCAAAAGAAGACAGAGCAGCTTTTAGGTCCAGCGGCGGAAGAAGAGGGCCTGGCGGTGGATGGGCTGGGTGCGGGCCACCAGGGCGGCCATTTGCGGGTCGTTGAGCGGGGCGAAGCGGTGGGCGAGCTGGACGTTCTCTTCGAGCTGGGCGATGGAGTCGCAGCCGATGATGACGGTGCTGACGGGGAGGGAGAGCACGTAGTCGAAGGCTTCGCGCATCGTCAGGGTGCCGGGGCGGGTGGCGCGCATCCAGCGCTGCTTGGCGGGCGGGGGCGGCGTCCAACTCGAGAGGATGGCGCCGCGGGCGGGAACTTTCATTCCGATGATGCCCATCTGCTTTTCGACGGCGAGCGGCAGTAAGCGGTCAATGAAGCTCAAGTGGTGCTTGTCGGCGGCGTTGACGGCCATCAGGATGGTGTCGAAGGGGAAGCGGCGGATGGCCTCGGCGAGCACGGCGGGGTCGGCGTGGCCGGTGAGGCCGAGGAAGCGGACGATTTTCTGCTCGCGGGCTTCGATGAGCGCCTGCACCGCGCCGTCCGGGGCGAAGATTTGCTCGACCTGCTCCGTCCGAGTAAGGTTGTGGATTTGCCAGAGGTCGAGGTGGTCGGTCTGCAGCAGGCGCAGGGATTCTTCCAGCAAGCGGAAGGAGCCGTCGCGGGTGCGGTCGTGGGTTTTGGTGGCGAGGAAGGTTTCGCCGCGGCGGCGCTTCATCACCTGGCCGATGTAGCGCTGGCTCCAGCGCTCCGGGCCGCCGTACCAGGCAGCGGTGTCAATGTAGTTGATGCCCAGGTCGAGGGCGCGCTCCACGATGGGCACTGCGGCCTGGTGGTTGTTGGGTTGCTCGATGGCCGCCTGGCCGCCCAGGCTGAAGATGCCCACCCGGTAACCGGTGCGGCCCAGGTTGCGGATGGGCATCGCCTCGGGCGTGGCAGGATTCGCGGGCAGGGCCGGCAGGGCGCCCTCGGGTAGGGCGCGGGCGGTCTCCGGCACCACGCCCCGGGCGAGAAAGCCGACCGTGGCGGCGGCACCCAGCTTGAGAAAGTCCCGCCGCTCGAAATGCGGTTTTTCCCGAGACTTCTTTTTTTCGCTCATGGAGTGCCTCTCTGGCGGCGTCATTCCCCTCTCGACCTCAGGGGGCGCAACGATGGACTATGCCGTAAGACGGGCCAATCCTAGATTGGTTGCCCCGAAGGGTCAAGGAGTGCGGTCGTGAACGAAAATGTCCCAGAACTGGTTGGTGTCAGCAGGCACCAGGTTGGAGGCAAACGAGGCGAAGGCGACGAAGCGGCCGTCAGCGCTGAGGGCCGGTGGTTCGAAGCCGGCGTCGCCCTGGGCGCTGTGGTTGTTGCCTTGAGCGCAGTCGCTGCTGAGCGAAACTCGCGTGGTGGCTCCGGTCTGGCGGTCGTGCACGAACACGTCGGCGAAGCCATTGGTGTCGCCGGCCACCAGGTTAGAAGCGAGCGAGCCAAAGACCACGAAGCGACCGTCGGGGCTGATCTGGGGAGAGAAGCTGATGCCATATGCCTGAGTGCCGGTGCTTCCCACTGAGACGCGCGTGGTGGCTCCGGTCTGACGGTCGTGTAGGAAAACATCGGCGAGGCCATTGGTGTCGCCGGGCACCAGATTGGAGGCCGCCGAATCAAAAGTAATGAAACGGCCATCGGCACTGATAAAGCGGTCCTGGTCGCTTCCCCGGGCGCCGCTGTTGCTATTGCCCTGCGCCCCGGCGGTGTCCACCGAGACGCGCGTGGTGGTGATGGCGCCGGGCTGGTCAAAGACGCCGTTGCCATCGGCATCCCGGTCGTGGATAAAAACGTCGAGCGCCCCGTTGGTGTCGCCGGCGACCAGGTTGGAGGCTGCGGAGACGAAGGCCACAAAGCGCCCATCGGTGCTGAGGGCAGGGGAGGTGCTGTCGGCATTGCCCTCCCCGCCGGCACTAGCCACCGAAACCCGGGTCGTGTTTCCGGTCTGGCGGTCGTGCACAAAGACGTCAATGACTCCGTTGGTGTCGTTCCCTACCAGATTGGAAGCGCCCGAGAAAAAGGCGACGGAGCGGCCATCGGCGCTGAGGGAGGGAGCGCCGCTGAAGGCGTTGCCCTCCATACCACTGCTACTCACTGAGACGCGCGTGGTGGTAGTGGCGCCGGGCTCGTCAAAGACGCCGTTGCCATCGGCATCCCGGTCGTGCACAAAAACGTCAATGGTGTCGTTCGTATCCCCCGCGACCAAGTTGCTGGCGATGGATTGAAAGGCTACGAAGCGGCCATCAGCACTGAGGGAGGCGAAGGCGCTCCCATTGTTGCTTTGGGTGCCCGCACTGTCCACGCTCACCCGGGTGGTGATTCCTGTCTGGCGGTCCTTCACGAAGACGTCGGCGACCCCGTTGGTGTCGCCCGGGACTAGGTTAGAGGCGTTTGCGCCCTCGAAAGCCACATAGCGACCGTCGGCGCTCAGAGACGGGCGGTCGCTCAGGCCGTTGGCCTGCGCCCCGTTACTGTCGACCGAGACTCGGGTGGTAAGCCCGCAGGAGGAAGGAGCCGGAGCGGGGGCGGGACTGGGCACCGGCACCGGCCCCGCGTCCTCGCCACCGCTGCCGCAGCCGGTAAACGTGAACAGCAGGGAGAGGAGGATAGCCGAGGAAGCAAAGGAACGGGTCATCGGCTTGCCACTGAGCGCACGCAGCACTCAGTACGGGGGCAGCTGAGACGCTGGCGGCTTTGGAGGCTTAGGGGGAGCGGGCGGTGCCGGCGGCACCGAGGGTCGCAGCTCCCGCAGTTGGGCTTGCTGCTCCGGAGTCAGCTTGTTCTTGATGCGGATCATCAGGCTCAGTTGCAGGCGCTTGATGCGGCGCTCGGCGTCCAGCACCTTTTCCAGTTGACCCAGCACCTGCTCTTCGTCCACCTGGTCCTGTTCTAAGAGGGAGCGCATGGTTTCCGCGGCATCTTCGAGCTCCCACTGGAGCTCGGTGAAGCGGAGTTGGGCCTGGCGCATTTGCTTGCGGATGTAGGCTTTCTGCTCCGGTTCGAGCCCAATCGCCCGCTGATGGCGCATCACCAGTTCGGGCGGAAAAAGGGATTCGCGGATGGGGTCGCGCTGCGCTGGCCGGGGAGTGCGGTGCTGAGCCCGGGCTGGGGCCGCCACCAGAAACAGGCTGAAGCCGAGAAGAAGAATCCTAGCTTTCATCGTTTCCTCCGTTTTCTTTACCCATCCCCGCCGGGACAGGCTGAAGTGGAAAATAGAACTCGCCCAGGCGCGGCGTGGATCGCAGCAACTCGTCCGCCGGGGAGCGCAGCAAGCTCCGGGTGGGGGAGCGCCAAGCGGAGATGGTGGCCGCGGAGGAGATGAGCTCCGGCGACGTGAGGCCGGCGCCGCGCTCGCCCAGCGAAGGGAGCCACGCCGCCACCAGAACCATCACCGCCACACCCGCCAGAACGCCCGCCCCGGCCGGGCGGGCGGCCCCCAGCGCCGAGCGGGCTTCGACGCCGGCGAGCACTCGGGCG
>JBHHYS010000065.1:0-12922 GCA_046757645.1 Terriglobia bacterium | reverse complement strand
GCTAACCAGGAGCGTGTCCTCGATCAAGGATTCAACGCGGTCAATCTGCTGAACGATTCGTTTGGCGAGAGTCCTTTGTGGGGAAGACAGGTCGCCAGATTCCAGAAGCAGTTCGGCAGAGGTAAGGGTTGGAAGAATTAGATTCCTTAGGTCGTGGGCAAATTCAAGTAACTTTCTGCAGCGCGCTGTCATGGCTGTACCTTGAGGACTTTCCTTCCTGGTCTTGCCAGGCCCCACGCACGAATGTTCCGCCCCCGTTGCGATGTATACCCAGGAATCTCCCCATGAGTCTACTGTACCAGGTACAGGTACTGGTGGTCGTACAGAATGCGGGGGGGCGAGAAAAGTGCCCCCTTGTCTGCTAGAATCGTTCATCAGCGCCACGCTCAGAGGAGAGCCACCCGGATGTTTGCCCACCGTCTGCGCCTGCTCAGTTTGATATTCGCCTGTGGGGACGCTGTCGTGGCTGTAGTGGCTTTCCTGGGGGCGTACAGCGTGCGCAGCTTCCTGCTGCCACAGTTGGCTCCGCATTTCTCCTTCCTCCCCGCCCTACCCCTCTACCCCTTTTCTCGCTACCTGCCGGTGCTGGTGGGCATCCTGGCCGCCTGGCTGGTGAGCGGCTACTTGCTGGGAGTTTATCGGCCCCGCGAGTTGCGGGAACGGCGGCAGGCGGTGGGGGACCCCAGCTGGCAGGTCATCGCCGGGACGCTGCTGCTGGCCGCCGGCTTGTTCTTCGTGAAAGGGTTCTACGTCAGCCGGCTGTTGCTGGTGGGCTTCGTGGTGCTCGACTGGGTCTTGCTGGTGGGGGTGCGGCTGGTGTTCATCGAATGGGGGCCGCGCCTGCGGGAGAAATTGGGTGGCGGCACCTTCATCTTGGTGGTGGGCACCGGGCCGCACGCGCAGGAATTGGCCACGCTGATCCGGGCCAGCCGAGGGTCGGGGTTGCGCTTGGTCGGCTTCGTGGAGACAAGCGAGGGAAACACGGCCGCCGCCGCGGCGACGCTCAACCCGGCACCCGTCTGGCCGGTGGCCGACGTCCCCCGAATATTGCGGCAGCAAGTAGTAGACGAGTTGTTGTTTACCGTCAGCAAGGAAGAGCTGGAGCGAATGGAAGAGCTGCTGCTGCTCTGCGAGGAAGAAGGGGTGCGCACCCGCGTCCACTTGCGCATCTTTCCTCACCTGTCCTCGCGCGTGTACGTGGAGAACCTGCGGCATCTGCCCCTGCTGACCTTCAGCACCCTCCCGGAGAACGAGTTGCACCTGTTGGTGAAGCGCCTGGGGGACGTGGTGGGCGCCGCCGGGCTGCTGGTGGTGTTGTCGCCGTTTCTGGTGCTGCTCGGGGTGCTGGTCAAGCTCACCTCGCCCGGTCCCATGCTCTATCGGCAGCAGCGCTGCGGACTGGGGGGACGCCGCTTTACCCTCTATAAGTTCCGTTCCATGGTTGCCGACGCCGACGAGCGCCGCGCGGAATTGGCGGCGCTGAACCAGGCCGACGGGCCGGTCTTCAAGATGATGGATGACCCCCGCTGCACCCGGCTGGGCCGCTGGATGCGCAAGTTCAGCCTGGATGAGTTGCCTCAGTTATGGAATGTGCTCAAGGGGGAAATGTCGTTCGTCGGTCCCCGGCCGCCCTTGCCCGAAGAGGTGGAAGAGTACGAGCGTTGGCAACGCCGGCGGTTGCGCATGCGTCCGGGGCTCACCTGCTTGTGGGCGCTGGAGGGACGAAGCCGCTTGAGCTTTGCCCGCTGGATGGAGCTCGACCTGGACTACATCGATACCTGGTCGCTGTGGCTGGACCTGAAGATTTTCCTGAAAACCATTCCCCGGGTGCTGGCGGGGCGCGGCGCCGCCTAACCTACCGCCTTACCCGCAGCGTCAGGGTCTTGCGGCTCGTGCGCGCGGGCCGCGCAGCGTCGATCACCAGCACGGTGAACCGGAAGCGCCCCGCCCGTTGTGGCAGGCCACGGATCCAACCCGTGCTCGGATCGAGAAAGAGCCCCGGGGGCAGGGCTCCCTTGCTCACCGTCCAGAACAACGGTTTTTTGCCGCCCACGGCCCGCAGCCGACCGGCGTAGGGCAAGCCCCGACGCGGGGCAGGGAGGCCGGACGCCACGATCAGTGCCTGTCCGGGGGGAAACCCGGTGTCCACCACAAAGACGTCCCGCGCTTGGTTGGTGTCGTTGAGCACCAGGTTGGTGGCGGCGGAGGCAAATGCCACCGTGGTGCCATCGAAGCTGATGGCGGCGTCGAAACTGTCACTGTTGGGATTGATCCCGTCCAGGCCGAGGCTCAGGCGAACGGTCTGCCCGGTCTGACGGTCGTGAAGGAAGATGTCGCTCCGGACGTTGCGGTCGTCGGGCACCAGATTGGTGGCGAAGCTGGAGAAAGCCACCAGGCGGCTACCGCCGCTGAGGCCGGCAGTGACATCCGCGCATGGCTGCGGGATGTTGTTGATGTCAATGCAGGGGCTGGCTTCGCTGCCATCGCTGGCCAGGGTGACCCGGGTGGTTTCCGGCGTGACCCGGTCGCGCACGAACAGGTCAGCGGCGCGGTTGGTGTCGTCCATCACTAGGTTGTCGGCCGTCGAGTGAAAGAGCACAAAGCTGCCATCGCCATTCAGCGCCGAAACGTTGCTGCTTCCGTTGGAGGACTCCCCGGCAGTGTTGATGCTCACCCGGCGAGTAATACCGGTGGCGCGCTCACGGACGAATACGTCGGGGCTGAGGTTGATGTCATCCACGTCGAGGCGACTCAGGCTATGGAAGGCCACGAAAGCCGCATCGGCACTGATGCGGGCTCGGAAGCTGTCCGCACTGCCCTGCAATCGGAGGCGGAAGACGCTGGTGGCGTCGGGAATCGTGCTCCAGGCGGGGTCGAGGGTGAAGGTGGTATCGGTGTTGCTCACGATTTTGCGGATCTGGCTGGCCCCGGCGCCTGCCACAATCTCCACCAGGCGGTTCACGTGTTCGTTGTCCGTCATGGTCAGGTCGGAGCGGCCGATGGTGGTATCGGTGAAAATGTCAGCCGTCTGATCCGCGAAGCTAAGAATGCGAAAGATGCTGGTGTCATCCGGAACGGTGTCCCAGGGGGGATCGACGCTCAGCGTGGTAGCGGTGTTGGCGGTAATCGTGCGCGTCTGGCCCGCCCCGAGTCCTTCCACGATCTCCGCCTGCTGCCCCACGTGCGCGCCGGGCGTCAGGCCCAGGGTAGAGTTGCCAATGGTGGTGGCGCTGAAGATGTCGGCAGTGGTCCGGGGCAGCACCGCCATGGCCCCCGGGACGGTGCTCATGAGCTGGGTGCGCAGCGGGCTGACGACGCCGCCGGCAAATTGGATTTCGGTGACGAAAATGTCCGCAACCTGGTTGATCTCCGACCCTGCCAGGTTATCGGCTCGGGACTGGTAGGCCACGACGGTCCCGTCGGCGCTGATGGTAGGGAACGTGCTCTCACCGTTCCCTTCGGTGCCGTCCTGGGCGACACTCACCCGAGCCGTGCTCACCGCCACCGGGGGGCAGGTAGTGGTGTCTACGGCGGTGACGAAGATGTCCCGGGCATTGTTGGTGTCGTTCGCCACCAGATTGTTGGCGTCGGAAACATAGGCGACGAAGAGCGTGCCGGCGGTCAACGAGCTCAGGGCGGGGGCGAAGCTGTTGCTGTTCCCCTCCGAGCCATCTGTGGCGACGCTCACCCGGATGGTGACTCCGCAGGTGCGGTCGCGCAAGAACACATCGGTGGCGTTGTTGGCATCGTTGGGGACCAGGTTGGTGGCGAAGGAGGTGAAAGCAATGAAGCGCCCGGCATCGCTCACCGCGGGACTCCCCGAATCGCTATTGCCTTCCCTGCCGTCGCTGGCCACGCTGATCCGCTCCACCTGGGGATTGCCCGCCACGCCGATGCGCACGGTGAAGTCCCGAGAATCCCTCTGCTCCAGGCTATCGGTGACCCGAATCTTGAACATGAAAGTTCCCACGGTGGTGGGGATGCCGGTGATATTCGCGGACGAGCTGTTCAGTTTAAGCCCGTCGGGTAGGCTTCCCGCGGCGACCTGCCAGGTGAACGGCGGCGTCCCGCTCCCGACCACCACGGTGACGTCATAATCGATGCCCAAGGAGCCGTCGGGCAGCGATTGGCTGAGAATCTGGGGCTGCGGCGGGGGCAGCGGTGCGCTCGCCTCGTTTCCGCCCCCGCAGCCGGCAAGCCCGGCGATCAGCAGGAGCGCAAGCGGGACGGCACTAGGGGCAGGAGCGCGGTTCTGTTTCCCACTATGGGACAAGGTCAGATACGACTCGCTGTTTGTGTCTCAGGTTCGAGGTCGAACGGAGCCCATTACTCTAGCGCAGACGCTGCATTTGGTCTATCGAAAACTGAACTGTGGCCCTAATGTTAGATGCGAGTCCATCGGCTAAGAGCGGCCGGAAGAATGGCAAAGAACTTGCTCCAAGCTGCGCGGGCAAGCGGGAATGCGGCTCCACCCAGCCACGACAGCTCAGCGCGCCACGCGCAACCTGACCCAAGCTGCTGGCTTTCTGTTCTGCATTGGCCTTCTCCTCCTGCTGCTGCCTTCCTCATCGGCCCAGGCTCAGCGGGGTGCCCTCACCCTGCCGCGGAACCTGGAGCAGTTGGCGGATCAGGCAGCCGTCATCATTCGCGGCCACGTGGTCAGCGTCCGGGTCGAGCCTCATCCTGAATTCACCCAGCTCTACACGGTGGTGGTTAGCTTGCGTCTTCAGGAGACGTTGAAAGGGGAGGCGGGGCCGAGCTTTACCTTCCGCCAGTTCATCTGGGACATTCGCGACCGCTCCCAGGCGGCGGGCTACCGGAAAGGTCAGCATCTCCTTCTGCTGATGAATCGCCCGAGTCTCTACGGGCTGTCGAGTCCGGTAGGTCTCTCCCAGGGACGCTTTCTTATCCGGGGCGACTCCCGTGGAGGAAACTTGGCCTTCAACGGCGTCGGCAACGCTGGCCTCTTTCGCGACTTGCTCCCGGACTTGAAGCGCAGGGGCATTGCCCTCACCGCAGAGCAAACCAGCCTACTTCAACGCCACCGCCTCGGGCCGCTCCCTCTGGTGAGCTTGGAAGCTCTGATCCGGCAGATCGGCGGGACAAATTAGAGGACTGATGCACGCAAGAATCCATCCCACCGGCAAGCCGTCGTGGAGGAACGGCGTCCGGCTAGGCCTGTTCGCCCTGATGTTCTTTGGGGTGCTGGTCGGCGAACGCCCGGCACGTGCCGGCGGTCCGCTGCTTGTTGGTGGCCCCTCCGCGGTGGAGGGGATTCCCTTCACGTGGGACACCACTACCGAGATCGGGTATCGGACCGACCGGGGCAAACTGGGTTCGATGGACAACGCCACAGCCAACGCTCGTGTAGAAGCGATGTTCCAGGTTTGGGAACAGGTGAGCACCGCCCGGATCGGCGTCACCCGCGTGGGTCGCCTCCCGGTCAATGTCGACACGGTGGCGGAATTGAACGCTCTTTCTTGCGCCGCTAACCCAATCGTTTATGACCAGGACAGCACGCTGTTTGCCGCCCTGGGTTTCGGCCCCAGCGTGGTCGGATTTGCCGGCCCCTGCAGCGTGGGGCCGGTCGGTGGAGCGAATCGGATTCTTGGCGGGTGGGCGGCGCTGAACGGTCGCTTCCAGGACGGTAACCTGGCCAACGGGGAGTTGACCCCGAGGGAGTTTGACGCCGCCTTCATTCACGAATTCGGCCACTTGTTTGGCTTGGATCACTCGCAGATCAACTTCAACTGCCTGTTCCTCTGCGACGCCGACGACCTCGAAGGGCTACCCACCATGTTTCCCGTTTTGCTCGGTCCCGCGCAGAAAACCTTGGCCCCCGATGATATCGCCTGGGTCTCGCGGCTCTACCCCGCCGTGAGCTTCCGCGCCAGCTTTGGCACCATCAGCGGCACGGTTCTTTTCTCCGACGGCACGACACCCGCCCAAGGAGTGAACGTGGTCGCCCGGCGGGTGGACGATCCCGGAACCCCCGAAGACGAATCCCGGCGCATCGTCGTCTCCACTGTCTCAGGCTACTTGTTCACCGGCAACCCGGGGCAAGCGGTTACCGGTACGAATCCGGGGGCGAGCCTCCTCGCGGGCGGCTCGCGCGACCCGCTCTTCATCGGCACCTTTGACCTCTCTGTGCCCTCGGGCAACTACACGGTGGAGGTTGAATCCATCTCAGCCTTCTTTGTGGGGGGTTCGAGTGTCGGCCCGCTCGACCCGCCCCTCCCGGCGCCCGGGCCGAACGAGTTCTGGGACCTGGGCGAATCCAGCACCGACCTCACCACAGATTCGAGCCCGGTCACCGTCAGCCCTGGCGCCGGGGTTTCCGGAATCGACATTATCTTGAATGGCACCGGACCGCGCTTCGACCAGTTTGAGAGCAATGCCCGCCTGGGGCTGCGGGAGCGCGTGCCGCCCTGGGTGCGCAAGGAAATCCCCGGCTCCCTCCCGGTGGCAGGATGAGCCGGCGAAGACAACCCCGGGAAGGCGACCGGCAGCGGCAGCCAACACAGCGAATCGGCATGATGGTTGTGGGGTTGGCTCTTTTCGTTTTACCGCTGGCGGCGGGGGCGCGAGTGACGATCACCCTCTCGCCCGATCAAGCCAACCTCAACCTTACGCGGACACAGGACTTCACCGCAGTAGTCACCGGCACCAACCGGAAGGCCGTGCGGTGGAAGGTGTGCGATGCCAATGGAAGGAACTGCGTCGCCGGCGGAAACAGCGGGGTAGGAACCATTGTCAAGCTGGGCAAAGATGCGGCCAACAATCGCCTTGCCCGCTATACCGCTCCCGCCGTCCTACCCAGTGCACCGTTTTGCACGCCAGTGCCCGCCGGGTGTGAGCTGACGATTAAGGCGAAGCTGAAGAACTTCAGAAGAAAGAAGGCCCTGGCGCGCGTGACCCTCACCGAGGCCGTGGACATCCTGACCCCCAGCTTGCCCGATGGCAATGTTCGGGCTGCTTACAGCGCCACCCTGACCGCCACCGGCGGCAACCCACCCTACACCTGGAGCCTCACGGCTGGATTCCTTCCCCGCGGGCTCAGCCTGGACGCCCTCAGCGGCGAAATCCGCGGCACGCCGGGTATCGAGGAGACGCAGAGCTTCGTCGTGCGCGTGGACGACGCTGGTCTGGGGTTCGACGAACGCCCGCTTCGCATCACCATCCATCCAGCGGCCGCCCCCCGCAATGACAGCATCGCTGGTGCCACCCCACTTTCCGGTTGTAGCCTCTCCTGCAGCTTCCGCGCCTCCGTCAGCCCCTATGCCGACCCGCTGGACACCGCCAACCCGGATACCGATTTTTACCGGCTCAGCGCGAGTGTCGGGGCGATCGTCACCGTCGAGGTCACAGCCCAGCGGCTCTCCCCGCCCAGCCGGCTCGACGCGGTGATTGAGATTGTGGACGAGAGCGGTGTGCGCTTCACCAGTTGCCGCAACCCGGGCAGCGATGATGGGGTGACGGGCGCGCCCGACCCGACCCCGAACGCTTTTGACGACCCCTGCCTCAACGACGACATTGAACTGGGCGTGATCCTGGATTCGAAGCTGGAGTTCCGGGTGCCGGGGTCGTCGGGTACAGTAACCTTTTTCCTGCGCGTGCTCGACTTTCGCGGCGACGCCCGACCGGACATGTTCTACGACATCAGCGCCTCTGGCGCCAACTAATCCGGCTTCCCCTCCGCTGCCCGAGCCGGGAACCCCTTTTGAAGAAGGGATGATTCCGCGGCGCCGGCAAGAACGAAGGCCTCGACCCATTTCCCCGAGCTTGCTCACCCGCAGCTTCGGCGGACTTTTTCAGAACAGCTGTTCCTGCTTGCGGATGGTGCCGAAGGTGCCCACGTTGGCGACGGTGAAGGCAAAGCGAAATTCGTTCTGGCTGCGGAGCGCCCCCAATCCCAGCCGGCGATAAGCGAAGGCCACCCCGCAGCAGCCCCAGTTGTAGCTTATCTGCGCCACCGTATTCGGCAGAAAGTCTTGGCGGATGTCCCAGCTGATGGCAAAGGCGGAGTTGAACCCAGGACGGTTCAGGGCGCCGTAGGCCGCCAGCAGCCGCACTTGATTCGAGCGTGGCTGCAAAAACTCTTCATTGCGGGTGGTCAGGTGGGTCACGCCGAGCCGAACCCGTTTGCTCAGCCGCGCCCGTACGCTCAGGCGAGTGTTCAGCAGGCGCCTCTCTTTGGTGTCGTAGTCCAGACGGAAATCGCTGTCGTAGCGCCCCCCCGGGGTGATCTTCAGGGTGGAGACAATCGGGGAAAAGCGCCGGGGCTCGTCGGCAAAGGCGAAGGGCGTCAGGGAGTTCAGGGCGGCGAAGACATTGCGTACGCCCGGGCGGAGCGCGCCGCGAAAGTCCGGATCAAAGTAGTATTTTTGGCTGACGCGCCAGCTCAGCAGTTGCTCCACGTGGGCGCCCGCGTCTCGCTCTTTAACAAACAGCCGCTGGGTGATGGCGTACTCGACCTCCTGGGTGTCGGTGAGGATGTCGTGGTCATCGAAGCGCAGGAATTGCTCGAAGGAGCGCACCCCGTTCAGGTAGCGATAGGTGACTTCCGGTTCGATCACGTGCTTGTAGCGGAACTGGGCGCGCTCGTAGATGCGCATAAAAGAGGGAAAGCGCAGATCCAGGCTGACTTCTTCGGTGATGCGCCGAATGGGGCGGTTGAGCACGCGCTTGCCGCCCGGAAGCGAGGGATCATCCACGAGGCGCGAGCTGTAGCGGGAGGCGCGCACCCCAAAAGTTGGGGTCAGCCCGAAGTAACGCCCCAGGCGAAACGGGATGCTGAGGCGGGGATAGATGCCGTAGCGCTGCACGAGTTGCGGGGTTTTGAAGCGGGGTTCGTCGCGCCGCATTCCCCCCACGTGCGAATCAAAGCTGAAATAGAGCGGCTGCCCTTTCAGCCAGTCGAGCCAGCGCGGGCGGGTGCCGAACTCCAGGCCGGGCGCGGTGAGCAGGGTGATGGAAGTCTCCGGCTCCGCCTGAAAAAAGTTCTGGTAACGCCCGAAAAAGCCGTTGAAGTAGAGGGTGTCGGAGTTATTGGCAATGAAAGCATTGGCGTGGATTTCCGAGCGGACCGCCTCGTTGAAGGTCTCCGCAAAGCCCAGCCGGAAGCGGAGGGAGCTCAGGTGGGTGATGTCCATGACGCCGCGAAAGCCGTGGGGAAGTTCGCTCATCACAAAAATGTGGGCGAATTGGCCGCTCTGGTTGACATTGGTGCGCTGCGTGCGAGCCAGCTTGTTGGCCACCGCACCAAAGTAGCTTACGTCCACGGTGGTGGTCGCGGAGGGGCGGGCGCGGAAGTCGGCGCGCTGCGTCCAGCCTCCTTGGTTGAAGAACTGCGCCGCCATGGTCAAGTCGGCGTGCGGATTGATGGCCCAGAAGTAGGCGCCGCCCGCGGTTGTGCCCCGCCGAGAATCGTTGCCGATGCTGGGCCAAAGAAAGCCCGACTGCCGCGGTTGCTCGGCAATCGAGAGAGCGGCAAACGGGGAGTAAAGAACAGGCAGCCCGCCCACTACGAAGGAGGTGCGGTAGAGACGCACGTCACGTCCGGGACGGATCCGGGCCCGCGCCGCCCGTAGCCGCCACTTCGGCCGGCCGGGTTGGCAGTTGGTCACCCAGCCGCGCCGCACCAGGTAGCTGCCGTCACCGCGACGCTCGACCTCCCGGGCTTTGAAGTAGAAGGGATTTGTGGTTACCAGGTATTTGTCGGTGGGACGGGGTGCTACCCCTACGGTGCCCTCGACGCGCAGGAAGAGTCCCCGGCCGGTCTCCAGGTTGTAGCGGGCTTCGGCGGCTTCCAGCCGGTCGTCATCCCGCATGAACACCACGTGGCCGCGGGCCTCCACCGTACGGTTCTTTTCGTCGTAGGTGACTTCGTCGGCCGTCAGCGTCGTTCCCCGATAGCGGATCTCCACCTTTCCTTGCAGCAGATATATGTTCCCCGCCCTCTGCTGGGAGTCGGCCTGAATCTCCACAATATTGGCGCTGGGTGGGGGGCTGGCCGGCTGCTGCGCCGGGGCACTCAGGGCGAGCGCCAGAAATTCGCAGAGTGCGGCGAGGAGGGAAACGAGCGCTGGCCCTCTCTTCATCGCTTCATCGCAGGGTTGGTTCGGGCGAATCCCGCTGCAGCAAAAGGAGCGCCAACGTAGCACGCCCGCCTACGGCCGGGCAAGCAGAAAGGTCGCTCGTCCCGCCGACCCTGGCCGGCGGGGCGAAACCGCACAGTCAGAACTCCACCCGGGCGCCGGCGCGGAAAGTGAGCTTCAGGGCGGGGAAGCCCAGCGCCTCCATGTAGTCCTGGTTGAGCAGGTTCTCGATGACCCCCAGGTAGGTGACCCGGTAGGAGGAGCGATAGGTCCACGCGAGGTCCCACTTGGTGTAGCCCCGGTTCGAGGTGAGGTTGAGGAAAGCGAAGTCGCTGTCGGTGCGCCGGCCAATGAAGAGCGTGGTCGAGGTCAGCGTCAGGCGTCGCCAGTCCCAAAAGAGCTGTAGCGACCCGAAATGCTTGGGCCGCCGGAAGAGCCCGTTGCCGGCTTCGAAGACCGGGTCGAAGACGGTCCCGCTTTCGGTGATTCGGGAATCCAGAAACGTGTAGCTGCCACGGCCGCGGAACCCGTGTGCCGGGGCCAGCTCCAGGACCACCTCGGCGCCCTTCGCTTTTGTGCGGCCGACGTTGAAGAAGCTCCCGGCGAATGGCACGAAGCTGGTGATCTCAAAGCCAATTAGGTCACGGAAGCGGTTGTCGAACCAGTTGACCTCCAGCTTGCCCCGGTCGTACCAGAAACGCTGCTCGGCGCCGACGTCGAAGCTGCGGGCGCGCTCGGGGGCCAAGTCGGGGTTGCCGAAGGCAAAGGGTCCGTTGCTGAACGATTCCAGCAGGCTGGGTTCCTTGATGCCCAGGCCGAAGTTGAACTTCAGCTTGGTCGTGCCCAGCCGGCCGCCGCCGTGCCGCAAAAAGTAGGCCAGGGAGCTGCGCGGGATCACTGACCGCCCAAAGCTGTCGTTGTCTTCGAGGCGCACTCCATTGGTCAGGAAGAAGCGCCCCCAGACGGCCTGCTGCTGAAAGACCCAGCCGAAGTTGTCTCGCTGAGCCTGGACAGGAACGCCGCCGAAGAGCCGGTCACCGAAGGCGCCCCGCTCCCGGTCCCACTCGAAGGCAAAGGTGAAGATGTGCTGGCCGACGGCCCGGCCCGCGCGGCCGGCGCGCCAATCGCTCTGGTAGCTGAGGTGGTGCCGACGGATGTGGTTCAAGGTATCGAAGGTGAAGTCGAAGAAGCGGCAGGGGCCGAATTGGCCGGTGAAGAAATCGAAGCACTGGGCGACACGACCTTCGAAGGCGGGTACGAAGGGGGGGTCGACCCTCAAGTTGCGGGAGACCTGGCGCGACTGGGCGAAGGTGTAGGTGAGTCGCTGCTCCCAGAACGACGCGGTCTGATTTCGCAGGGTGATCGCCGCGTCCGCATCGCGCCGACGCAGGAAGGAGTCGCGGTCGGGCCGGCCGAAAGCGGTTTGTCCGGGCGTGCCCACCCGGCCCAGCTCGCTCCGGAGGATGAGTCGCAGCGAGGTGTCTTTGCTCAGTGCCCAGCCCAGGTTGCCGGAAAGGGAGGTGTTGTGAAAGGCGTTGTTCGGTTCACGGTTGTCGGTTGAGAGCCGGGCCCAATGAAAGGAGTAGTCGAAGACGCCCACCGCGCCGTTGAGGCTGGCTCGGGTCCGCCAGGTGTCATTGTTGCCGCCCTCGGCGCTTAGGGAAAAGCGGGGTCGCCGGGTTTCCGCCCGCCCCTGCCGGGTGAAGAGTTGAACCACGCTGGCCATGGCATCGGAGCCAAACAGCGCCGACTGCGGCCCGCGCACCACCTCCACCCGAGCGATGTTTTCCGCCATCAGGTTGGTGAAGTCGAGGGCGCCGCCGGACTCGTTGAGGGGGATGCCGTCGAGGAAGACCTTGTTGTAGTCGCTCTCGCCGCCGCGGACGAAGAGCGAGGTGGTTGTTCCCAGCCCACCGGAGCGCACCACAACCATTCCCACCGTGGTCTGCAGGGCCTCACTCACCGGGAGCAGCATGCGCCTTTCGATTTCCTCTCCGGTGATCACGGTGGTGCTGGCGCCGAGTTGCGCGGAGGGCGCATCGGTTCGCGTGGCAGTGACGACCACCTGTTCGCGCACCGGTGCCAGCCGCAGCACCAGTTCAATGCGGGTGCCGGGTTGGCCGTTCCGGGTGAGGGTTTCAAAGCCGACCAATTCGGCGGTGAGGGTGTAGGTCTGGGTGGCCAGGCGGTCGAAGCGGAAACGGCCGTGGCTGTCGGTGAGTGTTCGGGAGACTTCCGCTCCGGCGGGGTCAAGCAGGCGGACGCTGACCCGGGGCAACGGGTCACGGTTCGGGTCGAGGACAATCCCGGTGAGAGTTCCGGCGGAAACCGGGGAAGCGTGCAAAGGCAGGAAGGCGGGCAGCAGAGCGAGCAAACTCCCCAGGAGAGAAAGGGGAATCAGGCGAGCGGTCATGGCGTTTTACTCCTCCCCAGCGAAGGGGCAACGCGAATCGGCCCAAACCGGTCTCCTGGCTCGATGGCTCTGCGGCAACGGCGCCTTCCCACCCCGATGCATCGGGGCAGTGGCTGTTGAACGTGTTCATCGCCATCCTACAGTCGCGCGGCGGCTCAGGATTTTCACCTGATTCCCGGCTCCGCACCCTCCGGTGCGGAACGCATGTCTGGACCCGGTTGTTCTACGTTCAGTCAGTGTTTTTTCCGGACAATTAATGCGCGTCTCGTTCTACTCAACCTTTTCCCGGCCATCACCTCCTTCCGCTTCGGCCGCCAAGGAGGGCAAGACGACTCGCGGGCGGCCGGTCTCGGGATGGAGAAAGACATCGAGTTCGGTTTGGAAGACCTGCTCGAGCAAGGCGCGGTCAAAC
>JBHHYS010000064.1:0-13020 GCA_046757645.1 Terriglobia bacterium | reverse complement strand
TGAGCGACTTGGCAATCAGCGAGTGGCCGCTGTAGCCGTGCCGCAGCGCCACCACCTCGAAGCTGCCCGTGGCCATGCGGGCCAGCAGCACCGCGGCCTCGTCGGCTTCGGTGCCGCTGTTGGTGAAGAAACTTTTCTGGAGTTTCCCCGGGGTGATCTGGGCCAACTTTTCCGCCAGGGCGACGATCGGTTCGTTCGGATAGAGGGTGGAGGTGTGCTGGAGCTTGTCGACCTGGGCCTTGATCTTGCCGGTGACCTTCTGGTGGCAGTGGCCGACGCTGATGGTGAGGATGCCGCCGAAGAAATCCAGGTAGCGCTTGCCGTCAGTGTCGAAGACGTACTGGGCGCGGGCGTGGTCCACCACCAGCGGCTCGGCGTAGTAGTTCACCACGCAGGGAAACAGGTACTGCTTGTGTTTTTGCACTACCTCGTCACGCGTCATCGTCTCTCCGGCAAGGCCGTAATTGTGGCCGATAGTTGGGGAGTAATAGTCTCACTCATTGCCGTGCATCATGTCGGGGCCGGGCTTTAGCCCGGCCGGTTGTGTCCCTCCCACAAGCTCGGCTTTAGCCGCTGAGGTCAATTCTGAGGACCAAGCGTCCAACAATAACTTGTATCGAGGGCTAGAGGAAGAAAAAGCGTACTCCTCTGGTTTTTCTACCAGCTTCTTGGCCACAGGGTTGTTCTGAATGTAGCCCTGACGTTGCTCGTAGTCCCGCGTATTTCGGATTCTGTGGTCGTCAAAACCGCTTTGCCAGATAGGGAACTTGTAGCCGAGCTCCTGGCGGATGCGGTGGGAACTCCCGCCTTTAATGAGTTGCAGTGCGCGTTCCAAAGCGATGTGTCGCGCAGGCGTTAGCAGGAGATGGAAGTGGTCAGGCATCAAAACGAATTCATGTAGGAGGAAGTTGCCTTCGTTCCGATAGTGGAAAAGACAGTTCAGGAACAAACTCGCGGGCGATTCTTTGAGGAACAGTTGTCGCCGCTCCCAGGTGTTTGAGGTTACAAAGTATGTTCCGGGAGCTCTCACCCTTCTGCGCAGATGCGTCACTGCTTTCCTCAGCGGCTAAAGCCGCTTTCTTATTGCTTGCCTCTTTGGCCGGGCTGAAGCCCGGCCCCGACAAAACAAATTGTGCTCAGAGGGCAATTCTATAGTCCTTCCGCAAGTTTCCGATTGTCTCTGCCATCACTGCAAGTACTGCACTGGCAACGTTGGCAAACCTAAGAATAGCTATGCCATCCTCCTCGGAACTGCCAAGCGCCCTAATCACGACTCGCCCCAGGTTAGGGACGGGATCTCGACAGGAGAACGCGCTTCGGTATTCTTGATATCTCGGCCGGACTAATTCGGATTCAAACTCGCCTGCAACAACCGAGCCATCCAGTGTCAAGTTCGGTGCAACTCTTCTCGACTTTATCACGCCATCCTGGATCAGGAGTCCATATAGGCTTCTGTGAAAAGAATCAAGAACCGCAGGCAGGGCATGAGTCTCGGCGATGCTGCTTTCGCACGCACGAGTTACTGCGAACATGCCGAGCACAAGAGCTTCTTCGGCACCCTTGCTCTTAGTTGCCCCCGCCGAGGTCTTGTCAATGACTGAGTCAAAGATGGTTTTCCCTTCGTCTTTCCACCATGTGAACAGAAGCAGCGCTAAGGAAGCCCCAAATTCACTGGCTTCAATTCTCTTTTTTCCGAGTATGCCCACAGGCAATGGACCTCTGTGTCGGGGCCGGGCTTTTAGCCCGGCCGATTGTTCGCCTCGCCCGCAACGGCTTCAGCCCGGCTGTGTGTGCTCACCTCGCCCCGCCCAGCTTTAGCCGCTGAGGAGCACACTAAGCTTAGCTGGTGGTCAAGATGTTGTACGTCTCCGGCCGGCGGTCGCGATAGAACTGCCAGGTGGAGCGCACCTGTTCGATCAGCTCCAGGTCCACCTCGGCCACCAGGACTTCCTCCTTGTTGCGGCTGGCCTGGGCGATGATTTTCCCCCGCGGGTTGCAGAAGTAGCTCTTGCCGTAGAACTCGCCGATGTCCCAGGGCTGTTCGTGGCCGACACGGTTGATGGCGCCGACGAAGTAGGCGTTGGCCACCGCCTGGGCGGGTTGCTCCAGCTCCCAGAGGTATTCCGACAAGCCGGCGACGGTGGCCGAGGGGTTGAAGACCACCTCAGCCCCGTTCAAACCCAGGATGCGGGCGCCTTCCGGGAAGTGGCGGTCGTAGCAGATGTAGACGCCCACCTTGGCGTAGCGGGTAGCGAATACCGGATAGCCGGTGTTGCCGGGGGTAAAGTAGAATTTCTCCCAGAAACCCGGATAGCAGTGGGGGATGTGGTGCTTGCGGTACTTGCCCAGGTAGCGCCCGTCGGCGTCGAGCACGGCGGCGGTGTTGTAATAGACTCCGGGGAGTTCGACCTCGAACACCGGCACCACCAGAACGATGCGGTATTTCTTGGCCAACTTTTGCGCCCAGCGGATGGTCGTCCCCGCGGGCACCGGCTCGGCCAGCGGGTACCAGCGGGTGTTCTGCTCGGCGCAGAAGTAGGGGCCGTAGAAGAGCTCCTGCAGGCAGAGAATCTGCACCCGCTGCCGCGCCGCCCGGGCAATCAATCGCTCGTGCTTGCGAACCATCTCCTGCTTGATTTTGCTCAGCGAATTCTTTTCTGGCGACAGTTCACACCGCGCCTGGATGAGACCGCAGCGGACTCGACGTGGCATCCGACCTTCTCCCCCGAGACCGAGTCGCCCGCCAAAAAGCCGTTTGCATCGGGCGCCCTCTAGGAGTAGACTCCGCCATCTTACCCCAAAGCCACTGCGCCTTCAAACCTCTGCCCCGGGAGGGGGGCATTCAGGTCTGCTGATGGTGACCGTGGGTCGAATCGAGCGCATCCATCAGAGTCCGCGCATCATCTCGCGGGCCATCGGGCACGCCATCTACAACTCCTTGCGCGGGGGCTCGCTGCTGCACGCGCAAGCCGTGGCCTTTCTGATGTTCGTGGCCTTCTTTCCCGCCCTCCTCTTTCTCGCCGGGGTGCTGCTCTATGCCGGGCCGGGACTGGAAGACCTGGCAGGCTTGCGGATGGTGCTGCCGCCGGGCAGCCGCCGCGCCGTGGTGGATTCCCTGCTCGACCTCTCCGCCTATCCCACCCGGCTGTTGCTGGCGGGGGCGGTGGGAACGCTGTTGCTGGGTTCGCAACTGATGTTTTCCCTGAACCAAATTTTCGCTTCCATCTACGACCGCGAGGAGCGCCGGGGGTTCTGGGAGCGGCAATTGCGGGCCTTTGCCATGGTGATGGTCACGGTGATTCCCTGGGCCGCGGTCAGCCTGCTGGTGGTGTTTGGCAAATTCGTGCGCGGCTGGCTGATTGAAGAGCTGGGCGTAGGCTTTGCCCGTCCCGTGCGCCTCCTGTGGACGATGGGCTATTTCGCCCTGGATATCCTCACCGCCATGCTGGTGCTGGCGGCTCTCTACTACTTTCTCACCCCTGACCACCGCCAGCGCTGGAACGATGTGCTGCCGGGGGCGGTTTTGGCGATGGCCTTGTGGTGGATCGTCACCACCGCCTTCGGCTTCTACGTTCGCCGGGTGGCCATCTACAACATCCTTTACGGCGGCTTTGCCGCCGCCATCGGCCTGCTGGTCTGGATGTACCTGAGCGCGGTGGTGATTCTCATCGGGGCGCAGTTCAACGCGGAAATGGCCGCCCGGCGGGCGCGCTACGACCTCTACTAATTTTTCTGGGGAAAACTCACAAAGGGGGACTGCAGGGTCCGCGCTAGCGGCTGCCAGCCGTCTGGGGCATATCGGGAACGGAGAGGGTCACGCCGCGGTCCACCCGCATCACCAACCCCGTGCCCGCGGGCAACTCCACGTGCTTGCCCTTGAACCAGCCGAAGGCCACGATGGCGCCCGCGGCAACTCCGATGGCGGCCCCGGCGCCGCCGCCGGCCGCCGCCCCAGCGCCCACACCCGCGAGGGGCGCGGCCGCCCGCTTCAGTTTGCCCGGTCCACCGGCTTTCACCTGCCCTTCCTTGCCGATGTTCAGGTCCTTGATTTCTTTCATCTCTTTGTCGGTTTGATACTCTTCGTATTCCGGGTCGTAGACGTCCACCAGGCTCCCGCTGATCTTGACGTTTCCCGCCCCCGGCACTTCAATGGAATCGAAGGTGAGCACCATCCGAGCCCCGCGGCCGAAGCGCCCCGGCTTTTTGATGTCTCCGATGCGGCCCAGCACCCGCGCCCCCGCCGGAATGACTTCCACGTCATCAATCATCAACGGCTCTTCCACCGTGGCGATGATGCGGTCGCCCTTCTGGGAAATCTTGGTGTCAACGGTGGTGTGCAAGCGCAGGGGGATTTCCGTTCCTTCTTGGAGAAAAAAGTCACGCGCCCTGAGCGGCCCGGGGCTTAGCAGGATCAAGCTGGAGATGACAGCCAATCCGCGTTTTGCGTGCATTGCTAACCTGGGCATTCTGCGCGCCTGCTCGGCCTTCCTCACCACCCTGACTCTTTTGCCCGGCCCCTATTCTACCTCCGGGGAGCCCGCATAGGTCAAAGTTTTTCTTTTCCGGGATTGGGGGAAGAGCGGTTCTTCCGCTCCGGCCCCACCCGCAGTCCGGTTTCCCGGTCGAAGAGGTGCCAGCGGTCGGGAGCGAAGTTTACCCACACCGGTTCTCCCCCGCGGTAGCCGGCTTCCGCCCGCTCGACCCCCATCAGGCGGAACCCGGCGGCGAATTCGAGTTCCAGATAGCTCTGTCCCCCGTGCAACTCCACCAGCGTCACCTGCGCCGGCCAACCGTCGCCGGTTTTTTCCCGGCTCACCTGGATGTGCTCGGGCCGGATGGCCAAGGTAAGCGTGCCGGCTTCCAGCACCTCCGGCGACACGCGGTCGGCCCGCAGGCGGTGCTCTCCGATGCGCAGCCAGGTGGCACCCGCCCCGGTGGCCAGGGCCGCCTCCAGGAAGTTGATGGGGGGACTGCCGAAAAAGGATGCCACGAAAGTGTTGACCGGTTGTTCGTACACCTCGCGGGGGGTGGCACATTGCTGGATGCGTCCGGCGTGCATGACGGCAATGCGGTCGGAGAGCGAGAGAGCCTCCTCCTGGTCGTGGGTGACGTAGATGAAGGTGGTGCCCAGTTGCTGGTGCAGGCGCTTCAGCTCCTTGCGCATCTGGGCCCGCAGGGGGGCATCGAGGTTGGAGAGCGGTTCATCGAAGAGGAAAAGCTGCGGCTGGCGGACCATGGCCCGGCCCAACGCCACCCGCTGGCGTTCCCCGCCGGAGAGCTGGCGCGGGTGCTTTTCAAGCAGTGGGGTGATGTTCAATCGGGCCGCCACTTCCTTGACCCGCGCCGGAATCTCTCTCCCCGGTCGGGCAGCGAGCTCCAGCGGGAAGGACAGGTTCTGGTACACGGTGCGGTGGGGATAGAGAGCGTAGGTCTGGAAGACAAAGGCGACGTCGCGCTTGTGCGGGGGCAGCTCGTTCAGTCGCCGCGCGCCCAGGGTCAGCGTGCCGCCGCTGGGGGGTTCCAGTCCGGCGATCAGGTTTAGGGTGGTGGACTTCCCGCAACCGCTGGGACCCACGAAGGTGAAGAATTCCCCCCCGCGAATCACCAGAGCAGGAATCTCCACCGCCAGCTTATCGCCGAAACGCTTGCGCAGGTTTTCGAGCCGCAGGTCCATCCCTCAGCCCTTCACCGCGCCCGCCGTCAGCCCGCTGACGATGCGCCGCTGAAATACCAGCACCAGCGCCACCACCGGCAGCGTGGCCAGCACCGCCGCCGCAGCAATTTCTCCCCAGGGGAGCAGGTGCACTCCGGGAAACAAGGCGATGTGAACCGGCAGGGTGCGCGACGCCTGGGTGGCGGTCAAGGTGAGCGCGTAGAGGAATTCGTTCCAGGAAAAGATAAACACCAGCAGGCCCACGCTCAGCAATCCGGGGGCGGCCAGGGGCACCACCAGGTGGCGCAGAATGCCCCAGTGGGAGCAGCCGTCAATGCGCGCCGCCCGATAGAGCTCGTCGGGAATTTCTTGGAAGAAATTGGTGAGCATCCAGATGGCGAAGGGCAGGGCAAAGACCGAATGGGCCAGCACCACCGCTAGCATGTTGTCGCGGATGTGCAAGCGAATGAACAGCAGGTAGAGGGGGGCAACGTTGGCGATGGCGGGAAACATTGAGAGGCAGAGCAGTGTGCCCAGGATGGGGTTGCGGCCCCGCAGGCTGAGTTTCGCCAGGGCGTAGGCCGCCGGGATGCCCAGGAGGAAAGCCAGGGCGACCGTGGCGGTCGCCACCACGATGCTGTTCAGGGTGACGCGCAAGAAGCCGGGCGCCGTGAGCACGGTGGCGAAATTCCTCCCGGTGGGAGGCTCGGGCAGCAGTGGCGGCAGTTGGGCCAACTGGGCTTCCGGCTTCAGCGCCGTCACCACTTGCCACACGAAGGGCCCCAGCACGAAGCTCAGCATGACGCCCAGCAGCAGCAGGCCGGCCAGCCAGCGCCATTGTTGTCTCGACATCATCGCCCTTCCTAGCCCCGGAGCTGCCAGGCCCGGCGCAGGTGGTAGAGGTAGGCCAGGCTCAAGGCAAAGATGAAAAGGAAAGTGGCCACCGCCAGCGCCGAGCCGTAGCCGAACTGCAGGGTGCGGTAGAGGAGTTTGTAGGCGTAGACCGCCAAGGTTTCGGTCTCGTTGGCGGGGCCGCCGCCGGTGAGCACGAAAATCAGGTCGAAGATGCGGGCGGCGTCCATGCTGCGAAACAACAGCACCAGGAGGATTACCGGCTTGAGCAAGGGCAGGGTGATGTGGCGGAAGAGCTGCCAGGGGGTGGCCCCGTCGATGCGGGCCGCCTGGTAGAGTTCCGCCGGGATGACCTGCAAGCCAGCCAGCAGCAGGAGCACCGCGAAGGGCGTCGTCTTCCACACGTCGGCCAAAACAGCGGCATGCAGGGCCCAGCCGGGATCGCCCAGCCAGTTAATCTTCACCCCCAGCAAGTAGTTCAGCACCCCATAGTCGGCGTTGAAAATCCATTCCCAGAAACGGGCGCCCACCACGTTCGGGACTGCCCAGGGCAGCAGCACCAGCGCGCGAGCCAGGCCGCGGCCGCGGAACTTTTGGTTGAGCAGCAGGGCGAAGCCCAGCCCCAGCCCGAGCTCCAGGGTGACGGAGAGGGCGACGAAGTAGGCGGTGTTCCCCAGCGCGTTCCAGAAGCGGGCATCGCGGAGAAGAAAGGCGTAATTCTCCAGTCCCACGAACCGGGAGATGTTGAAGATGGGCAACTGGCGGTGGAAGCTGAGCCCCACGGTGAATAAAACCGGAACCAGCGCCAACGCCGCGGCGTAGAGCACCGCCGGGGCCAGCAGGCTATAGCGGCTCGCCCACTCGCGGCGCCCGCCCCCGAGCGTGCTCATCGGGCCTCCAACAGGTGCTCGATCTGCTGCTTGGCCAACCGCATGGCGGCGTCCGGGGAGCGAATCCCGGTGACCACGGCGCTGAGCTCCGGCTGAAGAATCTGCGAGATCATCAAGTAATAGGGTGTTACCGGTCGAGGCTGGACCCGCGCCAGCGAGGGGAGCAAATCCTCGAGAAAGGGCAGGGCAGCGCGCACCGCCGGGTCGCGGTAGACCCGGCGGTGGGCCGCCAGCACACCGAGGTTGAGAATGATTTCTCTTTGCGCCCGGTAGCTGATCATAAAGCGCACGAACTTGATGGCCGCTTTGGGGTGGCGCGAGTAGGCGTTCACGCCCAGGTGGAAGCCGCCCAGGGTGGGGGCGCTGGCGTGGTCGGGGAAGTGCGGCACCGTGGTCAGGCCCACACGCCCGGCGACGGGCGAGTCCGGCTGGTTGAGCAGCCCCCAGGCATACGGCCAGTTGCGCATGAAGACGGCGCGGCCGGACTGGAAGATGAGGCGGGTCGCTTCTTCGTTGAGGGTGGTGACGAGCGCCGGGGTCACCCCTTGGGGACGAATCAGTTCCCTCATAAAGGTGAGGGCTTCGAGGGTGGCCGGTTCGGTGAGAGCCACCTCGGCGTCAGGCGCCAGCACGTCGCCGCCATTCCCGCGAATGAACTCCAGCGCCGTGCACACCAGCCCTTCGTACTGCATTCCCTGCCAGACAAAGCCCATCAGCGAATCGTTGGCCTCGTTGGCCAGGATGTGCCGGGCTTGGGCGAGCAGTTCGGGGTAGGTGGCCGGGGGGCCAAAACCGTACTTGGCGAGGAGATCGCGACGGTAGTAGAGCACGCCGACATCCACGAACCAGGGCACGGCAAAGAGTTTTCCCTGCAGCCAGTCCGCCCGCAGCGCCGCCGGATTCAGCGGGGTGAGCTCCTCGGGGGGAAGGTGCGAGGTCAGTTCCACCAGCCAGCCGGCGCGGGCGAACTCGGGCACCCAGATGACGTCCATATCGATTACATCAAAATCAGCCGCTTCCGCGGCCAGGTTGATGACGTAGAACTGATGCTGCTCGTCGGTGCTCGCCGGCAGAATCTCTTCCCGCACCCGGATGCCGGGATGCTGGGCTTGAAATTCGCGAATCAGTTTGTTGAGGAATTGGTAGCGGGGATGCTTGGCGTGCTTGAAGACCAGGGTCACGGGGGCGTCCGCGCGCGGCGGCCGCGCACACCCCGGTGCCAGGGCGGCAAGCGCCAGCAACACGGTTCCCGCCAATGGGACGCCACGTCTCATCGAAACCCCTGTGGTGAAGGTAGTCTATAGCAGGAGCGGCGTTCGAGCGCCGGGAAAAATCCGCAGCCTACCGGGGGCGGGGCGTTGCGTGTCGGCACGGTTGTGGCTAGAATGGCGGCCCGGCTGAGAGGATGATGGATGATGGGCGAGGAGAAACAAGCCAATCCAGAGGTCGAGCCGGGTGTTTCCCTGCAGGGGATCACGGTCGAGCTTTCCTACGCCGCCGTCCCGGCCTTCGCGCAGGCCCTGGAAGTGGCCCGCAAGCATCCGACCTTCCAGGAGTTCGGAGCGGGCAAGAGCCTGCGGGTGCGGGTCACCTACCCGCTTGACGAACTCGACGCCTTGCAGGAATTGAAGGACGCCGTCTGGGACCTTCGCCACAAACGCGCTTGGTTCCACGGCGCGGAGATGGACTGGTACGAAATGGCCCAGCTTACCCACTGCTTCCAGGAGTTCGTGCACAAGCCCCGGCGGGACCACTGCTTCTTCGATGGCAACTTCTGGAGCGGATTTGGGTGTCGCTACGCGATTGCCAACTTCTCCGACCGCATCAGCAACGAGTGGCTCACCTACGGCCGGCTGGAGAGTGGCGGCGTCTGGGTGTTCGACAAAGGGCGCATCGCCGACTACGTCAAGCAGCAGCTTTACCGCGGCTATCAGTTCTGCCCGGCGTTTGACGAAGAGTACCTGGAGCGGTTCCTGGAGCTTTTTCCCGAGCGGGTCGATGTGGTCGAGGACGACGATTGGCGCCTCCTGAAGAACCGCCAGGGGGAGACCATCGGGGTCGCTCCCCGGGAAGCGGGTTCCGCCAAGAAGATCGTCTGCCAGCTTCAGGAGAAGGTTCGTCAGCGGCGAGGGCCCGACAAGGTGCAGGAGAACGGCAAGCGCAAGCTCCCCGCCGCGCTCTTCAAGGCATATCAGCCGCCCCCGAAAAAGAAAAAAGGCCTGCTCGCCCGCCTGCTCGACTAACGCGCCGTTCCCGCACCTCACTATCCCACCCCCCGCACGGACCCCACCGGACAAGCCCTTGCCCAGCGGTGCCGGCTGGGGTAGAGTCAGGGGTGGGGTAGCGAGATGATGCGGCTGCGGGTGGAGTGCTACGCCGGGCACAAAGCCGACCAGCGGCCGCTCTGCTTCTACCTGCGCGAGCGCCGCTACCAAGTGGAAGAGGTGCTCGACCAATGGTACAGCCCGGAGGACATCTACTTCCGGGTGCGGGCCGACGACGGCAACATCTACATCCTCCGTCATAACGAAAACGCCTGCGACGATGCTTGGACGCTGGAATCCTTCCGCCGCGCCCGCCTCTCCGGCTGAAGTCTTGGCCGTGCCCTTCGTCTCCGGCCGGCGTTCCCGTTTATGCCACTCTGGCGTCAAACGATAGCTGCGACGAGCCTCGGTCTGCTTGTGCTCGTCCTGGTAGTGGCGGTGCCAGTCGCCGCGGCTGAGGTTGAGCATGTCGTGGTGGTTTCGCTCGACGGCTTCCGCCCTGCCTATTACCTAGAGCCGGAGCGCTACGGCCTGAAGATTCCCACCCTGCGGGCGCTGGTCGCCGAAGGCGCTGCCGCCCGAGGGATGCGCTCGGTGTTTCCCACGCTCACCTATCCGGCGCATACCAGCCTGGTCACGGGGGTAGCGCCCGTCCGCCACGGCATCTTCACCAACCGGGCGGCCGACCCGGAGATGCGGTTCGGTTTGCGCTGGTACGCCAAGGAGGTGCGCGCCCCCACTGTCTATCAAGCGGCGGAGAAAAAGGGTTTGCGCACCGCAATGGTCTTCTGGCCGGTCAGCTTGGGGGCGCGGGTGGATGCGATTGTTCCGGAGTTCTGGCGGGGCGACCGCGACGACCCCAAGTTGCTGCGCGCGATTTCCACTCCCGGTTTGCTCCGCGGGGTCGAGCAGCGCTTCCCCGGCTTCCGTTTTGACACCCCGCCGGACACCCGGGACCAAGACTTGGCGGACATCGCCGTTCACCTCATCCGCACGCTGCGCCCTAACCTGCTCTTGCTCCACTTGATCGGGGTCGACCACGCCCACCACACCTACGGACTCGACGCCGCCGAGACGCGTGCGGCGATTGAAACCGCTGATGCGCAGCTCGCTCGCATCCTCGCCGCTCTGGCTGAGACCGGGATGGCACCGCGCACGGTGCTCTTTGTGGTCTCCGACCACGGCTTCGCTCCGGTGGAAAAAGTTGTCCGCCCGGCCATACTCCTGCGCCGCGCCGGCCTGCTCACGCTGGATGAGCGCGGGCGCCTCCGCAGCTGGAAGGCGGCCCCGATTTGTGGCGGGGGTGTCTGCGAGGTCATTCTCAAAGACCCTGACGACGCGGCGACCCAGGAGAAGCTCCTGGAGCTTTTCTCGCCGTTGGCCGCCGACCCGGCGAGCGGCATGGGCCGCCTCTATTCCCCCCAAGAGACGGCGCGGCGCAGTCCCGACCGGGGGGCCTTCATTATTCTGGAGGCGGCGCCGGGATTCTATTTCAGCGGCTCGCTGCAGGGCGAGTTGGTCGAGGCAGCATGGACCCGGGCGACACACGGCTACAGCCCGGACCGCCCGGATCAACTCGCCACCTTCGTGGTGGCCGGCGCGGGGGTGAAACCCGGGCGGCTCGCCACGGTGTCCATACTCGATGTCGCCCCCACAGTTGCCTGGCTGCTGGGATTGGAGTTGCCGGACGCCGAAGGACGAGCGTTGCGGGAACTGTTCGATTCGCCGGAACAGCCGGGGAGTTCTACTTCCCCTGAGCCGCCCCGACAAAGTCGGGGCGCCACCCGATCAGCATCCACGCTAGGAAGGGGACGGGTTCTCCGGGGCGGAGGTCAGGCGGTCGAGCGCCACGGCGACGCCCGCCAGCAGCCAGAAGACCATCACCACTTCCGAGTCGCCGAAGTTGTAGTGCACCAGGCTGCTGGCCAGAAAGCCGCTGGTGGCGCCGAAGCTGCCCAGGGCGAGGCCGCGACTCCACCAATCGTCCCGGCGGCCTGTCCGCACCACCAATCGCACCAGCAGACGGACGTAAAGCCCCATCAGCAGCAGCCAGGCAGCCAGCCCCAGCAGTCCCCGCTCTACCCCCAGTTGGATGGGGGTGGAGTGGAAGTGGCTGCGCAACCCGAACCGCTCGTAGGTGCGCACGCCGAGCTCCTGCCAGTGGTTGCCCACCGTCTCCATTCCCACGCCCAGCCAGGGATGCTCGCCGATGAGCCGTCGACCGTCGGCCCACATCGCCAGCCGGTACTGAATGCTCGAGTCGGCGGGGTTGTAGAAGCCCGTGCCCCGCCAGCGCACCAGCAACGCGTTCAGCCCCCCCAGGGCCAGCAGCGCTGCCAGCACCGCCGCTATGCGCCCCCGCCAGCCTACCTTCATCCACACCATCGCCAGGGCTGCCAGCGCCAGCGCAGCCCAGGAGGCACGGGTGAAGGTGGCCGCCAGGGTTCCCACCAGCAGAAAGGCCAACAGGGCGAGCCCCACGCCCGGCGGGCTCCACTTGCGGCGATAGGCCAGCCAGAGGCCGATGGTCAGGGCGGCGAGCTGCAGCATAACCCCGGCGTAGGTGACAAAGTGGCTGTAGGTGCCGCGGGCGCGAATGCGGCGGCCGGGCTTGACCTTGTAGCCCCACGCCCCGGGGGAGGCTTCCTCGGGCAATCGTCGGGGGGGAATCTTCAGCGTGTAGGGAATCATCCCGCCTTGCAATCCCTGACAGACGAGCGGCAAGGTGCGGTTGTGCGCGGCCAGAAGTTGGGCAAAGTGGGCCGGGCCCGCGATTCTCTGGGCGTCGCAGGCCAGGATTACGTCGCGGGGTTGAACGCGGCGCCGGAAGGGGCTATCCGCGGCCAGCGCCACCACTTCTACGCCGCGCCCCACAATCTTTTCCCCGACGGCGACGGCGGCGCTTACCGAAGCCGACCCCAGCAGCACCAGCACCAGAGCCAGCGCTTGTCGCCGGGTTTGGATTGTCCCGGCGGTCAGCGGCACGATCAGGATCAGGGCGGTGCTGCCCAGCTTGGTCACGCTAGCGGCCGGATCGAGCGAAAACAGCGCCGCCAGCCCGCTGACCAGGAGAAACAGCAGAATCGGCACATCCAGGGGGGTGGCCAGGGGACGTTGCCGCTGTACCAGCAGTCCGACGAGCCACACCAGCGCCGCCAGCACGGCCGCGGTCTGCGCCCCGGCAATGGAGTGCGGCAGAGCCGCGGCGAAGGCGAACAGGAAAAAGAGGGCGACGCGGTTCCCGCGGTTATTGGCGGCGGTGGGCAACAGTGGAACCCAGGGCGGCTGATGGTAGGCAGGGGGTCAGGGGGTTGTCAAGGCGGGAGAGAGCGGAGCCTTTGCCCGCCGGGGTCGGGGGCCC
>JBHHYS010000063.1:0-13332 GCA_046757645.1 Terriglobia bacterium | reverse complement strand
GGCTGGCTCGAACGGACCGGAACGCTGGCGGGCGGAGACGACTGCTGCCGCTTCCGGTTCAAAGTCGCCTAAAGTCGCTTCTGGGAGGGCGCGTTCCGTTGGACATCGCTCGGGCTGCCCGCTGAATCATTGCCGCAGCACTGACACCGGTTCGCCGCTTGGCCGCAGCGCTTTCTCGGGGGGAAAGAGCGGCGTACTATGAGGAGCATTGAAGGCAGCCGGATGGTGGGGAGACGAGCGGCGCTTCTGGCCGTGTTTGTGGTTGGGCTGGGAGTGAGCCCCGGCAGAGGGCAGGGAACCCCCGGCGTAGCCAGCCCGGTCAAGGAATCAAAGCCCCAGAAGCTTCGGATTCTGACCGACAAGCTTCCAGAGGGGGTGGTGGGCGAACCCTACCGCGTCCGACTTCAGGCCAGCGGCGGCCAGAAACCCTATAGCTGGAGCGTGAGCAACCCCTACCTGCCCGAGGGCTTGACGCTCGATGAATCCACCGGGGAAATCGCGGGCACGCCCCGTTATGCCCACCTCTACAACTTCACTGCTCACCTCTACGACTTCACGATTCGCGTGAGGGACTCCAGCTCCCCGGCGCAAACCACCACGGGCTACTTTATCCTCAAGGTGGCCGAACGGCTGGTGCTGGTGACAGGTTCTCTGCCCAAGGGCGTGCGGTCGTTTCCCTATCGCGTGCAATTGCAGGCGCGCGGCGGCACACCACCCTACACCTGGGACGTCGCCAGCGGCGTTCCACCGCCCGGGCTGGAGCTCGACGCCGCCTCCGGCCTGCTTGCCGGCCAGCCCACCGCCGCGGGTGACTTCCGCTTCAGCCTGCGGGCGATTGATGCCGGCGAGCCGGCCCAGATGGCTACAGGCACTTTCAGGATCAGGGTGGTGGTGCCCCTCAGCGTCGATTGGAAACAGCCTCCCCGAGTGGAGGAGGGCGGCATCTACGGCTCCGTGCAGGTCTCGAACGGCACTCGCGATGATCTTGACCTGACCCTGATTGTGGTGGCGGTGAACGAATACGGCAAGGCGTTTGCCCTCGGCTACCAGCACTTCACCCTGAAACAGGATGCCGCCAGCCCCGAAATCCCCTTCGGTTTCAGCCTGCCGCAGGGGGAGTATGTGGTTCACGTGGACGCGGTAGCGGAAGTGGCCCCCAAGAACGCCATCTATCGCGCCCGCCGCCAGGAAGGGCCCATGCGGGTAGAGTGAGGAGTTGTTTGGGCTAGGTGAGGCGCGGGGGTCGGCGGCTCAGCGTGGCCAGCTCGGCTTTCTTCGATTTTCGCAAAAGCTGGTAGTCCGCCCGGGGGAGCTTTCCGCTCTCAAACAGCTCGTCGAGCTGCACGATTTCTTCGAGGAGACGCCGCCGCTGATCGGCGAGATGGCCCGGGGAGGTCTGGGCTGCCGGCTCCCGCCGGGAGCGAAGGACCCACCAGACCAGCAATAGGGCCAGGCTGCCCGCCAACGCCAGCGCGAGGTAGCGCAGCAAGCGAGTTCGATCCGCCGGCAAGCCGGAAAGTTCAATGCTGGCCGCCATGCTCGGAGCTAGGTTCGTGGCCGCATAGCTCTGGTAGGCTTCACCCCCGGCGTTGAAGTCACCCACGGGCTCAAGCCCCGAGACCCGGGAAACACGCAGGGCCGGCGAAACCAGCAGGCTGTATTGCTGGGTCGGCGCCAGAAAGCTGGGACGGAAGGTAAGGCGCGGTCCGGTGTAGGGAAGCAAGTATTTGAATTGCGCCCTCCGCGAACCGGGCTTGACCTCCATGGTGTCCACGAAGCCATTCCCTTGGGCCACGATGCAGCAGGGCATGATCCCCTGTCCCAACTGGACGTCGGTGAACCCGGCAGGAAGCACAAATTCGATCACCCGGCGTAAACCGGGTTTTACCTCTCCCTGGCCGATATAGGTGCGGTCGGTGGGGTTTCGGATGAGGAACATTTCCTCGACTTCCAGGGCGCCGCGCTGGGGACGCAAAACCGTGTGCTGGACTTGAACCTGGACGGCGTCAGGGGAGGCGGTCGTTTCATAAACAGGCAACTCGACGCTCGCCTTCCTGGAAGCCTCGGTCAGTTGGATGGGTCCGCTGTCATACTTCACCCCCTGGTAGCTGACCGCGACCACGTACGTATTCCCCTCGTCGGGGGCCAGGCCGCGGAAGACGGCCCGGCGCCGACTGTCGGTCGTCGCTTCCTCCCGCCCCACCTCCTGGCCGTTCGCGTAGGTATGAAGAACCACGGCCAGCGCCGGCGGTGGGGGAGCGTTCGCGGTTCGGTTCACAACCTGCACTTCCAGCTCACCCGCAGAGACAGCCGGCGCGGCGACTGCCAGAGCAACGATGGCGAGGACGAGCGCAGCCTTACTGTGCATCGGTGTCCTCCGCCCGGGTGAATCCCAGCCGGGCGCCGCAGTGGCCGCAAAACCGGTTTTCCTGGGGTTGGGAGTGGTTACAGCGCGGGCAGGGAATTGAGGGCCCGGTCCCCTCGGGAGCGCGAGGTTTTGCGCGATAGCGAGCGATTTCTTCCTCCAACAGATCGATCTCCTCGCTGGCGGTTGACCGGGGCTGGCTATCGAGTCGGCTCAAGAGGGCAAGGGCCTCGTTGGTGAGTTGCTGCCGAAGTTGGGTATAGTCGTCGGCGGATATCTTTTGCATTTCCCGGTCGTATTCCAGATCGCGGAGTGATTCGTAAATTCCCATCTTTCGATCCTCGACCGAGCGATCGCCCGCGTTCGGGGTATCGGGCAGCGGCGGGGAGGAGAAGAGTGGTCGGGCGACGTAGAGAGCCGCACCCGCGGCCAGCGCTAAAACAGTCGCTTCGGCCAACATCGGCTTGCCTCCTAGCGGTCGAAATCGCGCAGCTCGCGCTGCAGTCTGTCCAGCAAGTTGCTTTGCTGGGGCGCCTGGAGAGCAGGTGGACTGGCGGTAGGAAGTCTGGCCAGTGCCGCCCAGCGCCGGAGCAGGAGGATGAGCAACCCCCCGGCGAGAAACGTCGCCACGAACGGCAGCAGCCAGGCGGCGAGGTCGAACCCGCGCGTGGTCGGAGAGGCCAGGACTTTCTGGCCATATTGGGCGACGTAGCGCGCCCAGATCTGCTCCTTGGTCAACCCCTGGGCGATCAAGTTGCCGACATCAGCCCGGATCTGCTCCGCCGCCCCACAGGTGCAGGAGCGAACAATCATATTGTCGCAACCGCAGGTGCAGACCAGGTTTGAGGTTACTTCTTCCACCGTGGGCGGGCTCCCGGCCAGGAGAACAGCCGACGGGCTCGCAGCCAGAAAAAGAAGCCCTAGGAGGAAGCCCGCACTACGCCACATCGTAAGCCACCTTCTTGGCAACCGCTTCGGCGACGGGCAGGCTCTGGCGGTCCGGCCACATGACGACCACGGTCCCCAAGAGCATGATCAATCCTCCGCTCCAAATCCAGGCGATCAGGGGATTGATCAGGACCTTGAAGGTGGCCCGACCGCTCTCGTCCCAGCCCGCCAGGATCACGTAGAGGTCATCGAGCAGGGTTGAGCGAATCCCCACTGCGGTCATCGGCTGCTTGGCGTTGCGATGGAAGTGCTTGGCCGGGCTCAGGACGCCGATGTATCGGTCTTTCTTGTAGATGTCGAGCTGCGCCGAAACCGAATCCTTGCTCGGGCTCCGCTGACTTCGCAGCCCCTGGAAGATCAGGGTGTAGGAGCCAACCTCCACTGACTCTCCGGGGGCAAGCGAGGCCTGGGCCTCCGTCTGAAAGAGCGAGGAGCCGGTGATCCCCGCGAACAGCAGGACGATGCCAATGTGGATGACAAAGCCTCCGTAGCGGCGCTTGTTCTTGGCGGTCAGCTTGTAGAGCGCAAAGGCGTAGTTTTCGCTGCTCATCTTCTGCCGGGTGCGGGCCCCGCGGGCAAATTCCAGCAGGGTCACCGTCAGCACAAAAGCGCCCACGGCAAAGAAGGCCACCGCCAGCTTCGAATGCACCCCCCCTACCAGCAGACCAGCGGCTACGAGCAACGAGGTGAGAAGCGGCCAGACGAAGTTGCGGCGAAAATTCTTCCAGGAAGCCTTCCGCCAAGCGATCAACGGGCAAAACCCGGTGAGCAGCAGCAGCACCAATGCGAACGGGATGGTGACTTTGTTAAAGAACGGCGGCCCGACAGAGATCTTCTGGCCGCGCACGGCCTCGGAGATGACCGGGAATATTGTTCCCCAGAAAACCGCCAGGGCGATTCCGACCAGGATGAGGTTGTTGAAGAGAAAGCTTGATTCGCGCGAGAGCAAGGACTCGAGCTGGTTTGCGCTGCGCAGATGGGCGCGCCGGGTCCACAGCAGCCAAAGGCTGAAGCCGAAGGAGGTGGTCAGGAAGGTGAGGAAGAAGGGCCCCAGGGTGGACTGCCCGAAGGAGTGCACCGAGGAGAGGATCCCACTGCGGGTAATGAAGGTGCCGAAGATGGCCAGCTCGAAAGTAAGGATAATCAGGACCAGGTTCCAAACTTTGAGCATGCCTTTCTTCTCTTGGATCATCACCGAGTGCAGGTAGGCGGTGCCAACCAGCCAGGGCATCAGGGAAGCATTTTCAACCGGGTCCCATCCCCAGTAGCCGCCCCACCCCAGCACTTTGTAGGCCCATTCCGCCCCCAGCAGGACGCCGAGACCCAAGGTAAACCAGGCGAACAAGGTCCAGCGGCGGGTGGTGCGAATCCAGGTACTGTCCAGGCGTTTCGTCCACAAGGCGGCGATGGCGAACGCGAAAGGGATGGTGAAGGCCACGTAGCCGAGAAGCAGGGCCGGCGGATGGAAAATCATCCCCGGATTCTGCAGCAGGGGATTCAAACCGCCGCCCTCGGCGGGAGGTGCGGGCAGCTTTTCGAATGGATTGGCGGCAAAGATCAGAAGCGAGAGGAAGAACAGACTCACCCCGGCCAGGACCGTGCACGCCTGGGGCATCAAAGAGCGGTTCTTGTGGCGGTTTTGGAGGATGACCAAGGAAACGAAGAGGGCCAGGGCCAGCGACCAAAACAGCAGCGAGCCCTGTTGGCCGGCCCAAAAGGCGGACACGGTGTAGAAGGTAGGGAGATGAGAGTCAGTGTGGCTGGCTACGTACTCCAGTTCAAAGTTGCGGGTCACCAAAGCGTGCAGCAGCGCTGCACTGCTCAGGATCAAGAAGCCGGCGTGAGCGAGTAAGGCCCGCTCACCGCTGGCGACCAATTCCCACCGGCGGCGCCAGCCACCCGCCAAACAAGCGGCCATGGCGTAGAAGGCTAGGACGAACGCGGCCAGCAATGAGTAGTAACCCAGGTCGGCCATCAATTCATCTCTCCGGCAGCGGGGGCTTCCAGGTTAGCGGTGCCTGGCATCCATCGCGTGCACGCTTCCCGGATTTTGGCGCACGGGCCGCTGCGGCAACCTCTCATCGGCATCAGCGATAGCATTTGACCTTCCACGTAGGCGGCTGGGAGGCCGGATCGCTTAAGTGCTGATTCTTCAATCGTTCTGCGCCTTCTCGGTGCCGCAAAAGGGACAGAAATCGGAGGCCGATTGTGCGAAAAGGAGCAAAGCGCGGAAGGAAATGTCAGGAGCCTGTGTGAAAAACCGCCGCCAGAGGTGAATTCACCCGGTCAATTTGTCCTTTGGCCTGTTTCAGCGGTGGGCCGGGCACGCCAGGCAGCCGCCGATTTCGGCGTTGCCTATGGCGAGAGGGCAGTGGCTGAGACCTTGTCCACGAGAAAAAGCAAATGGCCGCCGCTTGACTTTTCGCTTTTTCTTCGCCTATAATACCCCCGCGAGGTGGCGATGGCTTTCTCCCCAGCCTTGTCTGTATCCCCGCCGGCCTTTACGGCTCCTGCCCGGCGTCTGCTGTGGCTGCTTTCCAGCCGGCCTGGCTTGGTGGTGGTCTATGGCCACCCCCAGAGCTCCCGGTTGGCGCATTACTTCCTGGCGGCGCCGCTGCTGCGCCGCGAAGCGGTGCTTTTTCTGGATGCGGCCAATTGTTTCAACCCCTTTCGGCTGGCTAGCTTCGCGCGTCGCTGGCAGCGTTCGCCCCAAGAGTTTCTGCGGCGGGTATACATTTCTCGCGCCTTTACCTGCTTTCAATTGGCGGAACTGATTGAGCGAACCGGGACGGTGGTCCGACGCTATGGGGCGCGGCGAATTGTGCTGACTGGCCTGCCGGACATCTTCGACGACGAAGAGTTGTCGGTCGCCGAAGCCCAAGGAGTTTTTCGTCGCAGCCTGTCTCAGTTGCGGCGCTGGCCCGGGCGCTCTCTGACCGCGCTGCTCTTTTCCGATACCGAGCCGCAGGGCCGTCCGCTGCGCCTCTGGCTGCACCGGCAACTCGTGCGGCAGGCCACCGCGGTCTATCGTCTGGAGGAGAGCCCCGCCGGGCTCGCTCTGCGCGAAGAAAAAAGGCCACCCCGGGCGCGGACAGGAATCTCTGCGCCACTCACCCAAGGCAAAAAACGAGCCGTAGTGGGGCGGACATTCTTGTCTGCCCGTCCGGCAGGCGGGCCGGCCCCCACCGGGGAGGAGAAGTATGGGTCGCACCATCGCCACCTTTCACCAGTTGATCGAGCAAACCCAGGCGCGCTTCGCTCCCTACCGGCGCGCCCTGCGCCGCGAAGACCAGGCGGTTTTTGACGAATTGTTTGCGTGGGTAAAGCGCCAAGCCGCCGCCGGCTCCATGGAAGCTTCCTGGAACCCCCTGGAGACCATTTTCCTCACGCTCTTTCTGGAGCAGCAAAAGGCGATTCGCGCCCTCGCGGAGCGCGTGCAGGTTCTGGAGGGAGAAGATGCGGCTCGAAGGCTGGCTGCTGGACGTATATCCGGCGCCCGCGGGGATGGTTCTGTGGGTGATTGACCCCCAGCAGCGCCGCCATCGGCTGCTGGACCCCGGCTACACCCCCTGCTTTTACGTGGGCGGGGCGCTGGATCAACTTGATCAAATCGTCCGGTTGGCTCCGCGCCTGCTCCACGCCTTTCCCGTGCGCCTCGCCTGGGTCGAGCGCCAGGACCTCTGGAGCGGGGAGTGGCGCTCGGTCTTGCAGGTTGGGGTGCGGCGGCTGGCTCAATTCGCCGCCGTCGTGCGCTGGGTGCATCGCCAGGCTCCCCGCTTGGAACTGTTCAACTGCGACATCCAATTGCCGGCTCTCTACGCCTATGAAAAAGGAATTTTTCCGCTGGCGCGCTGTTCTTTCGAAGCCAGCGAAGCCGACCGCCTGCGTTCCCTGGCGGTGGAGGATGACCCCTGGGCGACCCAGTATGCGCTTCCCCCGCTGACGGTGATGGAATGGCGGCTCGAAGGGGAGGCCGTCAATCCCCATCACGGTCACCGCGCCCCGCTCCAGATTCGGATGGGCGACCGCACCGAAGTGCTGGATGATAACCATCCGGCCGAGTTGCTCGCCAGCCTGGCCCGGCAGCTTCGTCAGTACGATCCGGACATTTTGCTCACCGAGTGGGGCGATTCGTTTCTGCTCCCCCGCCTGCTGGCAGCCGCCGAACGCTGGCGTTGCCCGCTGCCGTTGAACCGCGACCCCACCCGCGCCGCCCGGCACAACCGGGCGCGCTCCTATTTCTCTTATGGGCGCATCGTGTTCAAAGACAGCAGCACCATTCTCTCCGGCCGTCTGCACATTGATCGCAAAAATTCTTTTGTGGTCGGGGAGACCGATCTCGAGGGGTTGTTTGAACTGGCGCGCTTGACCAAGCTGCCGCTGCAGTATATGGCCCGCACCTCCACCGGCACCGGTATCACCTCCATGCAACTCGATCGCGCCTTCCAGCAGAACATTCTCATCCCCTGGCAGAAGCGGGAACCCGAAGAGTTCAAGAGCGCCGAGCGGTTGCTGTTGACCGACCGGGGCGGCCTGGTGTTCAAGCCCATCCTGGGCTTCCACGAAAACGTGGGCGAACTGGACTTTGCCTCCATGTTCCCCGCCATCATGGCGCGCTTCAACGTCTCCCCCGAAACCGTGAACTGCCGGTGCGGCTGCCCGGTTGCGGTGCCCGAGATTGGCTATCGGTTGTGCCAGCGTCGCCGCGGCCTGGTGCCGCAGGTCGTCGCGCCGGTGATCGAAAAGCGCCACCGCTACAAACGCCTCCGCCAGCAGGCGGGCGACGCCAGCCAGCGCCGCCGCTACGACGACCGCCAGAGCGCCCTGAAGTGGTTGCTGGTCACCTGCTTCGGCTATCTGGGCTACAAGAACGCCCGCTTCGGACGCATCGAAGCCCACGAAGCCATCAACGCTTTCGGGCGGGACAAGCTGCTGGTGGCCAAAGAAATCAGCGAGCGCGCCGGCTTTCGGCTGCTGCATGCCATTGTGGATTCGCTCTGGGTCGAGAAGCCGGGGGCGACCCGACAGGACTACGAGGCCCTGGCCCGGACCCTGGAGGCGGCGACCGGGCTGCCCGTGGACCTGGCCGGCGTGTACAAGTACATCGTGTTCTTGCCCTCCAAGGTAAACGCTTCTCTCCCTGTGCCCAATCGCTACTTCGGCGTGTTTGCCGGCAGCAACCAAATCAAAGTGCGGGGACTCGAAGTGCGCCGGCACGACTCCCCGCCCCTCATCGCTCGCATGCAGGAAGAAGTGCTGGCGCTACTGGCGGAAGCTCACGATGCGAGCTCGTACCGAAATAAATTGCTCGAAGCTGCTGAGGTGCTCCAGCGCTATCAAGACCGCTTGCAGGAAGGAAGAGTGGCCTGGGAAGAGTTGATCATCCGCAAGCGCCTCACCCAGTACCCGCGCCAGTATCAAAAGGCAAGTCTGGTAGCCGTGGCGGCGCAGGCGCTCGAAGCCCGCGGGGTGGCGCTGCGCCCGGGCGAGGTGATTGAGTACATTATCACCCAGGCAAACGCGGCTTTGCCCGGCGAGCGCGCCCGGCCCTTTACCTTGCTCAATGGCTTCTCCAGCTACGACCGGGAAAAATATCTCGAACTCCTCCTCAAAGCCTTTGAACCCTTCCGCCTCTACAGTGGGGCAGACATTCCTCTCCCTGCCACCTGAGGGCGGACAAGAATGCCTGCCCCACCAGCTTTGGCTTTTCCTCCCGTGGGTCGCGCAGACATTCCTGTCTGCGCGGGCCGGCACGAGGCCTGCCCCCTCCAACCCCGCAGCTTGACAACCCGGGAAACCCGCCGCTAGGCTGCCTCTTTCGAGGGAAACTTGTGACGCCCGCTGAGGTTGACCGCTTGCTGGAAATGACGGGAGCGATTCGCCGCGGCCACTTCCAGTTGTCGTCCGGATTGCACAGTCCCGTCTACGTCCAGTGCGCCCTTGTCTTCCAGCATCCTGAGCACACCGCACGCCTCGCCGCCGCCTTGGCGCAACCCTTCGCCCGCAATCGGGTGGACGTGGTGGCTGCGCCCGCGCTGGGCGGCATCCTGCTGGGCTACGAGCTGGCCCGTCAACTTGGCGCTCGGGCGGTTTTCGTTGAGCGCGACTCTCAGGGGCGCTTTGGGCTGCGGCGCTTTCAGCTCGAAGCCGGCGCGCAGGTGCTGGTGGCCGAAGATGTGCTGACCACGGGTGGCTCCACCGGCGAGACCCTGGAGGTAATTCGCCAAGCGGGTGGGGAAGTGATCGGCGTGGCGGCGGTGGTGGACCGCAGCGGAGGCCGCGGTGCGTTCGATGTCCCAGTCCAGGCGCTGCTCACACAGTGGCTCGAAACCTACGCCGCCGCCGAGTGCCCGCTGTGCCGCGCGCGCACACCGCTCGAAAAACCCGGCAGCCGTCCCGCCCCGGCTCGTGCTGCCTCCCCGGGGACGGTCCCCGGCGGGAGCTAGCCTCCTCTGCGTCGTCTCTGTGGCCTCTGTGGCTCTGCGGTGACTCTTTGCTTAGTTCCTCTGCGTTCCCCGCGCCTCTGCGGTAAACTACAACTCTTGAGGATTGAGAACGCCACGGTGCGCAACCTGAAGCTCACTCTCGCCTACGACGGCAGCGAGTACTACGGCTGGCAGATTCAGCCGAACCTGCCCACCGTTCAAGGCACTCTGGTGGACATCCTCCGCAAAATTACTCAGGAGAAGGTACGGCTTTACGGCTGCGGGCGCACCGACACCGGCGTGCACGCGCTCGGCCAGGTGGCCCACTTCAAGACGCGCACGCGAATTCCCCCGCAAAACCTGCAGCGGGCCTTGAACAGCCTGCTGCCGCCCACCATCCGGGTGCAGGGGGTGGAAGAGGTAGGGGCGGCGTTTCACGCCCGGTGGCACGCGCGGGCAAAAACCTATCGCTACCGCATCCTGCGCGCTCCCATCTGCCCGCCCTTCGCCTGGCGCTACGTTTACCACTACCCCTTTCCGCTCGACGAAGAGGCGATGGCGCGCGCCGCGGCCTTCTTTGCAGGCGAGCATGACTTCAGCTCCTTTGGCTCCTGGGATCCCGAAGAGGAAAACCACAGCCGGGTACGCACGGTTTTTTCTTCGCGCCTCGAGCGACTGCCCCAACAGCCCGAACTGGTCTACACCGTGCGCGGCCGCGCTTTCCTTCGTTACATGGTGCGCAAAATCGTGGGCACTCTGATTGCCGTGGGGAAGGGAAGGCTCGCGCCCGAGGACATCCCCCGCATCCTTGCTGCCCGCGACCGCTCCCAGGCCGGACCCACCGTGCCCCCCGAAGGGCTCTACCTGGTGGCGGTGGAATATCCGGATCAATTGCCGCCTCACCCCGCGCTCTCTGCACAAATCGAGGCGGATTCGGTATAATCGTTGCGGTTAACGATTTCCCCGGAGCCCATTTGAATGGCTGAAGCAACCCTACCCGCTTCCAGCACCCCTAAAATCAAAACCCGCAAGCCCCGGCAGCGCGCCTGCGATGAGAAAAACCCAAAAGGGAAACTCTGCATGGGCCACCTGAAGCGCTATTACGATTATCCGAAAGAGGTTCAGCAGATTCTGGGCCCGGACGCGGAAATCTACCGCTGTGAGCGCTGCCATACCCTCTACCAACCGCATCCGAGCGAGTTCCCCCACTCCTATGTGCTCCGCTACTGAGGGTCGCCGAGGAAGGCGATGAGATACGAGGAGCTAATCTACGACTGGAACGTCCGGCAGGGCCCGGAGCTGCCCCCGGGCCGGCGCTATATGTTGGACGATGAAAGTCTGCGCGACGGCCTGCAATCCCCCTCCGTGCACGACCCCTCGATCGAGGACAAGCTTGAGATCCTGCATCTGATGGACGAGCTGGGGATTGATTCTGTCGATCTGGGCCTGCCCGGCGCCGGGCCGCGCGCCGCGGGCGATGTGGAGCGGCTGGCGTGGGAGATCGTCGCCAGCAAGCTCAAAATTCGCCCCAATTGCGCGGCGCGCACGGTGGAAGCCGACATCTCTCCGATCGCGGAGATTTCTGCGAAGGTCGGCATCCCCATCGAAGCGGCCACCTTCTTGGGCTCGAGTCCCATCCGCCGCTACGCGGAGGACTGGACGGTGGATTTTCTGCTGCGCACCACCGAGCAAGCGGTCAGCTACGCCCGCCGGCTGGGTCTGCCGGTGATGTATGTGACCGAGGACACCACCCGCTGCGACCCGGAAACCGTCAAGAAGCTCTATGCCACCGCCATCAACAGCGGCGCCCAGGCCATTGTGCTCTGCGATACCGTCGGCCACGCAACCCCTCGGGGGGTGCGCAATCTGATCCGTTTTGTGCGGGAGGAAGTCGTCAAGCCCAGCGGACAGACGGTACGGGTGGACTGGCACGGCCACCGCGACCGCGGCTTGGCCGTGGCCAACAGCCTGGCCGCCTTCGAGGCGGGCGCCGACCAGGTGCACGGCTGCGCCGTGGCTCTGGGCGAGCGTGTGGGCAACACCCCCATCGACCTCCTATTGGTGAACCTGAAACTGGCCGGGGTAATTGACCGCGATCTGAGCCGGCTGCGCGACTACTGCGAGAAGATCGCCCAGGCTACCGGCGTGCCCGTCCCCCATAACTATCCGGTTGTGGGGCGCGACGCCTTTCGCACGGCTACCGGCGTCCACGCCGCCGCCGTCATCAAGGCGTACAAGAAGAACGACGTCAAGCTGGCCAACACGGTCTACTCCGGTGTCCCGTCGCACCTCTTCGGCCTCGACCAGGTCATCGAGATCGGCCCCATGAGCGGGAAATCGAATGTCATCTACTGGCTGGAGAAGCGGGGCTTGGCAGCCAGCGCAGGGTTGGTCGAGCGCATCTTCAACGCGGCCAAGCAGTCCGATCGGCTGCTGACCGAGGAGGAAGTGTGGGCCCTCTGCGGCAGTGCGGCCCGCGCGGGCTCGCCCGAGTGAATCCGGGCCGCGCGCACGGGCTGTCGCCCGGGAGCCGGCAGCCCACGGCAATGCTCGGGGGCGGCATTCTTATCGGTGCGTTGGTGCTTATGAGTGCGCAGTTACCTGCGGCTGAATTGAGCGTGGAATCGGTTGCGAAGTTGCCCGCCGTGCAGCGCGCGGCGGCCTTCTTCGTCCGGGAGAGCGAGTGGATTCTGCAACAGCAAATCCGCGCCACCTCCATTCCCGCCCCTCCGTTCCACGAAGAGCAGCGCGCCCGCTATCTGGAGGAACAGTTTCGGGCACTCAACCTGGAGAACGTGCGCCGGGACGCCATCGGCAACGTCCTCGGGGAGCGTCCCGGGGCTGACCCGGAGCACATCGTCATGCTCTCGGCGCATATGGATACTGTCTTCCCGCCCGGGACAGAGGTCGACGTCCGCCGGGAGGGCAACCGGTGGGTGGGCCCGGGAATGGCGGATAACGGAGCCGGCCTGGCGGCGCTGCTGGCCCTGGCGCGGGCCTTGCAGGTAAGCGACCTGCGCACCGGCGCCAGCCTGCTTTTCGTCGCCAATGTGGGAGAAGAAGGGGAAGGGGATTTGCGCGGCATGCGGGCGCTGTTCACCGACCCTGCTCTCCGCCGCCGGGTGCGCGCGGTGATTGCGCTCGACGGCTCGCACCCCGAGCGCCTCACCGCCGAGGCGCTGGGCAGCACACGCTTTCAGATCCTCATCCACGGCCCCGGCGGCCACAGTTGGGCGGATTTCGGCCTGCCCAATCCCATCCAGGCCCTGGCCCGGGTGATCACTCGCCTGAGCAGCGTGGCGCTTTCCGAGCGGCCCCGCGCGGTCCTCAACATCGGCGAGATCGAGGGCGGCACCTCGGTCAACGCCATCCCCTACCAGGCGTCGATGAAGGTGGATATCCGCTCGGAGATGCAATCGGAGATCGAACGCCTGGAGCATCTCCTGCGCATAGCCGTAACCGAAGGCGTGGCCGAAGAAAACGCCTGGGCCCGGGTCAAAGGGGCGCTGCTGGTCAGTGAGATCAAGGTGATCGGCCACCGGCCCGCGGGTGAGCTGCCCGCCACCGCCCGCATCCTCGAAGTCTTTCGCGCCG
>JBHHYS010000062.1:0-13376 GCA_046757645.1 Terriglobia bacterium | reverse complement strand
GACTCGCTGAATGTCAGGGCTAAAGCCTGCCTGCGGCAAGCAGGCCCTGACCCGCCAACCCAATTATGCGGGGTGTGATTTCAACTCCGCCGTAAAGCAGCAACAAAAAGTAGCCTACCGGTTCAAGAGTTTCTGGCTTCCTGTCATTCTGAGCGGAGTGGAGAATCTGCTTGTCCGCCCCTTATTCGGCCAAGACCTTGCTGTCCAAACCCCCGCCGTCAAGGCGGCCCCGTATCCTCCCAGAAAAGCAGCTCCCTCGTCCCGATGAAATCGGGACTCGGGATGACAGGGCGCCGAGGCAAGCGGTTATAATCGGCACCATGAGCGAGCTGCGCCAGAAAGCCACGGCGGTGGTGCGGCGGCTGGTCGAGGCCGGCCACCAGGCCTACTGGGCGGGCGGCTGTGTGCGCGACCTGCTGCTGGGCCGCGAGCCCGCCGACTACGACGTCGCCACCAGCGCCAGGCCGGAGGAGGTCCTGCGGCTGTTTGCCCGAGCCGTCACCGTGGGCGCCCAGTTCGGCGTGATCAAGGCGCAGGTCGAGGGTGAGGAAATCGAAATCGCCACCTTTCGCTCCGACCACGGCACCCAGGACGGGCGCCACCCGCGGGAGGTGCGCTACGCCCGCACCCCCGAGCAGGACGTGCGGCGGCGCGACTTCACCATCAACGGGCTGCTCTACGATCCTCTTAAGGACGAGGTGGTGGATTTTGTCGGCGGGCGCGAAGACCTCCGCGCCGGACTCATCCGCACCATCGGCGAGCCGCAGGAACGCTTTGGCGAAGACAAATTGCGATTGCTGCGCGCCATCCGCTTTTCCGCCCGCTTCGGGTACCGCATCGAAGAGAACACCTGGGCGGCCCTGCGGGCCAACCGCGCCAGCATCACCCAGGTTTCCCGGGAACGGATTCGCGACGAGCTGCTGAAAATGCTGACCGAAGGAGGGGCAGGGCGGGCCTTCGAGCTGCTGGACGCCTCCGGCTTGCTGGAAATTCTTCTCCCCCAGGTGGCGAAAATGAAAGGGGTGGCGCAGCCGCCCGAGTTCCACCCCGAAGGCGACGTCTGGGTGCACACCCTGATGATGCTGGCAAAGATGGAGCGGCCCAGCCCCACCCTCGCCCTGGGCGTGCTCTTGCACGACGTCGGGAAGCCGCCCACCTTTCGCGTGGCCGAGCGCATCCGCTTCGACGAGCACTCGGAGGTGGGTGCGGCCATGGCCGCGGAGATTTGCGAAGGACTGCGGCTGTCGAACCGAGAGACCGAACGCGTGGTGGCCCTGGTGCGGAACCACCTGCGCTTCAAGGACGCCCCCCGGATGCGCCCCAGCACCTTCAAACGCTTCATCTCCATGGACGGTTTCGAGGAGCACCTGGAGCTGCACCGGCTGGATTGCCTGGCGAGCCACGGCGATCTTACCAACTGGCAGTTCATCAAGGAGCAGGTGGAAAGCTTGCCGCCCGAGGTGGTGCGCCCGCCGCGGCTGCTGACCGGGCACGACTTGAAAGCCATGGGCTATGCGCCGGGCCCGCAGATGGGCCGGATTCTGGCGGCGGTGGAAGAGGCGCAACTGGAGGGCACGTTGAAGAGTCCCGAGGAGGCGCGCGCTTTTGTGGAACAGCAGTTCCCGCGCCAGCCTTCCTCGCACCAGCCGGTCGAAACTAAAAAAATAAGCAAGGAGCGGTGATGGCGGAAGCAGCTTCGACGCGCAAGGTGACCCGCTCGGTGCAGATTCAGGCCAGCCCGGCGCAGGTGCTGCGGGCCTTCCTCGACCCCGAGCAGATGAAGCAATGGTGGGGGGCGACGAACGGCTTGGTGGAAGAGCGCAAGGGAGGCGTGTGGGCGTTGGCTTGGGGCGCCCCCGACCAGGGCTACAAGAACGTGGTCAGCGGTGTGCTCAAGTCGCTTCAGCCCAACAAGCGCATTCGCATCGAGCCCCTGGTCTATTTCAACTCCCAACGGCCGGTGCTGGGGCCGATGCGGCTGAGCATTTCCGTTCGGGAGAAGGCCGGGCGGACTCGGGTGACGGTCCGCCAGGATGGCTTCGGCGACGGTCCGGATTGGGACTGGTACTATGAGGCGGTCCTCAAGGGCTGGAAGGAGACCCTGGGCAACCTGAAGGATTTTCTCGAGCGCCGTGGCACCTAGCTGCTGCCCGCACCCGAGCTAGCGGAAGGCCAACCACATCAAGGCGCCGATGAGCAGAACGGCAGCCAGTATCACCACGCCCTCAATCTGCCACCAGCGGCGCTCGTCTTGCGAGGGGCGCCGCCAGCCGATACGCTGAAACATTGCCCTTCCTCCCTGCCAGGCAGGCTCTCCGCTAAGGCTTACACGTTGCCGATTCACCTCAAGCGAGCACGATGCGCGAATGGAGCTTCCTCGAGCGGGATTTGCATTGGGGTAGGCATCAATCCTTGTGCACCCCAATTCTTTCCCGCCCGCAACCGGAAAGTCAAGCCCCGGCCCCAGCATTTCCGCCAGCCAAGAGGCAGTCCATCCAGATGGCAAAAGCATAATCGCGATCTAAATCGTATAAAAAACCATTATTTTCAATAGGTTAAAATGATTCAATAGCTTAGTCGAAAGAATGCATCTTTTATAACATTGACACCATCATATCTCGGGTGTACACTCCAGCCCTGGAGGATTTGCTGTGGGAAGCCAACTGACTCCAATCCAGAAAGATGAAGAATTGGCGATTCTTCCCGTACGGGATACGGTGCTCTTCCCCCACGCGGTGGCGCCGCTGACAGTGGGCCGGCAGAGCTCGGTGCGGCTGGTGAGGTCGCTGTCCCCGCGCGACAAGCTGATAGGCGTGGTGGCGCAGCACGACCCTAGGATCGAGACCCCCACGGCCGCCGACCTGCACGTGGTGGGCTCCGCCGGGCTGGTTCACAAAGTGGTGAAAATGCCCAACGACAACTTCTTTGTGGTTGTTGAGGGCACCCATCGCATCCGCATTCTGGAAATCGTGCAGCATGAGCCCTTCCTGCGCGCTCGGGTGGAGCCGCTCCCCGACATCCTGCCCGCCCCGCCGGACGCCGAATACGAGGCGCTGGCGCGGAACGTCCAGGAGCTCTTCCAGGAGATTGTGGCCGCCTCCCCGAACCTCTCCGATGAGCTGCAGATGGTGGTCTTGAATCTGGACGACCCCGCCCGACTGGCCGACTTCGTGGCCGCCTCCCTGCCCTCGCTTTCCTCGCAGAGCAAGCAGGAACTGCTGGAGACCTTGGACGTGCGCTCCCGGCTGCGCCGGCTGGTCGGTGAGTTGACCAAAGAGCGCGAGATCCTCCGGGTACGCAGCAAGATTCAGTCCGACGTCCAGGAGCAATTCAGCCAGACCCAGCGCGACTACATCTTGCGCGAGCAACTGAAGGCCATCCAGAAAGAGCTGGGGGAGGCCGACGAAGGCCAGCGCGAAATCGAGGAGTTGCGGGAGAAGATTGAGGCCGCCGGGATGCCGGATGAGGTGAAGAAAGAGGCGCTGCGGGAGCTGAAGCGGCTGGAGAGGATTCCCCAGGCAGCGGCCGAGTACACGGTGGCGCGCACCTATCTGGACTGGCTGGTGACGCTGCCCTGGCAGAAGTCGAGCGCCGGCGAGGTGGACATCAAGCGCGCCGAGCAGATCCTCAACCAGGACCACTACAACCTGGAGAAGGTCAAGCAGCGCATTCTGGAATACCTAGCCGTCCTGCAATTGAAGCGGGACCTCAAGGGACCTATCCTTTGCTTCGTGGGGCCGCCGGGCGTGGGCAAGACCTCTCTGGGCAAATCAATCGCTCGGGCGCTGGGTCGGCACTTTGTGCGCATCTCGCTCGGCGGGATGCACGACGAAGCCGAGATTCGCGGCCACCGCCGCACCTACATCGGCTCGCTCCCGGGGCAGATCATCCAGGGGATTCGCCGCGCCGAAACCAACGACCCGGTCTTCATGCTGGACGAGGTGGACAAACTGGGCCGAGACTTCCGGGGCGACCCGGCGGCGGCGCTGCTCGAAGTGCTCGACCCTGAGCAGAACCACAGCTTCCGCGACCACTACCTCGACGTCCCCTTCGACCTCTCTAAGGTGCTCTTCATCACCACCGCCAACTTCCTCGACCCCGTCCCCCCAGCCCTGCGCGACCGCATGGAGGTCCTCGAGCTTCCCGGCTACACCGAAGAAGAGAAGGTCCAGATCGCCCGGCAGTTCCTGCTCCCAAAACAGGTGGAGACCCACGGCATCGAGTTGTCGAAACACATCGCCTTCACCGATGAGGGCCTGCGGGAGATCATCCGCCGCTACACCCACGAAGCCGGGGTGCGCAACCTGGAGCGGGAGATCGCTTCGCTGTGCCGCAAGCGCGCCAAGCAGATCGCCGAAAACGGCGGCGCCGTGCTGGAGGTGACCCCCGGAGTGGTACACGAGCTTCTGGGGGTGCCGCGCTTCCGGGTGGAGGGGGAACTCGAAGAGCGCACCCGGCGCCCCGGGGTGGCGGTGGGGGTGGCGTGGACGCCGCAGGGTGGCGACGTGCTGTTTGTGGAGGCAGCGCGCATGCCCCGCGACCCTGCCGCGCGCAGCGAGTTCACCATCACCGGACAGGTGGGCCAGGTGATGCAGGAGTCCATGAAAGCGGCGCTCACCTGGACGCGCGCCAACTCCAAGCTGTTCGGGGTGCCGCGGGGCACGATCGAGGACTCGGACGTTCACATCCACGTGCCCGCCGGGGCGATTCCCAAAGACGGCCCCTCGGCGGGGGTGACGATGGTGACCGCGCTGGTCTCGCTGTTCAGCGACACAGCGGTGCGGCCCTACGTGGCGATGACCGGCGAGATTACCCTGAGCGGGCAGGTGCTGCCGGTGGGCGGCATCAAGGAGAAAGTGCTGGCAGCCAAGCGCAGCGGCATTCGGGAGATGATTTTACCCGCCGAGAACGAGGCCCACGTGCAGGAGGACATTCCCGCCCACCTGCGAGAAGGGATGAGCTTCCACTTCGTCAAGACGATTGACGAAGTCCTCCGCCACGCCTTCGGGCAGGCGCTGGCCACCGCCACCGCGGCCGCTCCCCGCTCCGGGCGTCGCGCCGAAGACGAACCCCGTCCCGGCGCCGCCGCCCGCCCCCACTGACCTCCCCCCCGCGCGACCAAAAGCCCGGCTTATGCTTTCCTTCCTCACGGGCACGGACCAATGCACCCCAGCAGCTAAAGGGTGCCGCACCGCTGGGACGTGGAGTGCTGCTCAGGGTTCAGCGCCGGTGCGAATCCACTCCTTGACCAGAGAGGGATAGATGGGGGTGGTGAGCAGCTGGACGAACTTGGCCCGGGCGTTCCCGGTGGCCAGATACCGCCGCAGAATCTCCCGCCCCACGGTGTAGTTGAACGTATAAGCGCCCCACGCCCGGGAGAAGGCGACCGCTTTGCGGGCCCGCTCGGGACTCATCAAGGCATACTGTTGCAGGAAGACGACAATTTCCTCCTCCGACTTGCCTTCATCGAAGAGCATGAAGGGAACCCGCTCGCGGGCTCGGCCGAGCGTCCCCAGCACCTCCTCCACTTTCAGCCACAACTCCACGTCCACGCCGGTGAGACCCAAGGCGGGGAAGAAGACATTCCGGTGCCAGGCGAGCCTCTCCTCCCGACTGAGGACGATTTCCGCACCCACCTGGGCGGCGGCTTCGGCCATGGTGCTGGCCGGGGTGAAGAGCGGACTGACGCACCACTCCAAGTAGCCGCGCTCCCCATAGAGGCGCTGCTCGCGGGTGGTGAGGTCGGTGTGGTGGCCGGGGTAGGCTTCGTGGGCGGCGAAGGCGAAGATGTGCGTGGCCCGGGCGGGCAGGTCGGTGTTCACCTCGATGCGGGAGTGGGCATTGCCTTGGAACCAGTTGTAGGCGCTCCAGGATTTGTTCTTCACGAAATACAGCTCCACCTCCTCGTCGGGGGGCAGCAGCAATAGGGCGTGCGTGCGCTCGCGGGTCACCTCCAACGCCAGCCGATAGGCCTTCGGTAACTGGTCTTCGCTCAGATGAAACTTCTCCCGCCAGGCCTGTAGGCGCTCGGCCAGCGGGCCCGGGCCGGGGAGCAAGCGCTCGAGCTTATCCCGGGCAGCCTCGAGCTCTTCGCTGGGGGGCGGGATAACCTCCAAGTCGTACAGCAAGCGAGCCTGTTCGGCGACAGAGAGCTTTTCGCCCTGGAGTTGGCGCAGGTTGGCGTCGAGCGCCATCAGTTGTTTGCGGAACCAGCCCCGGCGGGCCGCCGGCCCCTTGACGCCGTTGAGAGCAGCCAGCCAGGCGGCGACCTCGCGGCGCAGCTCCCCCACCGGGATCTTCTCCTCCGCCTCCACGCGTTGCTTCCACTCCGGGGGCCCATAGTAGTAGTCGTTGAAGCCGGCGATGTGTTTGTCCAGACGCAGCACCAGCAGGACGTAGTTCCGGGCCAGGTCGTCGAGGGAGTTGAGGGGCTGCCAGAGCGCCTCGGCGGCGCCGAGCGGGAGCACGGCCAGTAGGGTCAACCCCAGAACCCAACTCAGGTGTCGCTTGCCCATCAGTTTCTCCTTTGCTGCTTTGGATGATCTTTTTCCGAGGCGCGATTGAACCGGTAGCCGAGGTGCCATCCCCGCTGACGGATGCGGCCCGGGGTTCAGTCGTCGTCGCCGGCGGGGCGCTCGGCCGGACGGAACAGCCCGTGGAGACGGGCGGTGAGCGCGGTGCGGAGGTCCAGCGTCAGGCTGAACAGCGCTGGTACCAGGAAGAGGGTGAAGACGGTGGAAACGATCAGGCCGCCCACCACCACGCTCCCCAAGCCGCGATAAAGCTCCGAGCCGGCGCCGGGGTACAGCACCAGGGGCAGCATCCCGAAGACCGAGGTGCTGACGCTCATAAAGATGGGGCGGATGCGGTTCGAGACCGCCTCGCGGATGGCCTCGCGGGGGCCCAGGCCCTCGCTGCGCATGTGGTTCAACGACTGGTGAACGATCAAGATGGCGTTATTGACCACCGTGCCCACTAGGATGATGAAGCCGAGCATGGTGAGCACGTCCAGCGCCTGGTAGGTGAGGAAGGTGTTGACCGCCTTCAGGCCCAGAAAGCCGCCCAGGGCGGCCAGGGGCACGCTGAACATTATCACCAAAGGATAGAGAAAGCTCTCGAACAAAGCAGCCATCAACAGGTAGGTGATGACCAGGGCGAGCAGGAAATTCCACCGCAAGGCGCGCCCGGTCTGGGTCAGCTTGTCCGCCGCGCCGCTCAACCCGACTCGGTAGAGGCCCCCCAGCTTGCCCTCGCGGCGCATGGGTTCGAGGATGTCGGTGCTGATTAACTCCATCGCAGCTTCCATCGGCATCTGCTCGGCCGGAATCACCTGAATGGTAATGGTGCGTTGCCGCTCGCTGTGGTTGATGGTCTGGGGACCGTTGACCACGGAGATGTCCGCCACCGAGCCCAGGGTGACCAGCCGCCCGTCGGGCGTGGCGATGGGCATTTGTTCGAGCAGGTGAGTGCGGTGGGCGAAGCTTTCTTCGGCCATCACCTTCAGGTCAATTTCTTTCCCCTGGTACTGGTAGTCGCTGGCCTTGGCGCCGTCCACCAGGGCGCTGACCGCAAAGCCCAGGTCGCGGTTGGAGATGCCCAGGTCGGCGGCGCGGCGCCGGTGGGTGAGAACCCGGACTTCGGGATTGTCCAAGTCCAGGCTAGGGATGGGGCGCGCCTGGGCTCCAGGCATTCTCTGCATCACCTGCTGGAAGATTTCCCCGCCCAGTTCGATCAGCCGCTCAAGCTCAGGGCCGCGGATTTCCACATCAATGTTGCGCCCCTCGCCCAGACCCCGCTGGAAGATGCTGGATTGGTTGACGATGGCGATGGCGCCGGGGATCTGAGCGTTGGCCCGCTGGAATTCGGGGATGAGTTCGCGCACCCGCAAAGGATCGTTCGAGCGCGCCCCCATGAAGGCAAGGTTATTCAGGGCCACAAAAAAGAAGTTGTGGATGCCGCCCCCCGGTTGCGCCTTGGCCTCGGGCGAGTTGGCTGGATGTTGCCAGAGCGGGGAGAGCTCCCTATCGTAGACATCCTGCAAGGACGCTACTTCTTCCAGGTTGTAGCCGGGCGACGGCAGTATGAGGCCAAAGATGAAATTGTTGTTGCCCACCGGCAGGTATTCCGTCTTGGGCATCAACAGGAAGCTGAAGCCCAGAGAGGCGGCGGTGAGGACGACGACAACCGCCAGCCGCCGCAGGGTCGAGCCGGTGATCCAGTGGACCGTGTCCGTGACCCCGCGGGTGAAGCGGCGGGCCAGGAAGGCGCCGCCCCAGAGGTTGTGGTAGCCGCGGCGCCCAGGGTCGTGCGCGACGGCGTGGAGAACCTTGGCCGAGAGGCTGGGGATAACCGTGATGGCCACTATCAGGCTCAGCGCCACCGCGCAACTGATGGCCACGGCGATGTCCCCGAAGAGCTGCCCGGCTTCCTGCTCGATGAAGACCACGGGAACGAAGACGGCGATGGTGGTCACGGTGCTCGCCAGCACCGCCCCCCAGACCTCCCGGGCGCCGTCGTAGGCGGCGGTGAAGCGGGGCTTGCCCATCTGGCGGTGGCGGTAGATGTTTTCCAACACCACAATGGAGTTATCCACCACCATGCCCACCGCAAAGGCCATCCCCGCCAGGCTGATGACGTTCAGGGTGCGGTCGAACCAGTTCATCATCAGGAAGGCGCCCACGATGCTGATGGGCATGGCGACGAAGATCACCAGGGTGCTGGTGGCGCTGCGGAGGTAGAGCAGCAAAACGATAAACGCCAGGGAGCCCCCCAGAAAAAGCGCCTGGCGAACCAGGGCAATGGCGCTGCGGATGTAGTCGGTTTCGTCATAGACCTGAGTGAGCTGGAGGCCGCGGGGGTGGAGCAGTTCTGCGTTCAGCCGCGCCACGGCTTCCTCAAGCCCGGTCATGACCGCCAGGATGTTCGAGCCGGGCTCTTTGACGGCGTTCATGGCCATCACCAGCTGGCCCTTCTGGAAAACCTTGCCGCCGGGTTTGCGGTAGCCCAGCTCGGCGTGGGCCACATCCTTGAGGTAGACGGGCACCCCGTTGCGCACCGCGATCACGATGTTCTCAATGTCTTCCGCCGAGCCGTACTCGCCCACGGTGCGCACGATGTAGCGGCGCTTGCCCTCGTCGAAGTCGCCCCCGCTGTAGTTGCGGTTTTCCCGTTCCAGGGCTGTCCCCAGCTGGTTCAGGGTGACGCGGCGGGCAGCCAGCTTGGCCGGGCCGACAATCACCTGCATCTCCCGGGGGCGCCCCCCGTAGATGTTGGAGGCGGCGACGCCGGGTACGCGCTCGAACTCCGGCTTTAGGAAGTCGTCGGCAAAGTCGTAGAGCGTGGAGATGTCGCCCCTGAACCCGTTCTCCTCGGTGGGCTCCAGGATGAACCACGCGATGGCGTTCGCGTTGACGTCCACGCTGCGGATGACCGGCTTTTCGGCATCGTCGGGATAGGAGGGCACCTGCTCCAGGCGGTTGGAGACCTTCAGCAAGGCGCTGTCAATGTCGGTCCCCACCCGGAAGGTCAAGGTGATCTGCCCGCGGCTGTCGGAGCTGGTGCTCTCCATCTTGGTGAGCCCTTCGAGCGTCTTGAGCTGCTCTTCCTGCTCCTCGATGATCTCGCGCTCGACCTCGTGCGGGCTGGCGCCCGGCCAGACGGTGGTGACGGTAATTTCCGGCTCTTCCACGTTGGGGGTGAGTTGCACCGGCAGGCGGAAGAGCCCGATCAGGCCGAACAACACCAGGAGGATGACACCCACGGCGGTGGTAACCGGAAAGCGGATGGCGTCGTGAATGATCTTCACGGCAGCTCGTACTCCAGCGGCTGGCCCTGAACTACCTGGCCCGGCCGCAGGCGCTCGTTGCCCCGGGTGATGACTCGCTGGCCCGGCTGCACCCCGCCGCGGACTTCGATCCAGGAGCCCACCCCCGTACCGGTCTCGATCCGAACCAGGCTGACGGTGTTGTCGCCGTTCATCAAATAGACGAACCGTCGCGGGCCCCGGGTGATGACCGCATCCTTGGGCACCACCGTGGCCCGATAGGACGTCCCCGCGGGAAAGGAGACCTGGGCGAGCATACCCACCCCGATGCGCCCCTGGCGGTGCCGGATGCGTACTTTGAGGGGGAAGGTGCGGGCCTGGGGATCGGCGCGGGGAATGATGGCGCTGATGCGGCCGCGGAGCGTGATTCCCGGGAGCGACTCGAAGGTGACCGTGGCGCGCGCCCCGGAGTTCAAGTTGCGGAAGTAGCGCTCCGGCACTTCGACGCGCACCTCCAGCTCATCAAGGGAGAGCATTTCCACCACCGGGTCGCCGGCGCCCAGCCACTCGCCCACCTCGGTTCGCTCCGCTGTCACCACCCCGGCGAAGGGGGCGCGGATGGTGCTGCGCTCGATATCGTCTTCGATGCGGGCGATTTCGGCGGTGAGCTGGTCGACCCGGCCCTGCCAAGCGTTGAACTCGTAGTAGCGGTCGTCGTACTGCTGGCGAGAGATGATTTTCGATTCCACCAGCTCAGTGGCGCGCTCCAGATTGCGCTCGGCTTGTTTCAAGCGCGCCTCCGCCTCCTTGAGCTGCGCCCGGGCAGCGCGCCGGCGCAACTCCCGGTTGGTGGTGCGCAACTGGGCCAGGGGCTGGCCCTTCAGCACCGTGTCGCCCTCCCCCACCGGGAAGTCCACCACCAATCCCGCCACCTCACTCGCCACCAGACTGACGGTGCGAGACTCGACCGAGCCCGGCAACTGGATGGTGCGCCGCACACGATACTCCCGGGCTTCGGTGTAGCGCACCGGGCTGGCCGGAGGCTTCTGCGGCCAGGCAGGCAGCGCGGCGATGAGCAAGACGCCACTCACCAGCCACCCGGGCACGCGGAGACAAATTGTCGTCCGCCGGCTCACTACGATTCCTTCCGGCTCCCCTCCAAAACCACGAGTATACATGACTTTTAATGGATGCGGGCATGGAAGGAAAGTCGCCGGGGGCCGTTGCGCAGATGCAAAACGCCCCAACCATGCCGGCATCGAATTGACAGCCAGGGGAGCGGCTGGTAGCATCGAAAAGTTTCACGGTCTCACCAGGAAGTGAGCAGAACACGATGGCGCGCATCCAGCGGCGGGAACTGAAGAAGGACGAGTTCATCGATACCTTCGATGCGGCGCTGCTCTACGTCGAAGAACACAGCCGGAGCTTGCTGGCGTTGGTGCTGGCGGTGATACTGGGGGGCGGGTCGCTGGGCGGCTTTTACTGGTACGCGCAGCGCCAGGAAGACCGCGCCAGCGCCGCGCTGGGTGCTGCGCTGATGACCTTCGAAGCGCCCGTGCAGGCAGGGCTCCCGCCCCTGCCCGGAGACGCTCCGCAAAGGACTTTCGCCAGTGAAGGCGACAAGTACGAAGCCGCGGAAAAAGAGTTTGCCGCCGTCCGCGCCCGTTTCCCGGGCACCCGGGCCGCGCTGCTCGCCAAACACTACCAGGCGCTCTGCCAGTTCCGCCTGGGGCAGAGCGACGCCGCGGTGACCGCGCTGGACGAACTCCGCCGCGCCGCCGATGACAACGTAGCGGCGCTGGCGGGACTCCACCTGGCGGGCTTTTACGAGAAACTCGGGCGGCCGGGTGAAGCGGAAAAACTTTACCGGCAGCTGGCCGCGCACCCCACCACCACCGTGCCCCGGCCGCTGGCCCTGCTCGCTCTGGCCAACCTCCAAGCTCAGGCCAATCCCGCCGAGGCGCGCCAGCTCTACCAGGAGGTGCAGGGCGAGTTTCCCGATTCCGCCATCGCCGCGGAGGTCACCCGGCGACTCGAACTCCTGCCCTCACCGCCCCAACCGTAGGGGTAAGTAGAAGATTTGACGGGCATTATTTTGACTTGACTTTTTGGAATCAGTGAGCTATATTTTTTGACGAAGTTTAGAAGAAGATTGCAGGTGAAATCCCTGCAGCGTATCCACCTCAGCCGCCGGTCAAACGGCGGCTGAGGTGTTTTTGCGCCTGACATAGATCAGGCGACCTTTCCGCCATTTCTTCACGTCTCGACGCCTGCATGTAAAGGAGGTAACAGGCACTACCAAACTCCTGTCCCTCCTAGCTACAAGAACCACAGTAAACGGATACGGCAGTTCCTCATAGATTTTGATGAAAATGTATGACGCAGTTCTCAACTCGACTTCATACACCTCATCCGGATGTTCCAGCGTCTCTTTTACCGCAAGGAGATGCACGGCTCGTTGCGGGTCGTATTCATATGACCCAAAGCCCACGGTTTGAGCCCGGAGCAAGTCTTTTTCTTCCTTCATGAACAGCTTATCCTTGCTCGGATGCCTTAGTTTTACCATGTGAAAAAAGTTGTGGTCGAAAACTGTAATCGTAAGTCCGCTATCGGAGGCGATCTCCGACCGAATCTCGTTTCCAACAAGGAAAATCGTTTCGAAGTGCGCATACAACTCGCCGAGAGAGGAGAAGTTCAACTTCGGCGGGCGTGGGCCAGGCATAAAAAATTCTGCGCATAATACCAAAAAAACCTCTACGATGGCTCTCCATGGGACTGGCAGCCTACGCGATGGATGTGGCCCGGACAGCGGGCCGCCGCTACCCCGAGCCCCCCCACCCCTACCGCAACGACTACCAGCGCGACCGCGACCGCATCATCCACGCCCGCGCCTTCCGGCGGCTGGAGGCCAAGACCCAGGTCTTCACCCGGCGCTACTCCGACCACTTCCGCAACCGCCTGACCCACACCCTGGAGGTGGCGCAAATTGCCCGCACGATTGCGGTGGTCCTGGGTTTGAACGGGGATCTCTGCGAAGCCCTGGCGCTGGTGCACGACATCGGCCACCCGCCCTTCGGCCACGCCGGCGAGCACAAACTGGACGAGCTGATGCGGGCGCACGGCGACCACTTCGACCACAACCTGCATGCCCTGCGCATCGTGGAGCATTTCGAGCAGCGCTACGCGGCCTTCCCCGGCCTCAATCTCACCTTCGAGGTGCGGGAAGGCATCATCAAGCACTCGCGGGACTACGCCCCCGCGGGGTCGCCCCCCCTGGCCCCCACTTCATCCACCCCGGAACAGAGCCGGTCGGGGCTGGGCGAGTATCGCCTGGAAGAGCCGCCCCCGCTTGAAGCCCAGCTCATCGCTCACGCCGACGAAATCGCCTACAACACCGCGGACTTGGACGACGGCTTCGAGGCCAAGTTGCTGGAGTGGGGCAGCCTCTGGGAGGAGCTGCCGCTCTTCCGCTCCCTGGCCGCTGAGGTCGAGCGCCGCTACCCCGCCACCTCCACCAAGCTCCGGTTCAACGAAACCCTGAAGCGCATCATCGACCGGCTCACCACCGACCTGATCGAGAACACCCGGCGGGCGCTGGAGGAGAACCGAATTG
>JBHHYS010000061.1:0-13425 GCA_046757645.1 Terriglobia bacterium | reverse complement strand
GACGAGGCGAGAGAGCTCCGACCGGATCGGCATCCTCGACCAGGGCCGGCTGGTGGGCCTGGGGTCGCCCGAGGCGTTGAAGAAGAAGATTGGCGGCGATGTAATCGTTCTGGAAAGCGGAAACCCGGAACAATTGCGGAATCAAATCCAAAAGCGGTTTGGCGACCCGGCAACCGTACTGGACGGCATGGTGCGAATCGAACGCCCCCAGGGGCACAAGTTCATTACCGAGCTGGTGGAGGCGTTTCCGGGACAGATCGATTCCGTAACCCTGGCCAAACCCAGTCTGGAAGACGTATTCATTCAGCAAACCGGCCACCGGTTCTGGGAGACAGGCAAGAACCAGCCGGTGAATTCTTGATGCCACCCATGCGGGAGATTCTTGGCCTAGCTCTGCTTTGCTTGATTGTGATTCTGGGTGCAGTAGGAGTGCTGGTGTGGACATTCTTCCAAGGAACAAGTTGGACCATGGATCGCTTGCTGCTCGCGGCGGTTTGCCTACTGCTCGCAGGAATATTCGGCTTTTGCTTTCTGTGGTTGGCCCGCGACGCCCACCTGTGGGAGATGCTCAAGAACCGCCGCCCAATCGCGACCAACCCCGACAAGCCCAACGCGAAGCAATGAATCGCTCTCAGCCATGACGCAGGCCAGCGGGATTCAGGGGTTTTGGCTGGCCGTGGGGACGCTCTGGTGGCGCGAACTTCTGCGCTTCTACCGCTATCGGAGTCGCGTCCTGGGTGCGTTGGGAACCCCGGTGGTTTTCTGGTTCTTGATCGGCTCCGGGGTGGGCCGCTCGTTTCGGCCCAGCACCGTGCCCGCCGGGGTGGACTATCTGGAGTACTTTTATCCCGGGGCGCTCATCCTGATCCTGCTCTTCACCTCAATATTTTGCATGATGTCGATCATTGAAGACCGCCACGAAGGCTTCCTGCTTTCGGTGCTGGTGGCTCCGGTCGCCCGCTCCAGCATGGTTCTGGGAAAAATTCTCGGGGGGACGACGCTGTCGCTTTTGCAAGGGCTGGTGTTTGTGGCGCTGGCGCCGGCGGCGGGGATTGCGCTGCGGCCGCTGCAAATTCTATTGCTGGCCGGGGTGCTCTTTCTGATTGCCTTCGGCTTGACCGGGCTGGGGTTTCTCTTGGCCTGGAAGCTCGACTCGGTTCCTGGATTCCATGCCGTAGCCAACTTGTTCTTGCTCCCCATGTGGCTGCTCTCCGGCGCCCTCTCCCCTTCCCCCGACGCTTCCCCCTGGGTGGGCTGGGTGATGAAGGTAAATCCGCTCACCTATGCAATGGCCGCACTCCGCCAGGTTCTGTACCTGGATGCGCCGCACTTGGCCGGTGAAGGCCTCTCTTTGGCTCTTTCCCTGCAGGTAACCGTCGCGTTCGGCTTGCTGATCGCCGTAGCCGCGTTTTGGGTGGCGGGACGCGCGGTGCCCGGAGATTGGAGCTGAAAGCGGCCGGGTGAGCTGCGAGAAAACTTGGCTGTGATTCCCCTCTCTCTTCTACCCACCCTCAATGCCGCCCTGAACGCCACCAGCGCTCTCTTACTCGTCGCCGGCTACCTCTTTATCCGCCGCAAGCAGGTAACCGCCCACAAAACTTGCATGCTCTCGGCCTTCATTGTCTCTACTCTCTTTCTGATCTCCTATCTCTACTACCACTATCATCATGGCGCGACCTCGTTTCCCGGTCAGGGGGCGATCCGGATTCTCTACTTCTCCATTCTCATCCCCCACGTCATCCTGGCGGCCCTGATCATCCCGCTGGCCTTGATCACTCTCTCCCGCGCCTGGCGAGAGCAATTCACCCGGCACGTGCGCATCGCCCGTTGGACGCTGCCCCTGTGGCTCTACGTTTCCGTCACCGGGGTCGTCATCTACTGGATGCTTTATCATCTCTACCCCCTGCGCTGAGGCCCGGGCCGAGCCGGTTGACACCGCGGGCCACATCCCCTATAAGCGAGAGGTGGCAAGGATATTGGTGACACCGAGATAGCTCTTTGCGCTTGGTGTTTCCTTCAGAGACGGAGAATCCGGTGAGGCCTCCAGATAGTCCTCCCCCGGCGCAGCCCCGCACGCCTCGGGGCCGGCGCCGGCCGCCATTTTGGCTGATGCTTTTCGTGCTGGGGTTTGTGCTGGTTCCGTTTTTGTTCTGGCGCGGGACATGGTTCGGGCGACCCCTGGCCGAGCGGGATACCGAGAAGTACCTTTCCGATACTCAGCGGCCGCGGAAGACTCAGCACGCCTTGGTGCAGATCGCCGAGGGGATTCTTCGCGGCGACCCCGGGGTCAAACGCTGGTATCCCCAGGTTCGCTCGTTGGCCACCCACGAACTCCCGCAGATTCGCGCCACCGTAGCCTGGGTCATGGGACAAGACAACCGCTCGCCGGAATTTCACGCCGCTCTCCGCGAGCTTCTCGCCGATGCCGATCCGGTGGTGCGGGGCAACGCGGCGCTCTCACTGGTGCGCTTTGGAGATGCCAGCGGGAAACCCGAGCTCCGGCGGATGCTCCAACCCTACGCTGTCTCCGCCCCGCGGGCGGGGACCCTGGCCATCCGCCTGCCGGTCGGCGAGACGCTCAACCCCGGGACACTGCTCGGGCGGATTCAGACGGATGAAGCTGAACCGGTTGAAATCCGCTCGCCCTTGCCCGGCGAGGTGCAGCGATGGCTGTTTGCAGAGGGCGCGGAGGTCGAGGCGGGCGACGCCCTGGTTCTTCTCTCCCCGGGCGAGGAGCAGGTGTGGGAGGCCCTGCGGGCACTCTATCTCCTGGGTCAGTCCGAGGACCTGGCGGAGATCGAGCCGTATGCGCGCGGCGTCGAAGGAATGCCGGAGAAGATTCAGCAGCAGGCGATTTTGACCCGGGAGGCGATTCGTCGCCGGGCAGCGGCCGGCAGCGAGGTTCGGGGAGTAAACGGGCCGAGTTAGTACGACATCTTGCCGTGCACGGCTTCCCACTCTTCGGTGGGCACCATGTCGATGGCGTCCCAGGGGCAGCCTTCCAAGAAAGCCCCGTCGGGGCCTTTGCTGGTGCACAGTTTGCAGCCGATGCAGAGAAGTGGATCCACGCGGATCACACCAAAGGGAGGACTGTTTTCATCCGGGACCCAGTACATGCAGTCTTCCACCGGACAATAGTCCACGCAGGCCGGCGAGCCCGCACAACCCGTGCAGCACTCATTGATCACCGCCAGAAGCTTGGGAACCTTCTTGCGCTTGTTCGTCATGCCCTTGGATTTGGGCTCGTTCTTCACAACCTCTGGCGCACCGTAGGCGGGCGCGACTGTTTCCATGCACTCTCTCCTGGCGTCTTCCGGAATTCATATCTATTTTGTCATCCGAAACCACTAAAGTCAAACCACGGCCGGCAGGCCCGTCGAAGCGGCGATGGAAAGCAACCCACAGCGGTGCTCTTGGGATAGAATGTTTTGCCCGATTCCTATCTTCCCAATCGACTGGGCTGGGAGCTCAGCATGACGGCGTGGATGCTGGTGTTTCATTTGCTCGGGATGGCGTTCTGGGTGGGCGGCCTGCTGCTGGTCACCAAACTCCTGGCCACCCATCTCCAGGAGCCCAACCCCGACACGCGACAGACCTTGGCCGGCGTGCAGAGAGCGTTGTTTCGCCACTGGGTTCATCCGGGAGCCATCGCTATGCTGGTCACCGGAGTCGTGCTCGTCTACACCAACCCCGGCTACTATCTTTCTGCCTCCTGGATGTACTTCAAGCTTTCCCTGGTGGTATTGCTGCTTGGGCTCGACCTGTGGACTTACTTCCGCGCCAAATCGCTGGCCGCGGGTCGCAACCAGCTCCAGCGCCGGGAATGTGTGGCCCTGCAAGGTGGCGTCGCCTTGGTATTCGTGGCGATTTTGATTCTCGTCCTCGTCAAACCTCTTGAGCCTTAGCCGTTCTTGCCGGCTTATCCTTGGGTCAGTTGCCGCAGGCAGTCGGCCGCCGCGGCTTTCCCCGAGCGGATACAGTCAGGGATACCGACGCCCTGATAGGCGTTGCCGCAGAGAAACAGCCCGCGGTGTTCCGCCAATCGGGAGCGGATAACCGAAAGACGCTCCGGGTGACCCACGGTGTACTGCGCCAGTGCCTGGGGCCAGCGGTACACTTTCAAAAACACCGGATCGCCGGTGATGCCCAGAACGCTGCGTAGTTCCCGCTGAACCGTGGCCGCTACTTCGGCGTCGCTGAGTTGGAGAACGGCTTCGTCTCGCACCCCGCCGAGAAAGCAGCGCAACAGGGCGCGATTTGAAGCAACTCGGTGGCGAAACTTCTGGCCGACAAACGTGCAGGCGCGGATGCGGAGTTTCTCCTCCCGCGGTACGAGAAAGCCGAAGGCGCGTGGCAGTGTTTCCCGCACGCGCGCGTCATAGCCCACGGCCACGATCAACGACGAGCTATAGGGAATTTCGGCCAACCGGTCGGCCAGCATAGGGTCGCGGGCGGCGAGCAACCGGGCGGACTGATAGGCGGGTAGAGCCAAGATCACCGCGTTTGCATCGAACGACTCATTGCCCTCGAAGCGAAGCTGATAGCCGCTCCCGGAGGCTGGCGTGGCGATGATTTCCACCACGCGGCGTCCGCACACCACCCGGACATTGCCAAGACGCGCGGCGAGAGCCCCGACCAGGCTCTCCAGCCCCTCGCGCAAGGTGGTGAAAAGCGACGGTCGGACAGTGGTCTGGTGCGGTTGCTGCGCGCTGTGCCTTTTTCTTTCCCGAGCCGCTTGGCGGAAACCCCGGATCAGACTGCCCCATCTTTGCTCCATCTCCACCAAACGCGGCAGCACAGCCTGGGCGCTCAGAAGATGAGAGTCGCCACCGTAGACCGCCATCAGCAAGGGGTCGACAATGGTCTCCCGCAGCCCCGGGCTGAAATGGCGTTCGACCAGGCTGGCGACCGATTCGTCCCCGGTATGCGTCGCAGGGCGAACCCAGACTTCCGCGGCCAGCGCCAGTTTGTCGCGCAGGGAGAGCAATGGGGTCCGGGCGACTGCCAAGAAGCGCGTGGGGACGAGAAAATCAAATCCCTCCGGCAGCGGCACCAGCCTTCCCTGGTGGAGAATCAAAGTTTTTCGCTGAGCATCCTCGGAGCCGATCAGTTGATCGCTCAGTCCCACTTGATGACAGAGTTCGATGGCATCCCGCTTTTCCGTCAGGAAAGAGTCGGCTCCGGCTTCCACCACACAGGCGTCAATGCGCTCGGTGCGCAAGGCACCGCCCAGTCGTGGACTGGCCTCGAACAAATACGCTTCGATTGGCGCTCCCGCCCGCTGCGCCTCGGACAACCCGAAGGTTGCCGTCAGGCCGGCAATGCCGCCACCGACAACCGCTATGCGTTTCGGCTTCACGGGGAGCGGCTCAGGTGGAGGGGGAAAGCCTGCGGGAGCGGATGCGGCTGAGAACGACGGACGCCAGGGCTTCAATCAGCAACGGGCTGTGGTTGAGCGACTCCGTCCGGCTGAGGGTGACGCCCCGGGCCCGGGCATAGTCCGAGAATGCAACGTCCACATCATAGAGTATCTCCACATGGTCGGACAGGAAACCAATTGGCGCCACCACCAGGTGGCGGTGGCCGGCGGCGGCCAAGCGGTCGATCACCGACTCGACCCTGGGCCCGAGCCAGGGCTCGGTTGTCATCCCCTGGCTCTGGTAGGCGAGCTGCCAGAGAGAGCAGCCCGCCGTGGCCGCGACCCGGGCAGCGGTCTCACGCACCTGGTGGTCGTATGGGTCGCCGACGGCGATGGTGTTTTCAGGCACGCTATGAGCAGTGAGAATCGCCGGAACCTCAGCCCGGGCAGCCGCTTGTGCGGCGTCGAGCGCCGCGCGGAGTCTTTCCGCGAAGGCTTGAATCAGAAGCGGGTGGTCGTGCCAGCTCTCCACAAACTGCACCGCCAATCCCGGCTTGACTTCGGCGGCGGCTTCTTCCAGGCGACTGCGGTAAACGCCCACGCTGGTGCGCGAATTGTGGGGGGCCAGGCACACAGCCACCAGGTGACGAACTCCATCGCCAACGGCGCGCCGGACCGCCTCAGCGACGAAGGGATGCCAGTTTCGCATCCCCACATAGACGGGCCGTCCCAGCCGTGCCGCCAGCGCTTCTGCCTGCCGGCGGGTGTGGCGCAAGAGTGGCGAGCCGCCGCCGATCCGTGCGTAGCGGCGGGTGATTTTCTCGACCGCCGGCGCCGGGAGCGGGCGCCCGTTGCGCACATAGAGGAGGAATTCAGGGATGTCTTCCAGCTTAGCCGGGGCGCCATGCGCGAGCAGCAGCACAGCCCAGCGCTCTTCCCTTTCGGGCACGTCCACCCGGTCAGTCATCGTCCCTTCGCACCTTGTGTTGCCCTGCTGCCGTATATTCATGCACCCACTCGACCACCGCGCGCACATTTTCCGCGGGGGTGTCCGGCAAGATGCCGTGGCCCAGGTTGAAGATGTGTCCCGGCCGCCCGGCGGCTTGCTCGAGGACCGATTCTACCCGCTGGCGCAATTCCGGCCAGGGCGCAAACAAAGCCACCGGGTCGAGGTTCCCCTGAATGGCGGGGCGGAAGCCGACCTCTTGCCACGCCCGGCCGAGCGGAATCCGCCAATCCACTCCCAGCACGTGGGCACCTGCCTCCTGCATGGCGGCCAACAGGCCCGCCGAGCCGGTGGCAAAATGAATTACCGGAACGCCGCGGCGTTGGATGGCTTGAATCAGGCGCTGGGAATAAGGAAGCACATAGTGGCGGTAGTCCTCCGTTGTCAGGCAGCCCACCCAAGTGTCGAACAGCTGGATGGCGCTAGCGCCACTGGCTACTTGGTCCAACAAGTACGGCTCCAACACGGCGCAGAGCTTCTCCATCAGGGCGGCCCACAAGCGGGGCGTGCGGTAGAGCAGCGATTTCGTATGAATGAAGTTGCGCGAACTACCGCCCTCGACCATGTAGCTGGCCAGCGTGAAGGGCGCGCCGGCAAATCCGATGATTGGCAGCGTGGCGGAAAAATGCCGCTGGACGAGGCGGATGGTCTCTCCGACAAAACCAAGCTCAGCGGCTGCGTCGCTGCGCAGCCTTCGGATGGCCTGTTCGTCGCGCACCGGCTGCTCGATCACCGGCCCTTCGCCGGATGCGAAACGAAGCTTCATACCCATGGGTTCCACCGGCAGCAGGAGGTCGGCAAATACGATGGCTGCGTCCACCCCGAGTTCTTCCGCGGCGGTGATGGTTACCTCCGCGGCCAGTGGGGGCGTCTTGCAGATTTCCAAAATGCTATGCCGGGCGCGGATGGCGCGATAGGCGGGCAGATAGCGTCCCGCCTGACGCATAAACCATACGGGGGTGGCATCAACCCGCTGGCGGTGGCAGGCCTTGAGGAAGCGCGGCCGTGCGTCACGCATAGAAAAACTGTATCACAAGTAGAAGAAATTCGCGGGCAGGAAGAGCCGGCGGAAAGCTAACGCCATCGACGAGTAACATTCGCATAGCGGTTGAGCATATCAAGCAGGCTCGAGTCGCCGAGCGCAGCCGCTTCGTGGGCGTGGGCCCAGGCTCGGGCGAAGTTCCCCAGCACGGCGTAGAGCTGGCCGAGATGCCGGTGGGCGAGGGAGAAGCCCGGGTCAACCGCCAAGACACGCTCGAACATCTCGATAGCTGCTTGGGGCTTGCGCTGCATAGTGTAGAGTAAGCCCAGGTGGAAACAGGAGCGTGGGTCGAGAGGATTCGCCTCGAGCGCCTCGCGCTGCTCGGCGATGTGTTTCTCGGTGTCCCGGTTCAAGGCGTTGTCGATAATCGCTTCCCAGAAAAACTCGGGGAGCTTCGCGGGCTTTTCGCTCATTGAGAATCACCGCCGCGCGTTGGTGTGGCGTCGCGTCCGCCGACTTCTGCACCGTGCAGGCGCGTGTCAAAGTCTTCCAGGAGCGCATCCGCGACGGTCAGAGGATTCGCCGGCATCGGGTAGGCCTCCCGCAGCGCGGCGTTTATCTCCTCCCAGCGCTGATGGATACGAGTCTGGTTGACCACAAGTTCGTTCGGGTGGAGCTCCTCTCCGGTGGAAAAATTCAGCTCGCAGGCTCCCAGCACACCCGGGCGTTGCGGATTGTAGAGCGGCATACCAAACTGGCGGCAGACCAAAGGCCGAGCTTCGTAGATGCTGCAGGCGCCGTCGGGGTCCAGGGCCGGACAGGGCAGCCGCAGACCCTCGAGCGGCAAACGGCCGACAACTTGTTGGGCCCAACGCTCCCGGGCTCGACCCGCAAGCAGTCTCCGGCGCTGCGGCCGGTAGGCTTCGGCGCGGCGCCGCAATTCCACCTGCTTTTCCGGGGTCAGACGGCGGAGGTGGCGGGAGATGTAGGCCGCTTCGAGCAAGGTGATGTCGAAGAGTTGCGAGCAGCAAGCTGTGCAGCCGCGGCGGCACTGCAGCCCGGTGCCGTCCCCCGGCGCGGGGTGATTCTGGAAGCGCTGAGCGTTGCGGGCGAACTCCGCGTCGACCAAGGCGCTTACGGTCTGGTATTCGCGGTAGAAATAGCCCGGCTTGGGGGGATCGGCCATAGCGCCCACCGCTTAGCGGCTGGTGGCGGGTATGTATTCCTTGAGTTCCTCTTCCAGTTGCTGCGGGGTGAGCGCTTCGCCGTCGTTGAGGCGGGCGATGAACCGGGTGATGATCTGCTTGGCCTGTTCTTTGCGCCAGTTCTTGATGAAGCCGTCGTAAAAGTGCTCGCCATCCAGGGCACGGTTGAGTTCCCACTCTTTGTTGTGCTCGCCTAGCTCCGTGAAGTACACCACGCGGTATTTCCCCGAATAGCGTGATTCGCGATAGACCTCGAACATTACCTTGTCCGCTTCCAGCATGGCCGCTTTCCCTCGGGCATCAACTCAGGCGGGTACGATACCAGAACCGGAAAAGCGGGTCAATTGACAGCGGCATAAGAGCGCCAGCGGGTTCTTGGCTGTCTCGGACGCGACGAGTGAATCAGTCGTCGCCAGCGGCAGCGTGGATTTCAGGCCGGACATCGCTGGCCTCTGGCAGGGGAAGGTTTGCCAGGTCCTCTTCGGCGAGGCGCTGGCCGCGTGCCAGCCGGGTTTCGATTTCCCGGCGGAGCTGGGCTTCGAGCACGGCCAGTTGCGCATCCAGCTGGCGGCGCTTCTGTTTCTCGCGCACCAAGTCTTCCCGATAGCGCTTGAGGAAGTAGCCGATGGTTTCCACGCGAATCTTGATGGAGCCGGTGGGCTTGTTCTCGTCGATATCCTTGAAGCAGAAGTAGGGGGTGCCCGACTTCTCCACGATTTCTTCGACCACCGTGTAGATGGGGGCGTCGTGGCCGCACTTGAAGCTGGAGAGCTCCAGGGCCACCAGGTTGGGGTGCCGCCCCACATACTTGGCTGTCCACACCTTGCGGCTGGTGTTCTCGCTGTAGGAGTTTTTCCAGACGTCGCGGATATCCATGGGGTGGACGATTTCCCCGCCGGAGCGTTCGACGTCCTCGGCGAAGAGTTCCCAGGTGATGTCGTCGTCAATGGGCAGTGAATCCTGGGCAAAGACGGGGTAGCCGAGCTTCTGGAACTCCTCCAGGATTTCGTGGTTGACGCCCGGGTCGTTGTGGTAGGGGCGTCCCAGGAGGACGATGGCGATCTTGTCTTCGGCCATCAGCTGGTTGAGCACTTCGCGCCCATAACCGCGCAGGGTGACGTTTTGGAAGATGTCCAGCGCCTTGTAGCCCTCCTCCACCGCGCGCTCATTTTCCCCATAGGAGAGGCCGAGGATTTGTTGGAAGGTATCGAAGAGCTGCCGGGCCAGCAGTCCGGGCTGAGACATGTTGACGAGGGGATCGAGGTAGCGCACGCCCTTTTCGGCAAAGACGTCGCCCTCTTTGGTGAAAGCAGCCTTGACCGCGGCTGGGGTAGCGGTGACCGTGGGGCATGCGCGTGTCCCCTGCGTGTGCCGGAGGTCCGTGGTCAGGTCGTCGATCATAGGGAAGAAAATGCAATCGAGCTTCTTCTTGGGATGGATGACGTGGAGCAGGTTGTGGACGTGCGGGATGCCGACCTTGGAGGGGAAGCAGGGGTCGATGGCGCCGCGCTTGGCGCCCTCTTTGTAGAGCTGCTCGCTGGTGAAATCCGACCAGATGAGGTTTTCCGGCTGCAAGCCGAGCGACTCAAAGTAGCCCATCCAGAAGGGTCCGGTGGAATACATATTGAGCAGGCGGGGCATGCCGAGCTTGATTTCCTGGCGGCGTTTCATCAATGCCACCCGCTGCTTCTGAGCCTGGGTGAAGGCGTAGCGAGGCAGCGGGTCGGCCACCCGGGGGGCGTTGGCCGGCCGAAAGGCGGCCTTGGCGGCGATTTCCACCAGGTTGGGGTTGGCGTTCTTGAGCGCGTCCAGCCCGGCCTTGATGGTCCGCATATCGTCGACGTTTTCCACCTGCCCCTTCTCGCAGGTGGAGATGATCAGGCGCTGAGCGCCCTCCGGCAGCGGCACCTTGGTCTTTGTCGGCGGCTTCCAGTTCTCCGGCGGCTTGGCGGTCTTGACGTCAATGAAGGTGCGCAAGCACTTGTTCTTGCAGAAGTAGCAGCGGGTGTTCTCGCCGCGGGCGGTGGTGTAGCTGATGCTGGCCACGTTGTCGAGGCCGATGAAGCTGGTCTGGCGGCCGTTCTCCCACAACCGGCAGGCTTCCATCGCGGCGCCGATGGCGCCCGCCTCCCCGGTGTGCTTGTGCACCACCACTTCCGGCTGGATCTCCTTGCCCTTGAAGCGGGATTCGATGAAGTCAACCTGGGCCTTCACCGCGGCCAGATTGTGCTGCGTACCGCCCTGGAGGACAAACTTCCGGCCAATGGCAGAGAGGTTGGGGATCTGGCTGACGTATAGCCAGATATTCTTGGGGAGCACGTTGGCCAGGCCGGCCATGATTTCTTCGGCCTTCCAGCCCTGGCGCTGGAAGTCCACGATGTCAGACTGCATAAACACCGCGCAGCCATAGCCGAATTGGGGAAAGGATTTGGCACTGAAGGCGGTGTCCGCGTATTGCTCCACGGGGAGGTTGAAGCCCTGAGCGGTGGATTGCAGGAAGTAACCGTTGCCGGCCGAGCACTGGGTGTTGAGCTTGAAGTCTTTGACGCGGCCGTCCTTGAGAATGATGATCTTGATGTCCTGGCCGCCCACGTCGCAGATGACATCGGCATCCGGGTAGAAGCGCAGCGCCGCCTGGGTGTGGGCCACGGTTTCGACGATGGCGGCATCCGCCCCGATGGTTTCTTTGAGGATATCCTTGGCGTAGCCGGTGGTGCCCACCCCCAGAACCTTCAGGCTCGCACCCTGGGATTCCACCTGCTGACGGAGCTGGGCAAACATTTCCATTGTGTCTTCGATAGGGTTGCCCTTGGAGAGCTGATAGGCCTTGACCAGGATCTCGCGGTTCTTGTCGATGACAACCGCCTTGGTCGAGGTGGACCCGCCGTCGAGCCCGATGAAGCACTCCACCACCTGTCCCGGCTGGAACTTCTTCGGTTCGAACTTGTGGCGCCTGTATTTCTCTTTGAACGCCCCCAGCTCTTCGGGGCTCTTGGCCAGGCCGGCGCCCCCGCCCTTTTTCATCTTCTCTTCGTGGCGGCCGACGTCGAGGTACCACTTCAGCTTTTCGGTGCCGCTGTACTTCCCCAGCTCCGGATCGCCTTCATCCAACCCGAACTGCACCGAGCCGATGGCGGCAAAGTACTGGGCGTTTTCGGGGGTGCGCACCAGTTCTTTGGGCTCGACGCCTTCCGGGAGGGGGAAGTTGCGCTCCTCCCACACTTTGGGAATGTTGTGCTTCCAGCAGTCGATCATGCCCCGGATATAGGTGTTGGGGCCGCCGAGGAGCAGCACCACGGGCCGCAAGGTGTTGCCGCGGGTGAGCACGGCCAAGTTCTGCTGCACGATGGCTTCAAACAGCGACGCCATCAATTCCGGGGGCGCCACCCCCTGCTTTTGCAGGGAGTTGATGTCGCTTTCGGCAAACACGCCGCACTTGCCCGCCACCGGGTGCAGCTTCAGGCCGTAGTAGCTCATCTGGCAGAGCTGTTCCGAGGGAATGCGCAGCTTGGCATTGATCTTGTCGATCACCGCCCCGGTGCCCCCGGCGCACTTGTCGTTCATGGAGGGGAACTTCTTCTTGCGACCGGTTTCCGGATCTTCCTTGAAGATGATGATCTTGGCGTCCTGGCCACCAAGTTCGATCACCGAGCCTGCCTCGGGGTAGAGCTTCTCCACCGCCAGGGAGACAGCGTTGACCTCCTGGACGAACTTCGCGCCCAGGAACTTGGTCAATCCGTTGCCGCCCGAGCCGGTGATGAAGAGGCGGAAGCTCTGCTCGGGAATGTCCTTGAGGTCGCTGGCGATCCGTTCCAGGAACTCCAGCACCTTTTCCGGCTGCTTGGTGTCGTGGCGTTGGTAGTCGGACCAGAGGATCTTGTCTGTCGCCGGGTCGATGACCACCGCCTTCACGGTGGTCGAGCCCACGTCCAAGCCGATGTAGTAGAGCTTCTCGGCGGCTTGGCCGTTGGCCTTTCCGTTAGCTTTGCCGTGGGCGCTCATCGCTGTGGGGTCTCTCTCCTCGGCTAGTGGGTGGCCACGCCGTTCGGCGGCAAACTGGTGTTGCCCTTCATCCGATCGGCCACGTGGAGGATGAAGTTCGCCCCGGTGCCGATGACGCCCTTGCGCTTGGGAACTTTGTACATCGGGCGCTCGAGCTCGGGGTGCGTCTCCACGTAGGCCTTGATGTCGTCCAAGGTGAAGCCGGTGGATTCCAGCGCCTCCCTGAACTCCCGCTTGGCTTTCATCTTGGCCTCGCCCAGCGCCATCTGCACCCGGCTGTGGGCGTTGATTTCCCCCTCGCCTGAAGTCTCGATGGGCAGGAAGATCATATCCTTGTAGTGGGCGACCACGGCGGACTGCGCCCCGTCGGACTGCGTGGAAGGCATGCAGCCGAAGGGCTTGAGGGAAAGCACCATGTGGCAGAGTTCTTTGTTCGAGTAGTAGATGTTTTTGGCCACTTCCAGGTGTCCTTCCCCACCGCCGGCGCGGGAGTTGTAATAGGGGTGGCCGAGGCGTTGCAATTCGTACTGGTCCGTGAGGCCGTGGGCAACGCCGCCGAGCGCATCTTTGATCCGGTGATACTCGCGGCGGAAGACGACCTCGGCGAACTTTAGCAGGGCCAGCTTCTTGTAGTATCGCTTCGCCAGAGCCAGCTTCTTACCCACTTCCCACCGGCCCGACAGGCGCATGTTTTCGTCCAAGCCGTACTGGTCTTTTGTCGCCTGCACCGCCTGGTGGAGCATGTACATAATCCAGGTGCCGATGGGTTCGACCAGCAGCTCGGCGCCCTCGCGGTGGAGAAAGCTAAACATATTGAAGTTGCCGTCGCCCTCGGTGGTCTGCGCCCAGAACTCGCCGGTGACCTTGACGA